>JAOPXM010000073.1 GCA_025965125.1 Nocardioides sp.
GGTTATGAGCCCAGCGAGCTACCGAACTGCTCCACCCCGCGTCGGTGAATACAACATTACGGCATGGCTGGGGGCGCTCCAAATCCGGCACCCGATGGACGGTCTTCTAGGGGCTGGTGCTCGCCGAGGGGTCCGCGGATGCCGTGGACGAGGGGCTGGTGGAGGGCGACGTCGACGGATTCGACGAGGGACCCGAGCCGCTGTCCCGCTGCTGGGCGAGGGCGTAGGCCCGTTTGATGTAGTCGCGGCCTTCCTTGGTCTTCGATGCCCAGGTCACGGTGTCCGGCGGTGTCTCGGCAAGCGCGGCATCGGCGGCGTTGAATGCCGACTCGGCCTTGGCGAGCAAGTTCCGGATCTGCTCGTTGACGCCGGGCTGGTGTCCGCCGTTGTTCCCGCCGTTGTTCCCGCCGTTGCTCGGCGGGGGCGTGCTGTCGACGCTGACGCCCAGGAGGTCGGCCAACGAGTCCTTCAGCGTGGTGCCGATGCCGACGTCCTCGCCGTACTTCACGAGCACATAGGTCAGGATCGGGAAGCTGGAGTCGGCGGAGAGCTCCCGCGTGGCGTAGACCGGCTGGATGTACATCAGTGCGTCGCCGACCGGCAGCGTGAGCAGGTTGCCGTAGACGGGTCGCGCGCCACTTCGGTTGAACTGCGCCAGGGCAGTTGCGACGGCCGGGTCGGACGCGAACGTGTTGGCCACCTGGCCCGGGCCCGGCGTCTGTTCGTTGGGCAGCTCCAGCACCCGCATCGTGCCGTAGGCGCTGCTCGTGGCGTCCGAGTCGACGGAGACGAACGACGCCAGGTTGCTCTTGCCGAACGGGACGAACACCGAGCTCAGGGAGAACGCCTCGTTGTCACCCGAGACGCCGGGGTCGTCGACGAAGAGGCGGTACGGCGGCTGGAGGTTGCCGGCTGAGTACGGGTCGATCGGGACCTCCCAGCGGTTGTTGCCCTGGTAGAAGTCGCCCGGGTCGGTGACGTGATAGCGCGCGAACTGGTAGCGCTGCACCTTGAAGAGGTCCTCGGGGTAGCGCAGGTGCGCGACGAGGTCCGGCGGCATCTCGGACTTGTCCTTGACCGTGCCAGGGAATGCACTGCGCCAGGCCTGGAGGATCGGGTCCGTGTCGTCCCAGGCGTACAGGGTCACGGTGCCGTCGTAGGCGTCGACGGTGGCCTTCACGGCGTTGCGCATGTAGTTGATGTCATCGGTCGGCACCGTCCGCAGGTCCGTGTTGGTCTGCAGCGAGTCGTTGGTCATCGTCTTGAACGACTCGCTCTCGGACTGCGGGAACCGGTCGGTCGTGGTGTAGCCGTCGATGACCCAGAGGATCTTCCCGTCCACCACAGCCGGGTAGGGATCGCTGTCGATGCTCAACCAGGGCGCCACCTTGCGGACCCGGTCGCTCGGGTTGCGGTTGTAGAGCACCTTGCTGTTCGAGTTGACCCGCTCCGACAGCAGGAAGTTGCTGTCGCCGAACTTCACGGCGTACATCAGCTTGTTGAAGAACCCGCCGATCTCGACGTCGCCCTTGCCGGCGTACGTCGTGGTCGAGGCCTCGTCCGACCCGTTCGTCGGGAGGTTGAGCTCGACGTCGGTGGCGTCGGCGTTGGCCTTGCCGACGATGGAGTAGTTGGGGCTCAGCTCGCCGTAGTACACCTGACTCTGGAAGCCGCCGGTCGCCTCGGTGAGGTCGTCCTGACCGGGACCGTTTCCCTGCGCCCACTCGATGCCCGCATCGGAGCCCTGCGTTCCCGTGTCGAGCTGCGCGGAGTCGTCCTTGGGGCGCTGGTTGGCGTACGCCGCGATGATCCCGTTGCCGTGCGTGTAGACCGTGTGCAGGTTCGACCAGTTCTTGTCGGCCCCGTTCATGCCGCTCTGGTCGAGCTCCCGGACGCCGAGCACCAGGGCACGGTCGTTCGGGCCGATCTGGTAGCGGTCGACGTCGAGCACGGGTGCGACCGAGTAGAACGCGCGGACCTGCTGGTTCTGCTCGAACGCCTGGCGCACCAGCTGCGGGTCGACCAGCGGCGCGGACGCGGTCTGGCCGTCGAGCGAGCCCAGGCTGCTCGCGGCCAGGTCGGCGTTGCTGGTGTACGGCTCGACCTTCACATCGCTCACGTCGTAGGCGACGCGGGTCGCCTCGATGTTGGTCTTGATGTACGGCGCTTCCTTGTCCGCCTCGGACGGCTTGACCTGGAACTGCTGGACGATGCCCGGCCAGATCAGCCCGAGCAGGACGGCCGAGAGCGCCAACAGGGCGAGGCCGACCGAGGGCAGCATCCAGGTGCGCCGCCAGACGTTGAGGAAGAACAGCACGGCGCAGATCACCGCGATGCCCATCAGGATGTTCTTCGCCGGCAGCACCGCATGGTCGTCGGTGTAGCTCATCCCGGTGATCAGCGAGCCGGACTGGGTGACCAGGTCGAACCTGTCGAGGTAGTAGTCGGCCGCCTTGGCGAGCACGAACACCCCGAGCAGCACCGAGACCTGTGCCTGCGCGGCACCGGAGAGCCGGTCGTGCGCCGTTTGCAGGCGGATCCCGCCGTACAGGTAGTGCACCGCCGCCGCCGCCAACAGCGCCACCACGGACACCGCCATGGTGAAGTCGACCAGGTAGTGGAGCCAGGGCAGGTCGAAGACGTAGAAGCCGATGTCCTTGTGGAAGTACGGGTCGCTCTGGTGGAACGGCACCCCGTTGCGCCACATCAGGTAGTTGCGCCACTCCCCCGCACCCGACGTGCCGGCGAAGATGCCGAGCACCAGGGAGACCCCGATCAGCAGCCAGGTGCGGATCGGCGTGACCGCGTCGCGATATCGGTCGAGGCCGGTCTGCTCCGGCGACGTGGGCCGGAACATCGGCCGGAACCGGAAGGCGACGACCATGTTGGCGCCGACGACGGCTGCCATCAGCAGTCCGAAGAGAAAGAACAGTCCGGTCTTGGTCCAGAAGAGCGTGCTGAAGACCTCGCCGTAGCCGACCGAGTCGTACCAGAGGCGGTCGGTGTAGATCCCCGAGAACGTCGACAGCCCGAAGAAGAAGACGATGAGGACGCCCGCGGTGATGATCAGCGCCCGGGAGCGGCGCGAGCCGGTGCGTCCTGGCGGCGCCGCATCGCGGGGGTCGTCGTCGAACAGCTCGCTCACTCGGGGTTCTCCTCAGAACTCTCGTGCATGTCGTCCTCCAGCGTCGCCCCCAGGAGTGCGAGCAGCCCCGGGACCAGATCCGCCCCACCGACGACCGACTGGTCGTCGTCGTGGGCGCGCAACCTGAGTGCACAGTACGTTGAGCCGTGCCGGGTCGCGCCGGCGACGATCCTGACCTCCTGGCGGTCCGGGTGCTCGCGAGCGAACTCCTCAGCAGCTGCGGGATCCTCCGGCAGCTGCCCGTCAGCGTTCGGCGGCAGCACCAGGCGCTCGACCACCGCCGCGCAGCCCGCCACCTCCGGCGGCCAGACGATCGACTCGAGCACCTGCTCCAGCGGCTGCTCGGGGGCAAGCTGGTCCTGCTCCACCGGCGTCAGCGAGCCGCGCGCGGACGACTCGTCCAGGCCCATGGCCGCGGCGAGCGCGGGCTCGCTCTGGACGAGACGGGCCGTGTCGACCAACGCGTAGAGGCGGGCCGGGCGGTCCCAGCCGTCATCCGCCACGTGCGACTCGATCTCGAGCACGGCGGCCGCGAGAGCCGGGTCGACGTCGAAGTCGGCCAGGATGTCGCCCTCCTCGCGGGGGCTCTCGTCCGCGCGATCGGGATCGCTCACGAGGCGCCCTGGCACGAAGGAAGGGCCGCGTCCGGGTTGGCCACCCAGGCCCCGATGGACTTGACCGCGGAGTGCATCGTGGTCACCTTGACCAGGCGCATGTTGCCGTTCGAGGCGCCGTTCGCGTCGTGACAGTTGGGCGCCGGGACCAGGAACAGCTCGGCGCCCGCGGCTCGGGCCCCGGCGATCTTCTGCTGGATGCCGCCGATCGGGCCGACCTTGCCAGTGGCCACGTCGGCGATGGTGCCGGTGCCGGCGACGGTCTGGCCGCCGGTCAGCGAGCCCGGGGTCAGGGTGTCGTAGATGCCGAGGGAGAACATCAGCCCCGCGCTGGGCCCGCCGATATTGGGGTCGATGTTGATCTCGACCTTGAACGGGAAGACGAAGCCCGTCCCGAGCTGGATGCCGATCGTCGGCTTCCCGTCCTTCTGCTCCGGCGTGACCTTGACAGTGGTGCGCTTCCCGTCGCGGCGGACGACGAAGGTCACCGACTTGCCCGCGGGCGTTGCGTCCACAGCCTTGGTCACGTCGTCGGCGGACTTGACCACGTTCCCGTTGGCCTCCAGGAAGATGTCGCGGACCTTGAGGTTCCCGCTGGCCGGCACGCCATCCCCGACGAAGAACACCTCCGTCGCCGGCTGCACGTCGTAGTTCAGCTCGTGGAGCGCGACGGCGGTCGCGGCGTCCTGCGACGTGACCATGTCGACCGCGCCGGTGGCCTGGCTGTCCGCCACCGTCTCGTCCTTCTGGTAGACCGCGTCGTAGGGATAGACGGCGTCCTTGTTGTTGAGCCAGTCGCCCATCAGCTCGAACAGCCGGAGCTTGGCGTTGAGGCGAGACACGTAGACCGTGGTCATCCGGAGCTCGCCGTCGGTGCGGTAGGTCTGGTGGCCCTGGACCTGGATGATCTCGCTCCCGTTGTCCTGCGCGAGGACGTCGAGGGTCAGCCCGGGCTCGTAGGTGACATAGGGCAGCGGCTTCCACCACGCCGCCACGAGCAGCGCGACAACCATCGGCACCGCCACGATGGCGGCGATGGTGCGCTGCGTCATGGCGCCAACCCTCTCATTGCCCGCCAAGCGCGGTTGAGTTGGGCTCTACGCGCGCATTCGAGTCGCGCGGGGCCCGGCAGAACGGTGCGCGGAGACCGGCTCAACGGTTCCGCGAGGCTCGTACGGCGATGCCGGTGCTGCGGTCGCGCTCGGGCGTTGGGGCGGCGTACCCGGGTGGTTTCCGGCGCTTGTGCTCACGCTGCAGGGCCTCCCCCAGTCGACGTACGGCGACGTCGCGGTCCACCTCGCCTCGGCCCTCGCGCCCCAGCCAGCCGATCCACGACATCGCCACGGCGGTGACGACGACGGGCGGCACGAGCCAGAGCAGGATCTCCACGCAGCGAGCGTAGGCACCTGCCGCTTGGACGCGCAGGAGGCGCGCCTACGGAGAGCCCACCCACTCCTCGGTGCCGTCGCCGAATCGCTGGTGCTTCCAGATCGGCACCTCTGCCTTGAGGGTGTCGATCAGGGCCCGCGAGGCCTCGAACGCCTGGCCGCGGTGCGCCGCCGTGGTCGCCACGACGACGGCGATGTCGCCGATGGCCAACGTGCCGACCCGGTGCACCGCCGCGACGCCGTGCACGTCGAACTCGTCGGCCACCCGCTCGCACACCTCGTGCAGTCGCTCGAGCGCCGTGGGGTGGGCCGAGTAGTCGAGCCCGAGCACGTCGCGTCCCCCGTCGTGGTCGCGGACCCGTCCGACGAACAACGTCAGGCCGCCGGCCGCCTCGTCGTCGAGGCAGGCCAGTACCTCGTCGACGTCCAGGGGCGTCTCCCTGAGATCGACCAGTCGGACGGCTGGGTGGCTCACGAACGCGACCCTAGACGGTTCGCCATGGGCGTAGTGCTGCGCGCCCGCTACCTTGCCGTTCCCGCGTACCGTTGGGGGCATGACCAGCCCTGCCACATGCTTGCTGAGCTGCGCGTTGCCCGGGGACCCCGGATGAGCAACAACCCCGGCGACCCCGAAGACGCTGCGCCAGACGACGGCCAGAACCCCTTCAAGGGCACGCCGTTCGAGCAGTTCTTCTCCGGTGGCGCGATGGCGGGCATGCCCGACCTCGGCCAGCTCCTCGGACAGATCCAGGCGATGATGCAGCCGTACGACGGCCCGCTGAACTGGGACGTCGCGCTCGACATCGCGCGCAAGTCCGTCGCGCAGACCCCCGATCCGTCGGTGACCCAGAAGCAACAGGACGCGGTCGCCGACGCCGTACGCCTCGCCGACCACTGGCTCGACGAAACGACCTCCTTCCCCTCGGGTGTCACCTCGACCGCCGCCTGGAGCCGCGCCGAGTGGATCGTCGGGACCACCGAGGTCTGGAAGGTGCTCGTCGAGCCGATCGCCAAGCAGTCCGTCGAGGCCATGTCCAACGCGTTGCCCGAGGAAGCACGTGCCTCGGCCGCGCCGATCCTGGGCATTCTCGGCAAGGCCGTCGGTGCCATGCTCGCCACCCAGGTCGGCTCGGGTCTCGGCGCGCTGGCCGGCGAGGTGCTCAGCGTCTCCGACATCGGCCTCCCGCTCGCCGCCGCGGGCAAGGCAGCCGTGGTGCCCGCCAACGTCGCTGCCTTCGCCGAGGGGCTCGACGTGACCGAGGACGACGTACTGCTCTACCTCGCCCTGCGCGAGGCGGCCCACCAGCGCCTGTTCGCCCACGTCCCGTGGCTGCGCGAGCACCTGCTCGGCGCCGTGACCGACTACGCGCGCGGCATCGAGATCAACGCCGAGGGGATCCAGAGCCGCGTCGAGGAGCAGATGCGCGGCATCGACCCGACCAACCCCGAGTCGATGCAGGCACTGCTCGAGGGCGGGCTCTTCGATCTGCCCCAGTCCGAGGCGCAGACCATCGCGCTGCAGCGCCTGGAGATCGCCCTGGCGCTGGTCGAGGGCTGGGTCGACGAGGTCGTCAGCCAGGCGACCGCCGAACGGATGCCCGCGGCGACCAAGCTGCAGGAAGCGTTCCGCCGACGCCGCGCCGCAGGCGGCCCGGCCGAGCAGACGTTCGCCTCCCTGGTCGGCCTCGAGCTCCGGCCGCGACGGCTGCGCGAAGCCTCCACCCTGTGGGGCTCGTTGCGCACCCGGCAGGGCGCCGAAGCACGCGACGGCGTCTGGATGCACCCCCACCTGCTGCCCACCGGCGCCGACCTCGACGACCCCCTCGGGTTCCGCGAGGACGCGACGGCGCCGGAGTCGTTGAGCGACGAGGACTTCGACACCGAGCTCGCCAAGCTGCTCGAGGGTGACACCCCGCCGGACGCACCCACCGAGTGACCCTGCACCCGGACGCCGTGGTCACCCTGTCTTCATGGCGGCCGCCGACGCCGGAGCAGGAACGCCTCCGCGAACGCTTCGTCACGCACCTGCAGGACCACGACGACGGCGTGTGGCGCACCTGCTTTCCCGACCACCTCACGGCCGGGACGCTCGTCGTGGACGAGTCGGTCACCCGGGTCCTGCTCAACCTGCACGGCAAGGCCAAGCGGTGGTTCGCGTTCGGAGGGCACTGCGAAGGCGGTGACACCACCCTGGCCGCGGCGGCCGCACGCGAGGCGACCGAAGAGTCCGGCATCACCGGCCTGCGGCTCGACCCCGTGCCGGCACACCTCGACGAGCACACCGTCGGCTTCTGCGACCCCCGTGGCCTCGTGCAGCACCTCGACGTCAGGTACGTCGCGGTCGCACCCGCCGCGTCGGTGCCCGCCGTCAGCGACGAGTCGCTCGACGTCCGCTGGTGGTCACTCGACGCGCTGCCGGAGCTCGAACCGGAGATGCACGAGCTGATCGCGGTGGCCCGCGCCCGGTTCGGCTGAGCGCTCTCAGTCGACGTCGCCGCCCGGCGGCGGCTCGAGGTGGGCGGCGGCGGACCAGCCCAGCAGGTAGCCCTTGGCCCGCTCGGCCTGCGGGTAGCGATCCACCCAGGCCCAGAACTTCTCGTCGTGCCCGATCTCGAGCAGGTGCGCCAGCTCGTGGACCAGCACGTAGTCGATGACCCAGCCCGGCATCCCCTGCAGCCGCGCGGACAGCCGGATGGTCCGGTCTCCCGGCGTGCACGAGCCCCAGCGGGTGTTCTGGTTCTCGACCCAGCGGACCGATTCGGGGGTGGCGAGCCCGCCGAGGTGCCGGTCACTGAGCGCCTCCGCGCGCTGCATCAGGTCGTCGTCCGAGGGCTTGCGTCGGCGCTCGGACTTCTCGAGCCGGGCGACCATCGTTTCCACCCACTCGGCTTCCTCGCGGCGGCTGAGGGATGCCGGGATCATCACGACGATCCGGTCGCCGTCGCGGTACGCCGAGACGGTACGGCGCCGCCGCTTCGAGCGGCGTACCTCCACCTCGGGATGAGTCATGGTCGGAGATTACTTCGCGGCCCAGTCCAGCAGACGCTCCTTGGGCCAGGTGTTGACGATCCGGTCGGGATCGATGCCGGCTGCTTCCGCCCGCTCGGCGCCGTAGACCAGGAAGTCCAGCTGCCCGGGCGCGTGCGCGTCGCTGTCGATCGAGAAGAGGCACCCGAGGTCGCGGGCGAGCTCGAGCAGCTTGGTCGGGGGGTCGCGCCGTTCGGGTCGGGAGTTGATCTCGACGGCGACGTCGTGCTCGGCGCAGGCCTCGAAGACCGCCCGCGCGTCGAACTGGGACTGGGCCCGGGTGCCTCGACCACCGGTGACCAGGCGACCGGTGCAGTGGCCCAACACATTCATCCGGGGGTTGCGGATCGCACCGATCATCCGCCTCGTCATGGCGGGGGCGTCCATCTTGAGCTTGGAGTGGACGCTCGCCACCCGGAGGTCGAGCTGCGCGAGGAGCTGGTCGGTCTGGTCGAGCCCGCCGTCGTCGAGGATGTCGACCTCGATGCCCTTGAGCAGCGTGAACCCGCTGCCGCCGAGGTGCTCGTTGACGGCCTCGACCACGCCGAGCTGTCTGGTCAGCCGCTCCGCCGAGAGGCCGTGGGCGATCGTCAGGCGCGGCGAGTGGTCGGTGAGCACCAGGTAGTCGTGGCCGAGCTCGATCGCGGTGAAGGCCATCTCCTCGATCGGCGACCCGCCGTCGGACCAGTCGGAGTGGGAGTGCAGGTCGCCGCGCAGCTGTGCGCGGAGACCGGAGCCGCCGGCCGTCAGCGGCCCGGCGTGGTCACGCTCGAGCTGGGCCAGGCGCTCGGGCAGGATCCCCCTGACGGCATCGGCGATGACCTTCCCGGAGCTTGCCCCGATGCCCGGCAGGTCCGTCAGCGTCCCGCCCTCGACTGCTCCGGCCAGCTCGGCGTCGGACATCGGCAGGATGGTCGCCGCGGCGCCACGGAACGCCTTGACCTTGTAGGTGTCCTCCCTGGCGCGTTCCAGCAGGAATGCGATCCTTCGCAGCGCGGCGACCGGCCCGCCGTCGTACTTCTCCCGCTCCGCCACGCTGAGCTCCTCCGATCCTCGGCCCGAGGCCGGAACTTTCTTTTGTCCACAGCCGGTGGACGACGATTGTTGCTGGTCAGGGCAGGGTACGGCGGCGTCCCGGGCGTGTCCTCCACAGGCTTTTCCCGAGGCGAGCGGGGTCTCTCCACGGGTGTGGCCGGTCATCCACAGAGTTGTCCACAGCTCTATCCACAGGCCAGGCGGTCGGTCCTCCGGATCGCATTGACCGCCGGGCGGGCCGCTCCTAGCGTTGCCGGACAGAAGAGGCCCCCGGCCCGCTCAACGACACTCGCAAGGGGAAGGCAAGTGTCGCCGCGGCGGACCGGGGGCCTCTTCTTTCGGGTTCTCGAACCCCCTGGGGCTCGCCTCAGGCGCCCGTGAAGGCTGGCGGGCGCTTCTCCTGGCTGGCCCGGATGCCCTCCTGCAGGTCCGCGGTGGCGAGCGTGATCGGCTGGGCCAGCGCTTCCCACTGCACGCAGGCCTCGAAGTCCCGGTGGCCGCCGTCGGCCAGCGCCAGCTTGGTCAGCCGGCTCGCGATCGGGGCGGTGGCGGCGATGCCGGCGGCCGTCTCGAGCACCTCGCTGCGGAACGACTCGGGGTCGATGACCCGAGAGACCAGCCCGAGGTGAAGCGCCTCGTCGGCGTCGACGATGCGGCCGGTGAGGAGCAGGTCTCGGGCGTGGGCCTCGCCGACGACGTTGGGCAGCAGGTAGGTGCCGGCCATGCCGGCGTGCATGCCCAGCTTCACGAACGGCGCCCCGAGCTTGGCACCCCGGGCGGCGTACCGGATGTCGCACGCCAGCGCGAGGCACAGCCCGGCGCCGATGGCCGCACCGTTGACGGCCGCCACCGTGGGGACCTCGAGCTTCCGGATCGACAGCCAGGCCCGGTAGAACGCGATCATCCGGGTGCGCAGGTAGTCGACCGAGGCGTCGGGTTCGCTGGCGATCCAGCCGGTGTTGCCGCCGGAGCAGAACGCCGAACCCTCTCCGGTCACGACCACCGCCCGCACCGAGCGGTCCGCGGCGAGCTCGTCGATGGCCGAGACCCACGACGCGGTCATCTCATCGGACATCGCGTTGCGCATGTCGGGGTTGTCGAGGGTGAGGACGGCGACGCCGTCGGAGGTGCGCTCGAGACGCAGGTGGGTGAGATCGGGCATGCCCGCAATGTACTGATCCGGCGCCCGAACGCGCCGTGAGCGAAAACACGCCCGAAACACGCCTGTGCACGCGTGGGGCGCGCCTGTCACGCCTGCGCTCAGGCGTGTCGTAAGGTCGAGATGGCCCGGCGGCACCCGTCGCTGGGCTTCCGGCGGGCTTCCCCACTATCCCCGTCGCGACGACCGAAGAGATACCTAGGCAAGGAGGCCGTCATGGCGGAGACCTGGAGCGGCGAGTTCTACTGCGTGAAGTGCAAGGAGAAGCGCGAGGCCGAGGGCGAGGTGAGGGTGAACG
>JAOPXM010000094.1 GCA_025965125.1 Nocardioides sp.
GGTGCGCGAAGCCGTCAGTGCCTTCGGGCGAGGCGAGTGCTTCGTGGAGAAGTACCTCGACAAGCCGCGCCACGTGGAGACCCAGTGCCTGGCAGACCAGCACGGCAACGTCGTCGTGGTCTCGACCCGCGACTGCTCCCTGCAGCGTCGACACCAGAAGCTCGTCGAGGAGGCGCCCGCGCCGTTCCTCACCGACGACCAGGTCAGCAAGCTGTACGAGTCGTCCAAGGCGATCATGCGCGAGGCGAAGTACGTCGGCGCCGGCACCTGCGAGTTCCTCGTCGGCCAGGACGGCACGATCTCCTTACTCGAGGACAACACTCGCCTGCAGGTCGAGCACTGTGTCTCCGAGGAGGTCACCGGCATCGACCTGGACCGCGAGATGTTCCGCATCGCCGCCGGTGAGGAGCTCGGCTACGACGACCCGGAGATCCGCGGCCACTCCATCGAGTTCCGCATCAATGCCGAGGACGGCGGCCGCAACTTCATGCCCGCCCCCGGCACGCTCACGGCGTGGGCGCCCCCCAGCGGCCCGGGTGTTCGGCTCGACGGCGGCTACGTGAGCGGCGAGACGATCCCCGGCAGCTTCGACTCCCTCATCGCCAAGCTGATCGTCACCGGCCGGGACCGCACGCAGGCGCTGGAGCGCTCGCGCCGCGCGCTGGACGAGTTCGTGGTCGACGGCATGCCGACCGTGATCCCGTTCCACCGGGCGGTCGTGAGCGACCCGGCGTACATCGGGGACGGCAAGACCTTCAGCATCTACACGAGCTGGATCGAGACGGAGTTCGACAACCAGATCGAGCCCTACACCGGCGACAACGTCGAGGCCGAGGAGGTCGGAGAACGCCAGACGGTCGTCGTCGAGGTCGGGGGCAAGCGCCTCGAGGTGGTGCTGCCGGCCGGTCTGGGGGGGCTGACCACCGGAACGGCCGCGGGCGCCAAGAAGCCCAAGCGGGCCGCCAAGAAAGCCGGCGCCGCGGCGTCGGGGGACTCGGTCACCAGCCCGATGCAGGGCACCATCGTCAAGGTCGCCGTCGAGGAGGGCCAGGAGGTTGCCGAGGGCGACGTGGTGATCGTCATCGAGGCCATGAAGATGGAGCAGCCCATCAAGGCCCACAAGGCCGGCACCGTGACCGGACTGCAGGCCGAGGTCGGCGCGACCGTCACCAACGGCGCCGTCATCTGCGAGCTGAAGGACTAGCGGCACCGCTCGGCGTTCCCTCGCGGGTGGCCCCGTAATGTCGGGACCATGTCCGAGGGTCGCTCGCTACGGGAGCCCGCGCAGCGCGTCAGTCCCCGTGCCAGGCTGGTGTGGCTGATCGGCGCCATGGCCGAGTCGTTGCTGGTCATGGTTGCCGTGGTGCTCGTGGTCTGGGTGTGGGACTGGGTCAACGTCTCGACCTGGGTCGTGGTGATCGTCGGACTCGGGCTGGCCGCGTACGTCGCGATCGTGCCGCAGTGGCGCTACCTCGTGCACCGCTGGGAGGTGACTGACACCGCCGTCTACACCCAGACGGGCTGGTGGGCCCGGGAGCGACGGATCGCGCCGATGTCCCGGATCCAGACTGTCGACTACGCCGAGGGCGCGGTCTCGAGGCTGTTCGGGCTGGCCTCGGTGACCGTCACGACCGCGTCCGCGGCCGGGGCCCTGGAGATCTCCGGGCTGGACAAGGTCCGAGCCCGACAGCTGGTCGACGAGCTCACCGTCAAGGCCGACGCCGTCGAGGGCGACGCCACGTGACAGAGACCGTCGCCCGGCAGGAGCTCGCGCGCGACCACGACTGGCAGCGCCTGGACCCGCGAATGCTGCTGGTCCACCCGGTCAAGGAGCTGCTGCGGTTCCTTCCTGTGCTGATCGGCATATTCCTGGCGGGTGCCGGGTCCGGAGGCCCGCGCTGGGAGCTGATCGGCGTCGCCGTTCCGATCGGGCTCGGGGTGCTCCGCTACCTGACGACCAGCTTCCGGATCGCCGACGGCAGGGTCGAGCTGCGCCGCGGGCTGCTGAACAGACATGTGCTCTCGACCCCGCTGGACCGGGTCCGCACGATCGACCTCACTGCCTCGCCCATCCACCGGCTGCTCGGCCTCACGACGGTGCGCATCGGGACCGGCACCGCCTCCACCAGCGGGGACGATCGCCTCGATCTCGACGGGCTCCCCGTGGACCGGGCGCGCACGCTGCGCGAGGACCTGTTGCAGGTCGCCCCCGAGGACGCGCCGGCCGGTGCGGCTCCGAGCGGGCCGCGCGTGGTGCTCGGGTTCGACCCCGCCTGGATCAGGTTCGCCCCCCTGACGAGCAGTGGCCTGGTCATCGCCGCCGGTGTGCTCGGCGCGTCGAGCCAGCTGGTGAACACACTCGGTGGCTTCGACCGGTTCGATCCGTCCGGCTGGGGCAACAGCGTCACCGGTCTCCCGGTCTGGGCGGCGGTGGCCGGGGGTCTCGTCACCCTCCTGGTGCTGGTGTCGGGCCTCGCGATCGGGGGGTACGTCGTGGCGAACTGGGGCTTCACGCTCACCCACGCTGCCGGCGCCTGGCATCTTCGGCGCGGACTGCTGACCACCCGGGAGACGAGCCTGGACGACGACCGCGTGGCGGGAGTGAGCCTGTGCGAGCCGATCGGGCTCCGGCTCGCCGGAGGCGGTCAGCTGCGCGCCATCGTGACCGGGCTCGACAAGCAGCAGGGCAGCGCGGTGCTGGTGCCGCCGGCCCCGTTCCGCGTCGGCATGGCTGTCGCCCGGGACGTGCTCGGCGTGGCCGGCCCGGTCGACGCTCCGCTGGTCGGCCACGGGCCCGCAGCGCGACGGCGCCGCTACACGCGCGCGCTGCTTCCCGCCGGCGTCCTCCTGGTCGCGGACCTCTTCGTCGTCGTGCGGGAGGACCTGAGCGCCTGGCTGCTCGCGCCCGCCCTGGTTGTGCTGGCCTCGGCCGGTTTCGTGGCCGCCGACCGGGCGGCGTCCCTGGGCCACACGCTGGTCGACCGCTACGTCGTGAGCAGGTCCGGCAGCCTGCACCGCCGCCGTGACGCCCTGTCCGTCGACCACGTCATCGGGTGGAACCTTCGATCAACCTGGTTCCAGCGCCGGGTAGGGCTCACCTCTCTGGTGGCGACGACCGCAGGCGGGAGCCAGTCGGTGCGGATCCTCGACGTACCCGAGAACGAAGCGGTGGCGCTGGCCGACGACGCCGTGGCCGACCTCGTCGGCCAGTTCACCGCCTGATCGTCGCGGGGGGGCTAGTGGAGCCGCTCGCACGAGCTGCGGAGCTCAGCATGCAGGCAGGTGTCCCGACCCCCTCCGCCCAGGACGCGATCACGTCCGGCGCCCGCGTCAATGAAGTCGTTCTCGCCACTTCCCTCGACGTAGTCGTTGCCCGCGTAGGTGTGGGCGGTGAGCCGGAGGCCGAACTCGTCGAAGGCCTGGACGTGGTCCGGTCCGGGGGTGCCCCGGAAGTCCCAGTGCGCGTAGGCGGCCAAGGAGTAGTTCTCGAACCCGGCGACCGGACCGGCCCCCGCGTCCACGACCACGGTCGGCAGCTGCTGAGCCGCAGCCCCCTTGGAGAGCGTGACGTAGTCGGCGCCTCCGTCCCCACGCAGGAACACCCCCGACGCCATGACCGCCGAGATGAAGTCGCTACCCCCTTGGCCCCGCACGCGGTCACCCTCGGCACCGTAGCCGGAGAACTGGTCGCGGCCCGCGCCGAGGAAGACCCGCTCGTGCCCGGAGAAGCTCGTGACGATGTCGTTCCCGGACCCGGTCCGGACCAGGTCCGCGGAGCGGGGTTCGAGGCGACCCCCATCGAGGTGCACGTCGTCATCGCCCGCCCCCGAGTAGACCGTGTCCGAGCCCCCGGCCGCACGGATCCGGTCCGCGGCCGAAGAGCCCTGGATGGTGTCGCCGTGGCGGGACCCGACAACGTTCGGGTTCCCATCCAGCACGAACGTGTCCTGCCCGAACCCGCTGCTGGTTCCCGTCGCCCCGTCCCCCAGGTCGATCTTCACTCCTCGCGAGGCGTCGCTCCACCGCAGGGTGTCCCGGTCGACTTGCGCGGACGGGTCGAGCCCCGGGTCGAGGTGGTCGTCCCCGGGACCCCCGGACAGCGAGTCACCGGCCAGTCGGACGTCCTCGTCGGTGTCTTCGAGGCCTCCGAAGAGCCGGTCCGACCCCGGACCGCCGTTCATCTGGTCGGCGCCGTCGTCCCCGCACAGCACGTCGTTGCCGGCCAGGCCGTCGACCACGTCGTCGCCGCCGAGGGCCGCGATCACGTCGTCGCCGGACGTCCCGGTCAGGGTTTCGGCGCTGTCGGTGCCCACGATCGTCGCTTCCACACCGTCGCAGAGCACCGGCGCCGCTACGGCCGATGCTGGTGACGCGGCGACGAGCGCGGGGATTGCCAGTCCGACCGCAAGGAACGCGGTCACCGCCGTTCGGCGCAGAGGTCGAGCAGTCATGGTTCGGTCCCCGATCGGAGGTGGTGGCCCGGTTGGGGCCCTCGTCAGTCTGATGCACGAACCCGCTCCCGAGTTCGCGGATCCGAACACCTCTTCGTCTCGCGGGCAATGGGGGGCGCGCTTGCCCACCATCATTCGCTTATAGCGTTGCCCCCATGTTCTCCAAGGTGCTCGTGGCCAACCGCGGCGAGATCGCGATCCGGGCCTTCCGCGCGGCGTACGAGGTCGGCGCCCGGACCGTCGCGGTGTTCCCCTATGAGGACCGCTGGTCCGAACACCGCCTGAAGGCCGACGAGGCCTACGAGATCGGCGAGCGCGGGCACCCGGTCCGGGCCTACCTCGACCCGGACGCGATCGTCGCGACCGCCTTGCGCGCGGGTGCGGATGCGGTGTACCCGGGTTACGGGTTCCTGTCGGAGAATCCGACGCTGGCCGAGGCGTGCGCGAACGCCGGAATCACGTTCATCGGCCCGACCGCCGAGGTGCTCACCCTCACCGGCAACAAGGCAAGGGCAATCGCAGCCGCCAAGGCCGCGGGGGTGCCGACCCTGGCCAGCGTGGAGCCCTCGACCGACGTCGATGCCCTGATCGAGGCAACCGGCGAGATGCCCTACCCGCTGTTCGTGAAGGCCGTGGCGGGCGGCGGCGGTCGAGGCATGCGCAGGGTCGACGACCCGAAGGACCTCCGCGAGGCCGTCGAGATCTGCATGCGCGAGGCCGAGGGTGCGTTCGGCGACCCCACGGTCTTCATCGAGCAGGCCGTGGTCGACCCGCGCCACATCGAGGTCCAGATCCTCGCCGACGGCGCCGGAAACGTGATCCACCTGTTCGAGCGCGACTGCTCGGTGCAGCGTCGACACCAGAAGGTCGTCGAGATCGCGCCGGCCCCCAACCTGGACCCGGACATCCGGGAGCGGATGTGCGCCGACGCGGTCCGGTTCGCGACCGAGATCGGCTACCGCAACGCCGGCACCGTGGAGTTCCTCCTCGACCCCGAGGGCAACTACGTCTTCATCGAGATGAACCCGCGCATCCAGGTCGAGCACACGGTGACCGAGGAGGTCACCGACGTCGACCTGGTGGCCTCGCAGATGCGCATCGCGGCGGGCGAGACGCTCGACGACCTCGGGCTGTCCCAGGACACCATCACGCTGCGCGGCGCCGCCCTGCAGTGCCGGATCACCACCGAGGACCCGGCCAACAACTTCCGCCCCGACACCGGAGCCATCACGACCTACCGCTCGCCGGGTGGTGGCGGAGTGCGCCTGGACGGCGGTACGACGTACACCGGCGCCGAGGTCTCGGCCCACTTTGACTCCATGCTGGCCAAGCTGACCTGCCGCGGCCGGACCTTCGAGCTGGCCGTCGCCAAGGCTCGCCGCGCGGTCGCCGAGTTCCGCATCCGCGGCGTCTCGACGAACATCGCGTTCCTGCAGGCAGTGCTCGACGACCCGGACTTCTCGAGCGGCCACATCACGACCTCGTTCATCGAGACCCACCCCCAGCTGCTGCAGGCGCGCGCCAGCGGCGATCGGGGCAGCAAGCTGCTGACCTACCTCGCCGACGTGACGGTCAACCAGCCCCACGGCCCGGCGCCGGTGAGCATCGACCCCGCGACGAAGCTGCCTCCCACGGATCTCGCCGTCCCCGCGCCCGACGGCACCCGCCAGCTGCTGCTCGAGGTAGGACCCGCGGAGTTCGCCCGGCGGCTCCGCGAGCAGAAGCTCGTGGCGGTCACCGACACCACGTTCCGCGACGCCCACCAGTCGCTGCTGGCGACGAGGGTCCGCACCCGTGACCTGCTGGCCGTCGCCGGCCACGTCGCGCGCACCACCCCCGAGCTCTGGTCGATCGAGGCCTGGGGTGGCGCGACGTACGACGTGGCCCTGCGCTTCCTGACCGAGGACCCGTGGGACCGGCTGGCGGCCCTGCGTCAGGCGGTGCCGAACATCTGCCTGCAGATGCTGCTGCGCGGACGCAACACCGTGGGCTACACGCCGTACCCCACCGACGTCACCAACGCGTTCGTGGAGGAGGCCGCGGCCACCGGCATCGACGTCTTCCGGATCTTCGACGCTCTCAACGACGTGGAGCAGATGCGGCCCGCCATCGAGGCCGTGCGTGCGACCGGGACCACGGTCGCGGAAGTCGCGCTCTGCTACACCGGCGACCTGTCCGACCCGGACGAGAAGCTCTACACGCTCGACTACTACCTGAAGCTCGCCGAGCGGATCGTCGACGCCGGCGCCCACGTCCTGGCCATCAAGGACATGGCCGGCCTGCTGCGGGCACCGGCTGCCCGCACCCTGGTCACGGCGCTGCGCGACAGCTTCGACCTGCCCGTCCACCTGCACACCCACGACACCCCCGGCGGCCAGCTCGCCACATTGGTGGCGGCGATCGAGTCCGGGGTGGACGCGGTCGACGCCGCCTGCGCGTCGATGGCGGGCACCACCTCTCAGCCGGCGCTGTCGGCGCTGGTCTCGGCGACCGACCACTCCGAGCGGGAGACCGGGCTGTCGCTGGCCGCGGTCAACGCGCTCGAGCCCTACTGGGAGGCCACCCGGCGCGTCTACGCGCCGTTCGAGTCCGGGCTCCCGTCCCCCACGGGGCGCGTCTACCGCCACGAGATCCCGGGCGGCCAGCTGTCCAACCTCCGGCAGCAGGCAATTGCGCTCGGCCTCGGCGAGAAGTTCGAGCAGGTCGAGGACATGTATGCCGCGGCCAACGACATCCTCGGGAACATCGTCAAGGTGACCCCGTCCTCCAAGGTCGTCGGCGACCTCGCGCTGCACCTCGTCGCGGTCGGTGCCGACCCGGCGGAGTTCGCGCAGGAACCGGGCAAGTTCGACATCCCGGACTCGGTCATCGGCTTCCTGAACGGTGAGCTGGGTGACCCGCCGGGCGGCTGGCCCGAGCCGTTCCGCACCAAGGCGCTCGAGGGCCGCACCTGGAAGGCGCCCAACGAGGAGATCACGGCCGAGCAGGCCGAGGGGCTCGCCGGCAGCCAGGCCACCCGTCGCCGCACGCTCAACGCGATGCTCTTCCCCGGACCGACCAAGGACTTCCTCGAGGCCCGCGAGACGTACGGCGACATCTCCGTCCTGCCGACGTTGGACTACCTCTACGGGTTGCGACAGGGCGACGAGCACGAGGTCGACCTCGCGGAGGGAATCAAGCTGATCCTCGGCGTGCAGGCGATCAGCGACGCGGACCAGCGCGGCTACCGCACGGTGATGGCCACCATCAACGGGCAGCTGCGCCCGGTCAGCGTGCGCGACCGCAGCGTCGCGTCCGAGGTCGCCGCGACCGAGAAGGCCGACTCCTCCAAGCCGGGCCAGGTCGCCGCTCCGTTCCAGGGCGTCGTCACGATCGCGGTGGCCGAAGGGGACCGGGTGTCCGCCGGGGACACGGTCGCGACCATCGAGGCGATGAAGATGGAGGCCTCGATCACGGCACCTGTCGACGGCACCGTCGAACGCCTGGCCCTGTCGGGCACCCAGGCGGTCGAGGGCGGCGACCTGGTACTCGTGCTGGGCTGACCCCGCTCAAACGGTGAACGTGACCCAGGTGGAGCGCAGGCCGAGCCGGGACCGGAACGTGTCCCCGGAGACGACGACCCTGCCCCGGCTGCCGGTGAGCGTGAGCGACACCAGGCGACCGCCCCACTGACCGTTGCCGTCCCGGTCGGTCACCGCGATCCGGGTCAGGTTGCCGATCGCCGGCCAGGCCCGCTCGAGGTCGGAGTCATCGAGAGTCACCGACCACGAGTGGACGGGGTTGCCGGACCAGCCGTCGTACGGATCCTGCCTGGCCGGGAGGTAGGGCACCGACCCGGCCGCGGTCCAGCCGCCGCTGCTCGAGGCGAACTGCGTGAAAGCCGGCTCGTCGTCGGACAGGAGCACCCGACCGCGGGTGTCGTCGACGGCCGTGTTCGAGGCGGCCTGCTCGGCGCCGTGTCCGCCGTAGACCTGACACGAGGTGGTGTCGCAGAGCTGGTAGTCGTCGGAGTGCGGGTGGTCGCGCTCGTACGCCGCATAGGTGCGCGCCGCGACGGCCTGGGCCCGCACCGCCTGGGTGCTCCAGGAGGCCGGCATCTCCAGAGGGACGACGCCCTTGACGTAGTTCTCCAGGCTCACGTCGTTCACGGTGATGCGGCCCGCCGGGGTGTCGGCGCTGCGCAGCCGACCTCGGTACGCGTGAGGTCCGGACGGCGTGAGCAGGGTGATCGGCTCTCCGTCGGCGGCGAACTCACCTGCACCGGCCAGGTCGGCCCAGCCGTGCCATCGCTTCAGCTTGTAGGCCACCCGGGCGGCACCGCTGGATCCCACGGCCACCCGCCACCGCAGCGCCCCGTTGTCGGGCAACGAGACCGGATCGCCGCCGGCCGTGTCCCGAACGGTCAGCCCGGCCCGCGGCAGGACCTCGAGGTCGTCGCTCGTGTCCTCGGTGATGAGCACCGTGACGCGGCCCCGGCTGCGCCCCCAGGTCGTGCCGGGGTAGTAGAAGCTCGCGATCTGCCGGTAGCCCAGGCCCTGGCGTGCGGCCCCCTCGGCGCCGTACTGCGACATGCCGTGTCCGTGCCCGTAGCCGTGGCCCTTGATCGTGATGGTCGCGTGGGCCGGCACCCGCCACGTGTCCTGCGAGGCCGCTGCGCCCGCAGGTGTGGTGGCGAGTCCCGACAGCGCGACGGTCGCGGTCACGAGGAGGCCGAGGATCCGCGCGGGGCGATCGTGGGACGCGCGCATCGAGGCTCCGGAGGCTGTGACGGGAGGGGTCGAAAGTGATTGTCGAGACAGGTGTGACAGGTGATCGCACCACGCATCCGGGCGGGCCGCAACGAGTACCGCCGAACTACCGATCTGTAATTCCCTCGCTCAGGAGACGCGCAGGGTGAACCAGGTCGAGTACAGGTCGAGCAGGAACCGGAAGTCATCGCCGCTCACCGTGACGCTGCCACCCGACCCGGTCAGCGTGACCGTGCCGACCCGGCCACCCCACTCACCGTGGCCGTCCCGGTTCGACACCCGGATGGACCTCAGGTTGCCGACCTCCGGCCACTCCGACTCGATGTCCTCGTCGGCCAGCGTCACGCTCCAGGAGTGGTAGGGGTTGCCGGACCAGCCGTCGTAGCCGTCCTTCTTCGCCGGTAGGTAGGAGAACGCGCCGGCGGAGGTGTAGCCGCCGCTGCTCGCCGAGAACTGGGCGAACACCGGCTTCCCGGACTTCGTCAGGATCTGGTGCGCGGTCGCGTCCACGGCCGTCGTGGAGGTCGGGTATTCCGCCGAGTAGCCGCCATAGACCTGGCATCGCTCGGTGTCGCAGATCTGGTAGTGGCTGGCGAGCGGTTCGCGGCGTTCGTACGCCGCATAGGTGCGCGCCGCGATCGCCTGGGCACGCAGCGCCTGTTGGTGCCACACGGACGCGATGACCTCGCTCGGGACGACGCCCTTGAGATACGCGTCGAGCGGCAGGATGTTGACGGTGTCGCTGTGCGTGGAGCGCAGGATCCCGCGGTACTGCACGCTGCCGGACGGGGTGTAGAGCCGGATCGGCTGACCCCCGGCCGAGAACTCCGCGCCCCCGACCAGCACGCGCCACCGATGCCAGGCGGAGGTCTTGAACTCGATCTCGCTGCGGCCGGCCGTCGACGGCACGATCCGCCAGCGCTTGGCGGCGGCTTTTGCCTTCGCCAGGTTCCAGGACTTCCCGGACGTCGTCGCGCGGACCGTCAGGCCGTCGCGCGGACCGACCATCACGTCGCGGGTCGTGTCGGCGCTGATCAGCACCTTGACGTTCCCGGTGGCGCGGCCCCACTTGGTGCCGGGGTAGTAGTAGTTGACGATCTGCCGGTAGCCGAGGCCCTTGCGCGCTGCGCCTTCGGCGCCGTACTGCGAGAGACCGTGTCCGTGCCCGTAACCGTGACCCTTGATCGTGATCGTGGCATTGCCGGGAATGGTCCAGGTCTCGGCCGCCGCCGCACCGGACGAGGCGAGGGCGACCACGGTGACCGTGGCGGCGATGCCGGTGAGGCGGTGACGGAACATCCGGATCTCCCGAGGGTTGTTGCGGAAACGAGCGGCCAACCTAACCGATGTGCCGTGACGGCCGCGGGCGCCGGAACCCCGCCACCTGGCATACCGTCGGACAATCATGTGGACATTCGGGAAGCGCAAGGCACGGCGGCTGCTGGCCGCAGACCAGTTCCGGATGAACCGGCGCGCCACCGACGAGGACATCACGGTGCTCGGCGAACAGCTCAGCGAGCTGCATGTCGACACGCTCACGGTCGACATCGACGACGAGATGCGGGAGGACTACCAGCGCGCGCTCGACGCCTACGAGAAGGCCAAGCTCGCGCTTCGGGCGGCCGCGACGTCCGAGGACGTGGCAACCGTCAACACGATCCTGGACGAGTCCCGATTCGCCCGGGCTTGCGTGCTCGCTCGACGTGACGGACTGGACCTGCCGAAGCGCCGTGAGTCCTGCTTCTTCAACCCCCAGCACGGGCCCGCCGCCACCGACGCCGACTGGAAGCCGTCGGGCGGGGTCGCGCGGAGCATCCCGGTGTGCCGCAACGACGCAAACCGCCTGGCCAATGGCGAGCTGCCTCCGGTCCGGATGGTGCGGACGGCCTCCGGTCTGGTCCCTTGGTACGCCGCCGGTGAGTATCTCGGTGGGACCGGATTCACCACCGCGCACGTGCATGGCGATGACTCGTACCTGACGACCAATGCCATCGCCGAGGCCCAGATCCGCGCGTCGACCACAGGTCCTGGGGGGATCGCTGGCGGGAGCTCCCGCATCTGAGCCGGCTCAGATGCGGTGCAGGCGCCGGGCGGCCTCGGCGATCGAGCCGCTCATCGACGGGTAGACCGTGAACGCCTGAGCGAGCTGGTCGGCGGTGAGCGACTCGGCCACCGCGATCGACACCGGGTGGATCAGCTCGCTGGCGCGCGGTCCGACCACCACTCCCCCCACGACGATGCCGGTGCCTGGCCGGCAGAGCAGCTTGACGAACCCGTCGTGCACGCCCTGCATCTTGGCGCGGGGGTTGCCCGAGAGCGGCAGCATCACGACCTCGGCCTGCATCTCGCCGTTGTCGACCGACTCCTGCGACCAGCCCACGGTCGCGATCTCGGGGGCCGTGAAGACGTTCGAGGAGACCTTCTTCAGGTCGAGAGGGTGCACGGCATCGCCGAGAAAGTGCCACATCGCCACCCGACCCTGCATCGCGGCCACGGAGGCCAGCATCAGCACGCCGGTGCAGTCGCCGGCGGCGTAGACGCCGCGGGCCGACGTCCGCGAGACGCGGTCGACGTTGACAAAGCCGCCGTCCTTGAGGATGACGCCCCCTTCCTCCAGACCGAGGTCGGCGGTGTTGGGGACCGACCCCAGGGCGAGGATGCAGTGCGAGCCCTCGACGGTCCGGCCGTCGGTGAGCGTGACCGTCACGGTGTCCCCGTGGCGGGTCACGGACTCCATCCGCGACCGGGAGAGCAGCTTCATCCCGCGCCGGATCGAGACCTCCTCCAGCACGGCCGAGGCGTCGGCGTCCTCACCGGGCAGCACCCGGTCCCGTGAGGACACGAGGGTGACGTCGATGCCGAGCGCCAGGTAGGCGCTGGCGAACTCCGCGCCGGTGACACCGGAGCCGACCACGATGAGCTTCGTCGGCACCTCGGTGAGGTCGTAGACCTGCTCCCACGTGAGGATCCGCTCGCCGTCGGGCAGCGCGGTGGGCAGCGTCCGCGGGGCTGCTCCCGTGGCGACGAGCACGGCGTCGGCCTCGAGCACCTCCTCGCCGCCGTCGGCGAGCGCGGCCACGACGCGACCCGGTCCGTCGAGCCGGCCACGACCCCGGACGACCGTGACGCCCTCCTTGGCGAGCCGCCGGCCGATGTCCGCGGACTGGTCGGCCGCGAGCTGCTTGACCCGTGCGTTCACGCGCGCGAGGTCGACACGGAGGCTGGTCGCCGCGTCGCCCTCACGGTCCTGGAAGTTGACGCCGAGCTCCGCCGCACCCGCCACGTCGGTCATCAGCTCGGCCGTGGCGATCAGGGTCTTGCTCGGCACGCAGTCGGTGAGGACGGCCGAGCCGCCGATCCCGTCGGAGTCGACGACCGTGACCCTGGCACCGAGCTGCGCCGCGACCAGGGCGGACTCGTAGCCACCGGGGCCGCCACCGATGATGACGACCCGCTCGGTGGTTGCTCGGGTCGGCGGCATCAGAAGTTGATCATGTGACCGGCGATGCCGTGGACGGCTTCCTTGACGGCCTCCGACAGCGTCGGGTGGGCGAAGATGTTGCGCGCCACCTCGTCCGCGGTGAGGTCCCACTGCTGGGCCAGTGTCAGCGCGGGCAGCTGCTCGGTGACGTCCGGCCCGATCAGGTGGGCGCCGAGGAACTCGTTGTGCTCCGCGTCGGCCACGATCTTCACGAACCCGACCGCTTCGCCCAGCCCCTGGGCCTTGCCGTTCGCGGAGAACGGGAACGTGGCGGTCTTGACGTCGTACCCCTTGTCCCTGGCCTGCTGCTCGGAGTAGCCGAAGCTGCCGATCTGCGGCTGGCAGTAGGTCGCGCGGGGAATCATGTCGAAGTTGATCTCCATGGTCTCGGCGCCGGCGATCGTCTCCGCCGCGACGATGCCCATCGCCTCGGCCGCGTGGGCGAGCATCATCTTTCCGGTCACGTCGCCGATGGCGTAGACCCCGTCGACGTTGGTGCGGCCGCGGCCGTCGATGGCGATCGCCCCCCGGTCGGTGAGCTCGACGCCGGCCGTCTCGAGCCCGTAGCCCTCGACCCGCGGCGCGAACCCGATGGCCTGCAGGACCTTGTCCGCCTCAAGGACCTCCTGGGTGCCGTCCTTGCTGACGGTGACCTTGACCTTGTCCCCGCTGTCGTCGATCGACTCGACCTTGGTGGAGAGCAGCACGTTGACGCCGAGCTTCTTGTAGTGCTTGAGCAGCTCCTTGGAGACATCCGCGTCCTCGGTGGGGACCATCCGGTCGAGGAACTCCACGATCGTCACGTCGACCCCGAAGTTCTTCATTACGTAGGCGAACTCGACGCCGATGGCGCCCGAGCCGGCGATGATGATGGAGCCCGGAAGGTTTTCGTCGAGGATCTGCTCCTCGTAGGTCACCACGCGCTCGCTCAGCGAGGTGCCCGGCACCAGTCGGGTCTTCGCCCCGGTGGCGAGGATCAGGTTGTCGCAGGTGTACGACGCCATCTGACCGTCGCGCTGCTTGACGTCGATCCCGTGCTTGCCGTCCTTGGCGCCGGTCAGGGTGCCCCAGCCGTCGATCTCGGTGATCTTGTTCTTCTTCATCAGGAAGTGGACGCCCTTGACGATGCCCGCGGACACCTGACGACTGCGCTTGAACGTCGGCCCGTAGGCCATCGTGGCGTCGCCCTCGATGCCGAACTTGTCCTTCTCGTGCGTCAGCACGTGGGCGAGCTCGGCGTTCCTGAGCAGCGCCTTGGAGGGGATGCAGCCGACGTTGAGGCACACCCCGCCCCAGTACTTGTCCTCGATGACGGCTACGGACTTGCCGAGCTGGGCCGCGCGGATCGCCGCGACGTACCCTCCGGGGCCGGCACCAAGGACGAGGACATCGAAGTGGGTCACGCCCGCAAGCCTAGGAGCAACCGGTGAGGGCCACAAAGGTGGGCCGTACGAGGGCACTAGTCTTTCGCGGGTGACGCTGTACGCCGCCTACGGGACCAATCTGGATCCGGCCAGGATGGGCGAGCGTTGCCCCCACTCTCCCCTGCGCACCACCGGCTGGCTCACGGGGTGGCGACTCACGTTCGGCGGTGAGGAGCACGGCTGGGACGGGTCCCTGTCGACCATCGTCCAGGACCCGCTCGACCAGGTCTTCGTGGCCGTCTACGACATCACCCGGGAGGACGAGCAGCAGCTCGACGGCTGGGAGGCGGCCGACTCCGGGCTCTACCGCAAGACCAAGGTCCGGGTCAGCACGATGACCGGGGAGATCGTCGTGTGGACCTACGTGCTCGACGGCTACGAGGGCGGCCTCCCTTCGGCGTCGTACCTCGGCGTGCTGGCCGACGCCGCGGAGGCGGCGGACGCCCCCGACGACTATGTGGCCGCGTTGCGCCGGCGCCCCTGCCGCTCGACCGGGCTCTGAGCTGTCGCTCGTCGCGAGGATCCGGACACCGCCGTGCACTGACGGCGGCTCGTGAACATGTGACCCAGTCGACACCGGAGCCGTCAAACGCGATTTCCACCCCTAGGATCACTGCCGTGACCGACGTGAGGACCAGCGCCGACGCGCTTGCCCAGGAAGCCGCCGACCGGCTTCGCGCGCTCACGGGTGTGGACCACCATGACGTCGCACTGGTGCTCGGATCCGGTTGGTTGCCCGCGGTCGACGCGCTCGGGGAGGCCACTGCCGAGATCGCGACCACCGACCTGCCCGGCTTCTCGGCTGCTGCCGTCGCAGGCCATTCCGGGAAGATCCGGTCCGTGCGCGCCGGGGATCGCAACCTGCTCGTGTTCCTGAGCCGGACCCACTACTACGAAGGCAGGGGCGTGGCCGCGGTCGTGCACCCGGTCCGCACCGCGGCGAAAGCAGGCTGCTCGACCATCGTGCTGACCAACGGCTGCGGTGGGCTCCGGGAGACCTGGACCCCGGGGACGCCCGTCCTGATCAGTGACCACATCAACCTCACCGGCTGCTCCCCGATCGAGGGCGCGCACTTCGTCGACCTCACCGACCTCTACAGCAGTCGACTTCGTGCGATGTGCCGCGAGATGGACCCCAGCCTCGACGAGGGCGTCTACGTTCAGTTTCCCGGCCCCCACTATGAGACTCCCGCCGAGATCGGCATGGTCCGGGCGATCGGGGGTCACTTGGTGGGCATGAGTACGACGCTGGAGGCCATCGCAGCCCGCGAGGCGGGCATGGAGGTGCTCGGGATCAGCCTGGTCACGAACCTGGCCGCCGGGATCAGCGGCGAGCCCCTCGACCACGAAGAGGTCCTCGAAGCCGGGCGCGCTGCGGCATCGAGGATGGGTGACCTGCTCGGCAAGATCGTGCCGGGGATCTGAGCTCCTCGATGACAGTCTCTGCTAACGACACCCGGCAGCGGCTCATCGACGCCGCGACCCGCGCGTTCGCGGATCACGGCGTCATCGGGGCATCCCTGCTCGAGATCACCCGGCAGGCCGGGCAGCGCAACCGCGGTGCTGTGCACTACCACTTCGGCTCCCGTGAGGGCATGCTCGTGGCCGTCCTCGAACAACAGGCGGACTTCCTGTCGGTCCGTGAGGGTGAGCTCCTCGACCGGGCGCAGGCCCGGCCCGACGACGACCTCAACTCCGTGATCGAGGCGATCGTGCGCCCCACCGTCGAGCTGGCGGAGACCGGGTGGCGCGGCCGCTGCTACCTCGTCATCGTCGGTGACGTCGTTGAGCAGGACCAGTCGAAGCTCGCCGACGAGGTGCCGGAGGCGTTGCGACGTACCGGTGGCTACGAGGTCTACGCCCTGCTCGCCGAGCGGATGCCGCCCATGCCGGAGGAGCTGCGCAACGAGCGCATGGCGCTGGCCACCAGCTTCATCCTCCACTCCGTCGCGGACCGGGCCCGGGCGACGGAGCACCCGGAGACCAGCCGCGCGCAGCTCGAGACCGAGCCCTTCATCCAGAACCTGATTGCGATGGTCGCCGGCATGGTGGCCGCGCCGTTGACGTGAAGCCCGCGACCCGGCGTACCTCGGTGAGCGTCCCCGCGGCGCCTTCGGCGAGCAGATAGCCTTCTGCGCGTGAGAGTCCTCGTCACCGGAGCCGCCGGAAGCATCGGCCAGGTGCTGGTCCCGGGCCTCACCGATCGCGGTCATGAAGTCGTCGGGCTCGACCGGGTCCCGCAGCCCGAGGGCCACGACGGGCGTTGGTACACCCTGGACGCCACCGATCCCGATGCCGTGGCCGCGGTCTTCGAGGAGGAGTCGATCAACGGCGTGGTGCACCTCGCGGGCCACCCCGGCGAGTCGAGCCTGCCGGACGCGCTGACCTCCCACGTGGTGACGACCGCCGCCCTGCTCGACGCCATGGTCGAGCACGACGTCACCCGGTTCGTCTACGCCTCGTCGAACCACGCCGTCGGCCGCACCCCGCGCCGCGACCAGGTGACGGTCGACACGCGGCCTCGCCCCGACACGTTCTACGGCGTCGGCAAGGTCGCGGCCGAGGCCGTGCTCAGCCTGTACGCCGATCGCTACGGCATCGACGCCGTCTCCTGTCGGATCGGGTCCTTCCTGCCGCAGCCCGAGAGCGTCCGGGCGCTGTCCACCTGGCTCTCGCACGACGACTGCGTCCGGATGGTCGAGGCCGCCCTGACCGCGCCGGCGCCCGGCTTCGCGGTGCTCTACGGCATCTCCGCGAACACCCGGGCCTGGTGGGACCTCGAGCCGGGGCGGGCCCTGGGCTACGAGCCGCAGGACGATGCCGAGGACTTCGTCGACCGGGTCGCCGCAGCGCCCGACGACGAGGTCGAGGCGGCGCACGTGGGCGGACCGTTCGCCACCGAGCGGTTCTACCGCCCCGCCCTCGATCGCGCCTGAGTGCCGACGTGCCGACCAACCGGGAAGAGCGCCTCGCGCGTCCCCGAGCCCAGCGGGTCGCGCTCGAGATCCTCGGTTGGTTCCTCGTGGTCGCGGGCATCATCGCGATCCCGCTGCCCGGGCCCGGACTGCTGATCCTGGCCCTCGGCCTCTGGGTGCACTCGCTCAGCTACGAATGGGCCGAGCGGCTCCTCGAGCCGGTGCAGCGCCAGGCCCTGCGCTCCGCCGCCGACAGCGTCAAGACGTGGCCCCGGATAGTGCTCAGCAGCATCGGCGCCCTGTGGCTCATCGGCATGGGTGTCCTGTGGTGGGTGCAGCCGGGTGCCCCGGGGTGGTGGCCGGTCGACGAGAAGTGGTGGCTCCTGGGCGGCAGGTTCACCGGGGTCGTGTTCGTGGGCTCCGGCCTCGCGGCCTACGCACTGCTCGGCTGGAGCATGAAGCGCTTTCGCTACGGCGGCGACAACATCGACGAGTACCTCGATGAGCACTTCCCCGAGGACGACTGAAGACCACCCGACGGCCACTTGACCTGGAGTGCACTCCAGGGCGGAGACTGGAGACATGACCGCTCCGAGGACCGTGCCCGCCACCTGGACGATCGCCGAGGCGTCAGCCCGCTCCGGGCTCTCGGCGGACACCTTGCGCTACTACGAGCGCGACGGGCTGATGCTGCAGGCGGTCGGACGGTCCGCGACCGGCCATCGCCGCTACACCGAGCACGACCTCGGCTGGATCACGCTGATCACCCGGCTGCGCTCCACGGGGATGCCGATCCGCGACGTACGCCGTTACGCCGACCTGGTGCGCCAGGGCGACGGCAACGAGGCCCACCGCCTCGACCTGCTCCGCGCCCACCGCCAGCAGGTGCTCACCCAGCTCGCGGAGGTCCAGGAGCACCTGGGCGCGATCGACGCCAAGATCGGGATCTACCTCGAGAAGTTGGAACGCTTCGAGATCGGGGCTTGACCTGGAGTGCACTCCAGGATCTTGACTGGTGCCATGACTATCGGACAACGGACTCTCGGAGTCACCTCACCCCTCGACGTCTCCGCCCTCGGGCTCGGCTGCATGGGCATGTCGGAGTTCTACGGCACCGGCGACGAGGCCAGCGGCATCGCGACCATCCACCGGGCCCTGGACCTCGGTGTCACCTTCCTCGACACCGCAGACATGTACGGCCCGTTCATCAACGAACAGCTCGTCGGAAAGGCCATCACGGGCCGCCGCGAGGCGGTCCAGCTCGCCACCAAGTTCGGCAACGAGCGTCGTCCCGACGGCAGCCGCGTCGGCATCAACGGCAAGCCGGACTACGTCCGCGCGGCCTGCGACGCCTCGCTGCAGCGACTCGGTGTCGACCACATCGACCTGTACTACCAGCACCGGGTCGACCAGACCGTCCCGATCGAGGAGACCGTCGGGGCCATGGCCGAGCTCGTCGAGGCCGGCAAGGTCCGCCACCTGGGGCTCTCCGAGGCCTCTCCGGCCAACATCCGCAAGGCCCACGCCGTACACCCGATCACTGCCCTGCAGACGGAGTACTCCCTGTTCACCCGGGACCTGGAGGACGAGATCCTCCCGACGATCCGCGAGCTCGGCATCGGCCTGGTCCCCTACTCGCCGCTCGGCCGCGGCATCCTCACCGGCGCCATCACCAGCGAGGACTCCCTCGACGAGAACGACTCCCGTCGGTCGGCGTACTTCCCCCGGCTGAACGGCGAGGGACTCAAGGCCAACCTCGAGCTGGTGGCGAAGGTGCGCGAGCTCGCGGAGGCACACGGCTGCACACCCGGCCAGCTGGCCCTCGCCTGGGTGCTCGCCCAGGGCCCGGATGTCGTCCCGATCCCGGGCACCAAGCGGGTTGCCTACCTGGAGGAGAACGTGGGCGCCACCGAGGTCGACCTGACGCCGCAGGACCTCACGGCCCTGGAGGCGGCTGTCCCGCGCGACGCCGTCGTCGGCGACCGCTATGGCGACATGAGCTCGATCGACGCCTGACCTGACTGACCCGTCCGGAACTCTCGGGCGGGTCAGCCGAGCCGCTCGCGGAGGCCGACGACACAGCCGGCCATCATGCGGTCGTGGTTCCAGGTCAGCAGCGGCCGCACCACGGAGGACATGGCGCCGAGCACGCCGCCCACGGTGACCTCCTGCTCGAAGTCGAGGCGGGTGCCGGACGGCTGTTCCGCCAGCCGCCACCGGACCGTGCCGGCGAGGTCGCCGGACACCCCGACCTCGAGGAGGTCGGGGTCACGGCGGACGGCGTGCAGCACCAGGTCCAGCGTGTAGGGCAGCGTCGAGCGGCACAGCACCCGCGCGTCGTCCGGACCCAGTGACGCGACGGCCACGACCTGCGGCCACCAGTCCGGGTAGTGCTCCAGGTCCACGAGGACCTCGTGCACCCGGGCCGGCGGCGCGGCCACCGTCGACGAGCCGCTGAACCTGTAGGCCGCGCTCATCGGGCGGGATCCTGGTCAAGGTGCCGCCGGACCGTCATCCGGGTGACGACGGTGTCGCAGGGCGGGGGGAGGGCGATCACGCGCCCATGATGCCCGGAGCAGCAAAGGCGCATCGAGCGGCTACGGTGCCGCCATGAGCCGTCCCGAGCTGGCAGACCTCCTCGACCGTGCCCACGCCTGGGCAGCCGAGGACCCCGACGACCAGACCCGTGCCGAGCTCGAGGCGGCGGTCGCCGCGGTAGCCGATGGCGGCGACCCCGGGGACCTGGCCGACCGCTTCGACGGCACCCTCGAGTTCGGGACGGCGGGGCTGCGCGGAGCACTGGGCGCCGGTCCGAACCGGATGAACCGGGTCGTGGTGACGAGGGCGGCGGCCGGCCTGGCCGCCTACCTGAAGGACAACGGCGCTCCTCGGGAGGCCGCGGTCGTCATCGGCTACGACGCGCGGCACAACTCCGCCGTGTTCGCACGCGACACCGCCGAGGTGATGACCGGGGCCGGCATCAAGGCCTGGGTGCTGCCGCGTCCCCTGCCCACCCCGATCCTGGCGTTCGCGATCCGCGAGCTCGGCTGCGTGGCCGGGGTGATGGTGACGGCGAGCCACAACCCACCGGAGGACAACGGTTACAAGGTCTATCTCGGGGACGGCAGCCAGATCGTGCCACCGGCAGACGCGCAGATCGCGGCCCGGATCGCGGCGGTCGGTCCCCTGGGCGGCGTCCCGCGCGGGTCGGGTGGCACGGTCCTCGGCGAGGACATCGTCGACCGCTACCTGGACACGGTCGCCGACCTTGCGGTCGACGGCCCGCGCGACCTCGACGTCATCTACACCCCGCTGCACGGCGTGGGCGGCACTTCCGTGGTCCAGGTGCTCGAGACCGCGGGATTCGGTCCACCTCGGGTCGTCAGCGAGCAGGAGGTCCCGGATCCCGACTTCCCAACGGTCTCGTTCCCCAACCCCGAGGAGCCCGGGGCGATGGATCTGGCGCTCGGCCTCGCGGAGAAGTACGGCGCGGACCTCGTCGTCGCCAACGACCCCGACGCCGACCGGTGCGCCGCCGCCGTGCCCGGCCCGCACGGGTGGCGGATGCTGCGCGGCGACGAGGTCGGCGCCCTCCTGGCCCACCAGCTCCTGACCGCGGGCAAGCAGGGCACCTACGCCACCTCGATCGTGTCCTCGAGCCTGCTGGGGAAGATGGCCGCAGCCCACGGGCAGCCGTACGTCGAGACCCTGACGGGCTTCAAGTGGATCGGTCGGGTCGAGGGTCTGGCGTTCGGCTACGAGGAGGCGCTCGGCTACTGCGTCGACCCCGAGCACGTGAAGGACAAGGACGGAGTCTCCGCCCTGCTGCTGCTCTGCGAGCTGGCCGCGAACGCCAAGGCTGCCGGGCGCGGCCTGACCGACCTCCTCGACGACATCGCGGCGGAGCACGGCCTGCACGCGACCGACCAGCTGTCGGTCCGGGTCACGGACCTGGCCGAGATCGCCGCGGCCATGGAGCGCCTGCGCCGTACCCCGCCCGCCGAGCTCGGCGGCCTGGTCGTCGAGGGCATCGACGACCTCGCCGCTGGTTCCGCAGACCTCCCTCCGACCGAGGGCCTGCGTTACCGGCTCGCTGACGGCGCGCGCGTCATCGTGCGGCCGAGCGGCACGGAGCCCAAGCTCAAGTGCTACCTCGAGGTGGTCGTCCAGGTGCGTCCCGAGGACGGCGTCGACGCCGCCCGGATCGCCGCCGCCGGTCGTCTCGACGCCCTCCGCAACGCCATCAAGGCGGCCGCCGGCATCTAGCGGACCCCCGCCGGTCGAGGCAGGTCGCGCTAGCGATCGTCTCGAAACCCGGTGAGGGAGGCAGGGCGGAACGAGCTAGACCAAGAGGCTGATCACGAACGCCAGTGTCGCGACGGCGAGCGCGGCGATCTCGGGCCAGGCAAGCTGTCGACGAACTCCTTCCGCCAGGGCAGCCTGCTCGTCTGAGTAGCTCTGGATCCCGCGCTTGGCGCGCTCGTCGTCGCAGCGCTGCCGGATCCGCTGCTCCACGAAGTCGGGATAGCTCGCGAGCGCTGCATCGACCGGCACCGCGGTGTTCCGCTTGTTGGACTTGATGGTCTGCCGCCAGCTCCGACCAACGGCAGGCGAGACGTAGCGGTCCGCGCCGGCGCGGACCGCGAGCACCTGGCGTACCGCGATCTCCTCGATCGAGGCCAGCGGGATCGACACCGTGTCGAGCATGTTGCGCAGCACGAGGTGGTCCTCGGTCACCGACACCCGCGGGCGCAGGGTCGAGGCCCACACCAGCACTCCCACGACGAGCGCCCCGGTCAGCACCGGACCGGGGATGGCGCCGCGGTCCACGATCCCGATCACCACGATCGCGAGCGCCACGGCCAGCCCGATCCCACCCGTGATTCGCCCGCTCGTGGGGCGGAAGCGCTCCACCGGCTCGTCACTCACGCGGCCAACCCTATGCTGGGGCGCATGGCCTCATCCCCCACCACCGACGCGCCATCGGCCGGCGCCCGAGGTCAGGGCTGGGACTTCTCGGACGTCACGCACTCCGATGCGACCCTGCGCCGCTTCCTCCACGGCCTGCCCGGTGTCGACCAGGTCGGTGCCGACGCCCGGGCCGCGGCCCTGGGCACCCGATCCATCAAGACCACGGCCAAGGCGTTCGCAATCGACCTCGCGATCCGGATGGTGGACCTGACCACCCTCGAAGGAGCCGACACCGCCGGCAAGGTGCGCGCTCTCGCGTCCAAGGCGATGCGTCCCGACCCGTCCGACCCGACCTGCCCGGCCACAGCCGCGGTCTGTGTCTACCCCGACATGGTCGCCACCGCCCGGCAGACCCTCGGCACGAGCGGCGTGCACGTCGCCGCGGTGGCGACGGCGTTCCCCAGCGGACGTGCCGCCCTCGACATCAAGCTGGCCGACACGCGTGACGCCGTCGAGGCGGGCGCCGACGAGATCGACATGGTCATCGACCGCGGCGCCTTCCTGTCCGGGCGCTACCTCCAGGTCTTCGAGGAGATCGTCGCGGTCCGCGAGGCGTGCGGCGGGGCACACCTCAAGGTGATCTTCGAGACCGGCGAGCTCCAGACCTATGACAACGTACGACGCGCCAGCTGGCTCGCGATGATGGCCGGCGGCCACTTCATCAAGACCTCCACGGGCAAGGTGCAGCCGGCAGCGACCCTGCCGGTCACGATGATCATGCTGGAGGCGGTGCGCGACTTCCGCGAGGCGACCGGGCGGATGGTCGGCGTCAAGCCCGCCGGCGGCATCCGCAGCAGCAAGGACGCGATCAAGTACCTCGTCGTCGTCAACGAGGTCGCCGGCAACGACTGGCTCGACCCGGACTGGTTCCGGTTCGGGGCCTCCACCCTGCTCAACGACCTGCTCATGCAGCGCACCAAGATGCGCACCGGCCGCTACTCCGGTCCCGACTACTTCACGCTGGACTGATCCGTGGTGACTGACAAGAACGCGGCAGGGACTGCCGCAACCACTGAGGAAACAGGCGACCACGAGATGAAAAGCAACGTCTTCACCTACGCCCCGGCTCCCGAGTCGCGCAGCATCGTCGACATCAAGGCGTCGTACGGCCTGTTCGTGAACGGCGAGTTCGTCGATGGCGCCGGGAAGGCGTTCAAGACGATCAACCCCGCCACCGAGGAAGTTCTCGCCGAGGTCGCCGAGGCCGACGAGGCCGATGTCGACAGGGCGGTGAAGGCGGCGCGACGGGCCTACGACCGGGTCTGGTCGAAGCTGTCCGGTCGCGAGCGCGCCAAGTACCTCTACCGGATCGCCCGGATCATCCAGGAGCGCAGCCGCGAGCTGGCGGTGCTCGAGTCGATCGACAACGGCAAGCCGATCAAGGAGTCGCGCGACGTCGACGTCCCGATCGTGGCGGCGCACTTCTTCTACTACGCGGGCTGGGCCGACAAGCTCGAGTACTCCGGGTACGGCGGCGGCAACCCCCAGCCGCTCGGGGTGGCCGGTCAGATCATCCCGTGGAACTTCCCCCTGCTGATGCTGGCCTGGAAGATCGCCCCCGCCCTGGCCTGCGGCAACACCGTCGTCCTCAAGCCGGCCGAGACGACCCCGCTGACCGCGCTGCTCTTCGCGGAGATCTGCCAGCAGGCCGACCTGCCTCCCGGCGTCGTCAACATCATCACCGGTGCAGGCGAGACCGGGCGGGCCCTGGTCTCGCACCCCGATGTCGACAAGGTCGCGTTCACCGGATCCACCGACGTCGGCAAGGCCATCGCCCGCGCCGTCGCCGGGACCGAGAAGAAGATGACACTCGAGCTCGGCGGCAAGGCGGCGAACATCGTCTTCGACGATGCCCCCATCGACCAGGCCGTCGAGGGGATCGTGGACGGGATCTTCTTCAACCAGGGCCACGTGTGTTGTGCCGGCTCGCGGCTGCTCGTCCAGGAGAGCGTCGCCGACGAGCTGCTCGAACGGCTCAAGCGACGCATGGCGACGCTGCGGGTCGGTGACCCCCTCGACAAGAACACGGACATCGGGGCCATCAACTCCGCGGAGCAGCTCGAGCGCATCCGCGAGCTGTCCGCGGTCGGCGACGCAGAGGGTGCGGAGCGCTGGTCGCCGCCCGGCGACCTGCCCCAGCACGGGTTCTGGTTCCCGCCGACGATCTTCACCGGCGTCTCGCAGGCACATCGGATCGCGCGCGAGGAGATCTTCGGCCCGGTCCTGTCGGTGCTGACTTTCCGCACGCCTGCCGAAGCGGTCGAGAAGGCGAACAACACGCCGTACGGCCTGTCGGCCGGAGTCTGGACCGACAAGGGCTCGCGGATCCTCAAGATCGCCAACGAGCTCCGCGCCGGGGTTGTCTGGGCGAACACGTTCAACAAGTTCGACCCCACCAGCCCGTTCGGCGGGTACAAGGAGTCGGGCCATGGCCGCGAAGGCGGCCGCCACGGACTGGAGGGCTACCTCAAGTGAATGCCGCACCGTCGGCTCGAATCGACGTTCGCAAGACCTACAAGCTCTACATCGGTGGGGCGTTCCCGCGCTCGGAGTCGGGCCACTCCTACGCCGTGCACGACACGAAGGGAGCCTTCGTGGCCAATGCCGCGCTGGCCTCCCGCAAGGACGCCCGCGACGCCGTCACGGCGGCCCGCAAGGCGTTCCCGGGCTGGTCCGGGCGGACGGCGTACAACCGCGCCCAGATCCTCTACCGCGTCGCCGAGGTCATGGAGGACCGCCGCCCGCAGTTCCTCGAAGCCGTGCGGCAGTCCGAGGGCCTGAGCGCCGCTCGGGCAGAGAAGGCGGTGGACGAGGCGATCGACCGCCTTGTCTGGTACGCCGGCTGGGCCGACAAGATCACCCAGGTCGTCGGCAACGCCAACCCAGTGGCCGGCCCGTTCTTCAACCTCTCGACCGCCGAGCCGACCGGTGTCGTCGCGGTGCTCGCGCCCCAGACGTCGTCGTTGCTCGGCCTCATCCACGTCGTCGCCCCCGCCGTCGTCACCGGCAACACCGCCGTCGTGGTGTCGTCGTACGAGCGACCGCTGCCGGCGGTGACGTTCGCGGAGGTGCTGGCGACGTCCGACGTTCCGGGCGGGGTGGTCAACATCCTCACAGGCTCCGCGGCCACGATCGGCCCCTGGCTGGCCTCGCACATGGACGTCAACGGCATCGACCTGACCGGCATCGCCGGTGACACCGACCTGGCGACGGCCCTGGAGGTCGCTGCCGCCGACAACCTCAAGCGCGTACGCCGACCGCCGACCGCCGAGCCCGACTGGACGCTGGATCCCGGCACCGGGCCGATGACGGCGTTCCTGGAGACCAAGACCGTCTGGCACCCCATCGGGGTCTAGCGCCCTCAGCGCAGGACGACCCTGACGACCCGGTCCGTGAGCGAGGGGGACTCACCACCGACCAGGTAGGCGCCGTCTGGGCCTACCGCGACCGCGGAGTCGGACAACGGACGCGGCAGCCGGCCGGCCCGGGTGAAGGACCGCGAGGCCGGGTCGAACCACCACATGCGAGCGGTGACGGCCGTCGAGGCGGTCCTGCCTCCGACGAGCAGGATGCGCGCGCCGAGCGCCACGGCCGACGCGTGGCCCAGCGCCTGCGGGAGCCGGGCCACGACCCGCGCCCGACCCGACGCGTCGACCCGCTGCACCGCGGTCTGCATGACGCCGGCACGCTCACCACCGAAGAGCCAGACGGCGTGCCCCCGCGCGACACCGGCTGCGTAGCGAACGGGCACCGGGAGGTTGCCCAAGGCCCGCCAATGGGCGCCGTCCGTGCTGGCGAGCACGGACGGGACGGCGACGGTCGTGGCGTCGTACCCACCCAGCACCAGGGCCAGCGGCCCGACCACGGCCGTGGTGAGGTCTGACCGCGGCTGGGGCAGATGGCCCGCGACCGACCACCGCTTGCCGATCCGGACCTGAACAACGTCCTGCTCGGTGGCGTTGCCGCCGCCCACCACCAGGAGCCTGCCCTGAAACGCGATTCCGGCAGTGTCATGGACGGGGACCGCCAACGGGGCGGCCGCCCGGGTGTGTCCTGTCCCGGGGTCGAGCGTGAAGACTTGGTCGGTCGACCGGTCACCCGCGACCAGTCCACCGGCCACGACGAACGAGCCCGAGACGGGCACGACGGCCTCGCGGGCCAGTGGGTACGGCAGCCGCCACGGCTCCGTGGCAACGACCAGGCGCTGCGGGGCGGGTGCCCGAGTGGGATCGGTCGTCTTCGTGCTCCCGGAGCTCGGGGGGTTCGGCGCTGCGGGCTCCGGGGCGTGGGCGCCCGAGCACCCCTGCATGAGGAGCATCATCGCGATGGCCAGCACGGCCGCCGGACGTGGCCTCATCGGAGATTGCCCGTGTGGCCCAGGGAGTAGCGCCCCGGTTGTGGCCAGACGAGCAGCCCGTGCGGGTTGCCGCCGACCCAGATCTTGGCGACCAGCCTGCCGGTCCGGGTGTTCCACCCGTAGACGTAGCCGTCGTATCGACCGGAGAGCCACAGGGTCCTGCCGTCGGCCGAGAGCCCTCCCATGTCCGGACTCCCCCCGCCGGGGACCGACCAGGTCTTCACGACTCGGTGCCGGGCCAGGGAGAACACGCTGACCTTTCCGGCGCCACGGTCGGAGACGTAGAGGAACCGGCCATCGCGACTCGGGTAGATGCCGTGGGGCATGGCGGGGAGCGGCGTGGACCCGATGATCCGGAGCTTGCGCCACCCGATCTGCAGCAGTCGGTTCCGGTCCATGTCGGCGACGTAGAAGGATCGGCCGTCCGGAGCCAGCCGGACGTCCTGCGGCTTGCTGCCAGGACCCAGGTTGAGGTGTCCGACGATGCGCTGGCCCAGCGTCGAGATCTTGAGCAGGGAACCGCTGAACTCACAGGTCACGAGGAAGTAGCGGCCGTTCGCGGAGAAGTCGGCATGGTTGGGTCCGTCGCACGTGCGGTCGCTGACCGCCCGCTGCGCACGGAACCGGTGGGGGTCGGCGAAGACGATCCTTTGGTGCTCCTCGTCCATGACGACCGCGTGCCGGCCGTCGGGCGTGAAGTAGAGGTTGTACGGCCGGTCCACGGGGTAGCGCCTCAAGAGCTGGCCGGAGCGCGGGTCGAGCACGTCGATCTGGTTGCTGCCGCTGGCCTCGACGTAGAGCCGAGACAGGTCGTACGACGGGGTCACGTGCTGCGAGAGCACTCCCGTGTGCAGGACTCGCACCACCTTGCGCGTGCGCTGGTCGATGACGGTGGTGATCGGCGCGCCGTACGAGTTCGGCACGTAGAGGTACGCGGCCGCGCGGGCAACACGCGGTTTCATGTGCGAGGGCCGCGTCGCCGCATACACGTTGTTGCCCCGGCTGGGTGGCATGCCCGGGAGGCGGTGGCGGAAGGGTGCGGCGACGAGTCGGGGCGCCGGGCTCGCCGGGGTCGCCGAGGACGCCCGGCCCGCGGCCGGTCCGCTGGGCCGCTCCACGGGACTCGACGTGCATGAGGCCCCGAAGGCGCCCACGCAGACGGCGATCGCGCACGCACCGACTCGGGCGCGGCCGACACGACTCATCCGGACTGCTCCCCTCTGGCTGGGTCCCTCCCGAGACGATAGTGAACCGAACCTGCAAACAAGCAGGGCAGAATGAGCCGGTGCGCTCCCGGGTGATCGTCCTTGCCGGCCCCTCGGGGTCGGGCAAGTCGCGACTCGCGGAACGGGTCGGCCTGCCCGTGCTGCGGCTCGACGACTTCTACAAGAGCGGTGGCGATCCGACGCTGCCCCGGATCACCCACGGTGCCAATGCCGGCATCCCCGACTGGGACCACCCCGACTCCTGGCTCCTGGCCGACGCGCTCACCGCGATCGAGGCACTGTGCCGCGACGGCAGGGCCGAGGTGCCGGTCTACGACATCGCCCACGACGGACGCAACGGCTCGCACGTCCTCGACCTGGACGGCCACGACCTCTTCGTCGCAGAGGGCATCTTCGCCGAGGATGTCGTGCCGTACTGCCTTGAGCGTGACCTGCTGGCCGCCGCCTTCTGCCTTCGCCAGCACCCGGCCATCACGTTCTGGCGTCGACTCACGCGAGACCTGCGCGAGCACCGCAAGCCGCCCCTGGTGCTCGTCAGGCGCGGGCTGGCGCTGATGCGTGACCAGAAGCGGGTCGTCGGGCGCGCGGTCAGCCGCGGCTGCGACCCGGTCACACCCGAGCAGGCGCTGGCCGCGATCCGGCTGCTTGCTGACGAGGACGCCCGCCGGTGAGCGGTCAACCTGCCGAGATCTTCGACCAGGCGCTGCGCCAGCCCGACCAGCGTTCGTGTGGCGCCACCGTCCTGGTGGTGGCCCGGATGCTGCTCGACGACTCCTACGCGGAGTTCATCGCGAGCGGGCGCCACCCACGCAGCGGCTTCGCGCTGCCCGGCTCGGTCGCGGCCCGGTTCCGCTACGAGGTGCTGGACATGCACCGGCGGGTCACCGGGTTCGTGGACGTGTCGGGTGCCCTGCAGGTGCCGTGGCCCCGCGCGATCGGCACCCCGCCCTGGGCGGTGGCCCACCAGCTGTCCGGCACGGGGACCGAGGAACGGCCGGCCCGTCATCACAGCACCCACGTCGTCCTCGACCGGGGTCCGGCGTACGACGCGGTGGTCGCCGCCACCGCCGACCGTCGGCCGGTCCCCGTCTACGTCGGCTCCCGGGGGCTGCCTCGCCACGTGGTCCTCGCCATCGGTGAGGTCCGCGGCAGCTTGCGTTTCTACGACCCGGCTAGCGGGCTGCTGTCAGATGTCGAGCGTGGCGCCTTCGAGTCGGCCGAGCTGGGGCTGTCCGGCTGGGACCGGCCCTGGTTCGTCGTGCTCCCGGACTCGACCTAGGTAGCGAGCACGAGGTCCCTCGAAGTGGGGCTCCGCTCGGTTGGGTCCAGTCGGTCAAGCCGAAGAAATCAAGCCTCGACGACCTCTCGGATGCATTCGAGCGTCTGCCTCATCCCGTCGCACAGCATGTCGCGCCGCTGTGCGATGTGCGCTTCGGCGTCGTCCAGTTGCTCTGCTTGGAGCCGAATGCCGCTGAGCCCCTCCGGCAGGTGCTCAAACTGTTGCTCCACGACGCACCCGGCGTCGGTCGGTGTGATCCGGAACGTCCAGCGCGTCGCGGGCGTGCCGTCGAACCGGTCCCCGACGGTGTAGGCGAAGCAGCGCGGCGGCTCGTATGCGACCACGTCACACGGCCGCGTCCACTCGTAGGTTTCGCTCCCGTCCTCCATGCGGTTGCGCCCCTCGAACCGGCCGCCGACGGCATGCGCGGGTGAGCCTTCGACCCACCATGCCTCGGCGCATTCAGGACTGAACTCCCCAATCCGCTCGACACTCGTGATGAGATCCCAGATCGCCTCGGGCTGGCACGCCATCGGCATCTGGACGGTGACACCCATGGCGGGTACGGCGGCGCTGACGCGCGGGTCGGGTGTCGGCCGCGGCCCATTGGCCGACTCGCCCCAGTTGCTCACGTGCAGCGTCACGACGCTCCTTTGGCCGGCCCCGATTCACAGATCAAGCGTGCGCGTGCGCCTGACGGAGAGTCGCAACCGACGCATCCGGACAACGTAGCGAACACTGACGCAACGACTACTCGCATCGCGCAGACGCGGAACGTGGTCGTCCCGCGAGGACCAGGCCCTCGGGGCCAAGCAGCCTCCCGGTCCGGCTCTCGGAGACGGACCGGGGTGCTGCTGTCGCTCAGTGGTGGTGGTGGCCGACGGGCTGGAGGTAGTGCGTTGCCGCGTACCGCGCGACGTTCAGGCCGAGCATCTTGGCCTGGCGGTCGCTGGTGCGGAAGTGCAGGCCGGCCCAGATGCGGGCTTCGACGACCTCGTCGAGCACCTGCGAGAAGCTGTCGAAGTGGCGGGTGCGCGGATCCGCAGGTTCAGGTGCGAGGAGCGTCGAGACGCTCGTGATCGAGAAGCCGCCCCTGGGGGTGTCGCCGAAGAACATCCGCAGAATGCGGGTGTGGGCGCCGTCGAGGCACAGGTGGCCCGACGGGGCTTCGGGATACGGCGCAGCGATCAGCGGCAACCAGCCGGGGTCCGGCTCTGTGGCCGGGTTGCGGTCCTCCGCTGCGCGTTGGATCGCGTTCCAGGGACGCCAGAAGTCCCAGTGGTACTTGTCGTTCCAGCAGTTGATCGCCGCGTCAGCTCCGCCCAGGTTCTGCAGCGCGAGCAGGCGGGCGGTTTCGAGCGCGTCCAGGCCCTTGCGCATCGCGAGGTCGCGCCCGACCTGGTTCCAGCTCCTGACCGGCGTGCTCTGCCACCACCGGGCGATGTAGGTCTGGGTCTCTGTCCGGACGGTGCTGTTCACCGCGCCGAGCTGCTTCACCTCGTTGAATTCCCTTGCCCACCTTTCGCTGGCGAGCCCGGGCGGCCCGGCCGTGCGGAACTGCGAGGGAGACGACAGGGTGAACGGTTCCACCGCGCCAACCCATGGCGTGGGATCGAGGATGGGCTGCCCGGTAGTCGGGTCCGTCTGCGGCCACCAGTGGCCCGGAGCGGTGTTGGGCACCCACTGCGAGGGCCCGAACCGGCCGTCGCCCTGGCGGGCCGCGATCATCACCATTGCCGCGGCCTCACCGGCGGCGATTCCCTTCGTCTCGCGCCAGCCGTCGGGGATGTCGGCCAGCGCTCCCCCGTACTGCGTGGCGAGCGTGTCGAGGACGGTCGTCCGACTGGTCTCCGGGATGTTTGGCACGGTGGACACGATGTTGCGGAGCACCCCATAGGCTGCGGCTGCCACCGCGGCGTCTTCCGAGGCCCCGGCCGCGAAGCGCTTCTTCAGCAGGTAGGGCCGGTAGTGCATGCGCCCGATCGCGTTGACCGCGTCGAAGACCGCTCCCTGGACCATCGCTACGTGGACCTGCGCGGCCGGAGGGGCGCCCCCGGCCGGCCCGGGTAGGCCAGTGAGCGTGTTCACGGCGATCTCGTTCCACGCCCTGACGGCGTCGCCACTGGCAGCATCCCCGTGGTCATGGCCGGTGTGGGCTTCGCTGGGTGAAGCAGACACGCTACCGAGTGCGAGCACCACCCCGGTCACCAGAACGGTCAGCTTTCGGGTTGACCTCATCGCTCCTCCTTGACGGCAGACGAGGACGCGATCTTGAGGCGGTCCTCCGGTGGTTTCGACCTTCCTCAGTCAAGGTGTCGGCAACCGAAAATGGCAACGCCCAAACTTGGGGAACTCCTCCGCCGCTCTGACATCACCCAGGCTGGGGAGCCTCCTCATCGGCCCATCGGTCCGAGTCCTCGGTCATGGCCTTCGCCTGTCGATCCGCGAGCACCAGACCCGCGGCCCATCCCGGCGCGCGACCTCCTGGGGGTGGCCCGATCGCGTCCATGTCGTGGCCCGTGCGTGCCAGTACCCAGGCGACCGCAGAATTGGAGTTCCACATCTCGCCTGCGCCCACTTCGTCTCTGCCCCAGGTCAGCACCGGTGTCTCTCGGAGCACGTCCATCACGGCTGAGACTCTCGCCGGATCTTCGGTGGTGCGCACCGGGCTGTCGACAGCTTCGGCGACGTCCGGGATGCAGCCCCCGGGCCAGCAACGCATCTCGTAGCGAAACGCGCGGAATCGGCCGAGCCACCTCGACCCAACCGGGCCTTCGGCGAGGACACCGCGACCAGCGTCGGAGACATTCCACACCGGACCCATCTCGACTGCATACGTGATGTCGTCGAGGCAGAGCATCAGTCCGCAGTGGTACAGGTCAGCTCGAGGACGGTGTTGTCGCCGGGCTGACCACCATTCATACAGGCGGCCGTTCCAGCGCACGAATTGACCTCCCGCCCCAAGAGGAAGCCAGAACAGGTCGACCGATGCGTGTACAACTTCATCGCCCATGTCTTCGATCCTCGATGAAACCCTCGACAGCGGTCAGGGTCGAAGGTCACGAGGCGGTGGGGTTCTCGGCGTCCGAAAGCCTGATCTCCACCATCAGCTCGTCGGCGATTGCTTCGAGCAATGACCGCAAGTCATCCATGCTGGTCGATGGCGGTGCCTCCAGGACTGCCTGCACCTCGAACAGTTGTCCCCCGGACATCGGCGCCTCGCGGACGTCGGTGCTCAGTTCCTGGATGCCCACTCGCTGGCTGGCGAGCGCAGTGGATATCTCAGCCACGATTCCTGGGCGATCTGCTCCGAGCAACTCCAGATTCAGTCGCAGCGATAGGTGCTCGGCAGGCACGTCGGTCCGCTCCAGTGTCACAAGCAGGCCGACAGCCTTCAGTGCCGTCAGGTCCGAGACAAGCGGGTCTGCCGAGTCGTCGGGGACATCCAGCAACAGGATCCCGGCAAACTTGCCCCCCAACCTCGCCATCTGGCTGCGTTTCCAACTCGCGCCGTGGGCACTGATCGGTGCCGAGAGATCGGACACGAGCCCCGGTCGGTCGTCACCGATGCAGGTGAGCGTGAAGGTGGCCATGGGCGCAGGCTATGAGATTCGCGGCAGCCATGTCGCCTCAGCGACAAAGCTCGTGCCTCCCGGCGTGGTGACGCAGTGCTGCTCTCCCGTGCCGACTACGACGCGCTTGAGGAGACCGCACACCTGCTGCGCGTGCCAGCGAATGCCAAGCGACTGATCGGGAGTCTGCAGCAGGCTCTTGCCGGACAGCGCGAAGGGCACGACCTCATCCGGTGAGGCTGGTCTTCACCCCCCACGGCTGGCAGGACTACACGTACTGGCTCGCGGCGGACCGAGCCACGCTCGAACGCATCAACCGTTTGATCGACGACTCTGTCCGCGACCCCGTTGCTGGCATCGGGAAGCCCGAACCACTACGCCACATGCTTGCCGGCGCCCGGTCCCGGCGAATCCGCCAGGAACACCGCCTCGTCTACCTCGTCGACGGAGACGACCTCGTCATCTTGGAGGCTCGCTTCCACTACAAGTGACTTCCGGTTAACGAGCGCGGGAGGCGAAGGTACGCCCTGCAGCCGCGAGTCATCCCCCGTTGGTGGGCTTTCGGTTGGACACCTGAAGCCTCTGGTCAGGGTTGAAGACACTGGCGGCCGAACGGCCATTCGGAGCGCAGGCGCGGACAGCGTCGGCAAGCTCCTCGTTGAAGACTCCGGCGACGTCGGCTGCAGAGAGCGAGCCTCCGCCACCACTCACGGTGGCGCCCACTGCGACGAGAGTTCCGTCATTGAGCACCACCGCATCTGCCTCGTCGTCCCAGGTTGTCCCGGTCGGCCAGATCACGGGCGCGCTGCCGATGAACAAGCAGTCACCGACCAGCCTGACCGGTCCCCGGATGAGGGCCGCCATACCGGCTTCCCAGTGCGCGTCCGAGACCAGCACCGGCCCATCGATGCGCGCGTGGACTTCAGGCTCCGCGGCTCCGTCCGACCCTACGAAGCTCACCAGGGCCCAGGCACCGACGGCGCCCAGGATCACGGCGACAACGGTCGGGGCTCGCGCCACCACAATGCCTCCTTCGATCCATCCCTTGAAGTACGACGCACACAGGCTCCCCCGACGTTCCCACGAACGCGGTCCCGCCGCTGACACCCTGGCCCGGTGATCCGGCTGGGCGTCAGTCCCCGGGCACGAGGACGGCGACGACCAGCGCGGTGCGCGCCAGTCCCAGCATCGGTCCGAACGGCAGCGCGAAGCCGATCCAGAAGACAAGCTCGACCGGCAGCAGGGCCAGAGCCAGCCACGGGGCGGTCGTGGCGTCGCGCCAGAGCAGGACACCTACCGCGACCTCGGCGGCGCACACGGCCACGAAGCCGAGCAGCAGCGCGACGCTGGTCGGGAGCCCCCAGCGCTCGAAGGGGCCCTCTCCGTACGTCGGGAAGCCGAGGAGCGTCCACACCTCGCTGTGCCGCGCGAAGTAGCCCGCACCGTAGACGCCCGGGAGGCCGAAGCCCAAGCCGAGCACGAGCGAGCAGACGGCGGCCGCTCTGGTCACGGCGTCCCCCGGTTCACCCGGGCTGCCCGCTGCGGACCGATGGGATGTATGTCATCGGCACCAATTCGAAGATGCCGGCGACCAGCACCACGAGGCCACGCCATCCGGTCCATCCAGACAGGAAGGGAGGTGGCAGGCAAAGAGCCCGCCGCCACGTGGGTCATGGTCATCACTTCTCCCGCCCCGAGAAGCAACGCGCGCCTCCTAGCGCGCTTCATTTATTCAGGTAACCTGAATACTCTGCCGACCCGGAGTTGTCAATGGAGAAGCAACTGAACACGGTTTCGATGCTGGGCCAGGCCTACAGCCTGCTCGGCTTCCAGATCGTTGAGGGTGTGGTGGGGGCCGGCTATCCGCAGAAGCCCAAGCACTCCGCCGTCTTCGCCCAGATCTCTCCCGCCGGCTCGCGGCTCACCGAGCTGGCGCGGAAGGCCAACATGAGCCCTCAGGCCATGGGCGAGCTTGTCGACGAGCTCGTGGACATGGGGTACGTCGTCCGTCGTCCCGACCCCGACGACGGCCGGGCGAAGCTCATCCTTCTCACCAAACGTGGCCGGGGCGCCGTGGCGGCCGGGCGTCAGACGATCGAGGGGATCGAGGAGCAGGTGACCGAGATCCTGGGCCAGCGCGGGCACCGGGAGCTCCGACGGCTGCTTTCGAAGCTGCTCGACGCTACGGATGCCTGACGCGGCCGCGGCGGACAGGATGAGGGAGCGCGTGACCGTCATCGTGGGACATTCGCAGCACAGTCTGGCCGCGGCGTCGCTTGCGAACGACAAGGCCCAGCGCACTCGCGGCGGCGATGAGGTTGGCCTTGATGAGCTGGAGGTCGTTGAACTTCGCCTCGATCTCAACGACCTTGGCTGAGGCGCGTGCCGGCAGGCGGAGGTCCGTCCCGTAGCCGCATCTGAGGACTTCATACGCACGCTGGGTAGGGTCCGTGTCATGGCTGCAAGCTGGCGAGCTGACATCGTCGACCGGGTACGCACACTCATCGTCGAGGCCGAACCCGACGTCGTCGAGGAGGCGAAGTGGCGCAAGGCATCAAATCCGGATGGCGTGCCCACCTTCGCCTGCTCGGGTCTGATTTGCACGGTCGAGACCTACAAGGACAAGGTGAAGATCACCTTCGCCAAGGGCGCCTCGCTCGCTGACCCAGGCACGCTGTTCAACGCGAGCCTCGACGCCGGCACGCGGCGTGCCATCGACATCTTCAGCGGCGACGAACTCGACGAAGCCGCGTTCGTCGGGCTGGTCCGTGAGGCGGTCGCGCTCAACCGCGCGTGACAGACAGCCCTACTCGGCCAACAGCGCGACGTAGCCCGGCTTGATGATGTTGTCGATGATCGCGAGCCGCTGGTCGAACGGCAGGAACGCCGACTTCATCGCGTTGATCGTGAACCAGCGCAGGTCGGTCAGGTTGTAGCCGAACGCGTCGACCAGCGCACACATCTCGTCGGTCATCGAGGTCTGACTCATCAGCCGGTTGTCGGTGTTGACAGTGACCCGGAACCGAAGCCGCTTGAGCAGCCCGATCGGGTGCTCGGCGATCGAAGGCGCGGCCCCGGTCTGGATGTTGGAGGCGGGACACATCTCGAGCGGGATGCGCTTGTCCCGCACGTACGCCGCGAGGCGTCCGAGCGTCACGTCGCCGTCCTCGTCGACGGTGATGTCGTCGATGATCCGGACCCCGTGCCCGAGCCGGTCCGCGCCGCACCACTGGATCGCCTGCCAGATCGAGGGCAGCCCGAACGCCTCACCGGCATGGATGGTGAAGTGGGAGTTCTCGCGCTGGAGGTACTCGAACGCGTCGAGGTGCCGCGTGGGCGGGTAGCCCGCCTCGGCCCCCGCGATGTCGAAGCCGGCGACGCCCCGGTCGCGCCAGGCGATCGACAGCTCCGCGATCTCCATCGAGCGCGCCTGGTGGCGCATGGCCGTGAGCAGCTGGCGCACGATGATCCGGCCGCCCGCAGCCTGCGCCCCCTCGTCGAAGCCCTGCTGGACCGCCGCCACGACCTCGTCGAGGGTGAGCCCGTTGCTGACATGCTGCTCGGGGGCGTACCGCACCTCGGCGTAGACCACCCCGTCGGCGGCGAGGTCCTCGACGCACTCGCGGGCCACCCGGGTGAGCGCAGGCCCGTTCTGCATCACCGCCACCGTGTGGTCGAAGGTCTCGAGGTAGCGCTCCAGCGACGCGGAGTTGGCCGCGTCCGCGAACCACTGCCCCAGCTCCGCCGCGGTCGTCACGGGCAGCTCGTGGCCGGCATCGGGAGCGAGGTCGATGATGGTCTGCGGCCGAAGACCGCCGTCCAGGTGGTCGTGCAGGAGCACCTTGGGCGCCCGACGGACCTGGTCGCGAGTGGGGGCGATAGGTTCCGTCGAGAGGGCGCTCATGGGCGCCATCCTTGCATTCACGGAGGACGACACGATGCGCAACTTCACCACCCTCGACGAGATCACGGCTGCAGCGGGCGAGGAGCTCGGCACCTCGGAGTGGGTGACCATCGAGCAGGACCGGGTCAACCAGTTCGCCGAGGCCACCGGCGACCACCAGTGGATCCACGTCGACGTCGAGCGGGCCAACGACGGGCCGTTCGGGGGCCCCATCGCCCACGGCTACCTGACGCTCTCGCTCATTCCCTGGCTCGGCAGCAAGGTGTTCTCGATGGAGACCCCCGGTGCCAAGCTGAACTACGGCATCAACAAGGTCCGCTTCCCGAATCCGGTGCTCGTCGGCAAGCGGATCCGCTCCACCGTCACCCTCGGCGACGTCACCGACGTACCCGCCGGCAAGCAGGTCACCATCCGGCACCTCATCGAGATCGAGGACGAGGCCAAGCCCGCGTGCGTCGCCGAGATGGTCGTGCTGCTGCTTGCCTGAGCTCCCTCAGCTGACCCGGTCGATGACCAGAGCCCCCGGCTCGTACGTCGTGCCCGGGGCGCCGATGTCGTAGCCACCCTGGAGCGAGGCCAGCGCCCGGGTGAAGCGGGTCTCGTCGTCGCTCAACAGGGTGAACAACGGCTCGCCCTCGCGCACCTGGTCGCCCGGCCGCGCGTGCCAGACGACCCCGGCACCGGCCTGCACCGGGTCCTCCTTACGGGCCCGGCCGGCCCCCAGCCGCCACGCTGCGAGCCCGACGGCCATCGCGTCGAGCCGGGTCAGCACGCCGGTAGACGGCGCTGTCACGACGTGCGACTCGCGAGCCACAGGCAGTGCGGCGTCGGGATCGCCGTCCTGGGCGCGGATCATGGCCTTCCACACATCCATCGCGGAGCCGTCGGCCAGTCGGTCCGCGGGATCCACGGCGTCACGACCGGCACCGGCCAGCATCTCGCGCGCCAGCGCCAGGGTCAGCTCGACCACGTCGGCAGGCCCGCCACCGGAGAGCACCTCCACGGACTCCGCGACCTCCACTGCGTTGCCGGCGGCCAACCCCAGGGGCGTCGACATGTCGGTGAGCAGGGCAACCGTGTGGACGCCGGCGTCCTTGCCCAGCGCCACCATCGTCTCGGCCAGCTCCCGCGCCCTCGCCACGTCCTTCATGAAGGCGCCTGTGCCGACCTTCACGTCGAGCACCAACGCGCCGGTGCCCTCCGCGATCTTCTTGCTCATGATCGACGACGCGATCAGCGGGATCGCCTCGACCGTGCCGGTCACGTCACGCAGCGCGTAGAGCTTCTTGTCCGCAGGCGCCAGCTGGTCGCCCGCCGCACAGATGACTGCGCCCACGGACTCGAGCTGGTCGAACATCTCCGTGTTGGACAGGGCCGCCCGCCAGCCCGGGATGGACTCCAGCTTGTCGAGCGTCCCGCCCGTGTGGCCCAGGCCGCGCCCGGACAGCTGGGGCACGGCGACCCCGCACGCGGCGACGAGCGGAGCCAGGGGCAGGGTGATCTTGTCTCCCACTCCCCCGGTGGAGTGCTTGTCGGCGGTCGGCCGCGAGAGGCCTGAGAAGTCCATCCGCTCCCCCGAGGCGATCATCGCCTCGGTCCAGCGCGCGATCTCCCGGCGGTTCATCCCGTTGAGAAGAATCGCCATCGCGAGCGACGCCATCTGCTCGTCGGCGACAACGCCCTTCGTGTACGCGTCGATCACCCAGTCGATCTGGCCGTCGCTGAGCTCGCCGCCATCGCGCTTGGCGATGATCACCTCGACGGCGTCATGTTGCGTCACGTAGCCCTGCCTCCCACTTTCACACGATGAAATCCGCGCAGCACGAACGTGCCGCGACTCTCCGGCTCGTCGGTCAGTGCCAGGTCCGGGAACCTCGACCACAGGGACGACACCGACTCCGCCAGCTCCATGCGCGCCAGCGGCGCCCCGAGACAGAAGTGAACACCCACCCCGAACGCGAGGTGCGGGTTGGGGTCGCGCGCGACGTCGAACTCGTCGGCCCGGTCGAACACCGCCGGGTCGCGGTTGGCGGCACCCAGCAGCGCCGCGATCTTCTGGCCCTCCTCGACCAGGACGTCACCCATCGAGACGTCTTCGGTCGCGGTGCGCTCGAAGAGCTGCAACGCGGAGTCGAAGCGCAGCATCTCCTCGACGCAGGCAGGTACGTCGGGTCCGGGTCGCAGGCCGCGTTGCAGCATCGCGGTCAGCCCGTTGCCGAAGACATTGACCGACGCCTCGTGGCCGGCGTTGAGCAGCAGCACGACGGCTGCCACGACCTCGTCAGCGGAGAGCTCGGTCGCGACCAGGTCGCTGATCAGGTCGTCGGTCGGCCGAGAGCGGCGCTCGGTGACCAGCTCACGCACCAGCGCTGCGAAGTCGGTCGCGGCGGAGACGGCCGCACCCACGACGGCGTCCGACGGCGCAACCTCGTACATCCGCACGATGGCCTGCGACCAGTCCCGCAGCGAGGACGCATAGGAGCGGGGCACGCCGAGCAGATCGGCGATGACGAGCACGGGCAGCGGCTCCGCGTAGTCCCCGACGACGTCGAAGCCGGACGGGTCGACCTCGGCGAGCAGGTCGGCGGCGAGCTCACGGACCCGAGGCCGGAGCCTCTCGATGTGGCCGCGGTTGAACGCCGACGCCACCGGGCGACGCAAGCGGGTGTGCTCGGGCGGCTCGTTCTCCATCATCTGGTTGCGGTGCAGGAGGTTGAACGGCTCGAGCCGGTCGGCGGGCTGCCGGTCGGTCCAGATCCGGCCCAGGCGCCGATCCCGCTGGACAGCGCTCACCGACGCGTGGTCGAACGTCAGGAACATGCCCGACGGCTCGTGCCAGGCCACTGGGTGTCGGGCTCGCTCCGCGGCGAAGTGCGGGTACGGGTCCGCGACGACCTCGGGCGAGGTCAGGTCAAGCGAGGTCGTCGGGACCGAACGCATCCGGCAGCACCTCGTCCATCCGCTTCACGCCCGACACCGTCAACAGGAGCAGGTCGGGTCCGCCGTTCTCGTGGAGGAGCTGCCGGCAGCGGCCGCACGGCATGATCACGTCGTGGTCGCGGTTGACGCACACGAAGTGCGTGAGGCGGCCGCCGCCGCTGATGTGCAGCTGCGACACCAGCCCGCACTCCGCGCACAGGGCCACGCCGTACGCCGCATTCTCGACGTTGCACCCGACCACCAGCCGGCCGTCGTCGACCAACGCGGCAGCACCCACCGGGAAATGGGAGTACGGCGCGTATGCGTGCCCCATCGCGACTGCGGCTTCGGCCTTGAGCGCCTCCCAGTCGAACACAGAGCTCTCCCCTGGACCCGGCACGCTAACCGGCACTGCCCTTGCGATAGGTCTGCCCGTCGGCGGCCGGCATCCGCAGCCGTTGCGCCGCGAACGCGAGGACCAGCAGCGTGGCGACGTACGGCGTCATGCTCGTGAACTCACGCGGCACCTCGTCGGTGAACAGGTACCACAACAGGAACAGGACGCCGGCCCCGCCGAGCACCAGCCCGGAGGTCCGGTGTCCCCGCACGGCCTGCAGCACCGCGAACACGAGCAACGCGATCGCGACGAGCAGGAGAAGGGCATGGATCGTCGAGGAGTCCCGCAGCCGCAGGGAGTCGGTGTAGCCGAACATGCCGGACCCGAGCAGGATCCCGCCCGGACGCCAGTTGCCGAAGATCATCGCGGCCAGACCGATGTAGCCACGTCCGTTGGTCTGACCGGTGCTGAACCCGCTCGAGGCAACGAGCGCGAGGTAGCCACCGCCGAGCCCGGCGAACCCGCCCGAAACGACGACCGCGACGTACTTGTGCAGGAGCACGTTGACGCCGAGGCTCTCGGCCGCCTGCGGGTTCTCGCCGCAGGCGCGCAGCCGGAGTCCGAAGCTGGTGCGCCAGAGCACCCAGGCGGTCAGTGCCACCAGCACGAAGACGAGCAGGGTGATCGCCGAGATGGACGTCGTCAGGGCCGCGACCGTCCCGGCCAGGTCGGAGAGCACGAACCAGTGCTTGTCCGCGAGGTTGCCGGCCGCGTCGCTGAGGCCCGGAACCGTGAAGGACGGTGGCGACTCGAGTCCGCTCAGCTTGTTCTGCCCACCGGTGCCGCGTGAGGAGTTGAGGTCACTGAAGTAGGCCTCCGCGAGGAAGCTCGAGAGCCCCAGCCCGATGATGTTGAGGGCCACACCGGACACGATGTGGTCAACCCCGAATGTGACGGTCGCCAGTGCGTGCAGGAGACCGCCGAGGGCACCGAGGGCGATGGCGCCGAGGATCCCCGTCATCGGGCCGTACCAGTAGGTGAAGTACGCCGCACCCCAGGTGCCGAGGATCATCTGGCCCTCGAGACCGATGTTGACCACTCCGGCGCGCTCACTCCAGAGTCCACCGAGCGCCGCCAGCAGGATCGGGCACGTGGCGATCAGGGCGGCCCGGAGGCTGCCCGGGGAGTCGATCTCGTCGGCTCCCGTGATCACCCGGACGGCGGAGACCAGTGCGACGACGCCCACGGCGATGGCGACGTAGGTCCAGAGCCGGCGGTTCGGACGACCGGCCTTGGTCGAGGTCGCCTCCGGAGGCTGGGTCAGGGTCGTCATGCCGTCACCGCCTCGGCGTCGGAGGGTCGGTCGTCCTGGACGGTCGCGGTGACGTGGCGCTGCTCGAGCCGGGTCCGCCAGCGACGCACGACCTCGTAGGCGATCACGATCGCGAGCACGATGATGCCCTGGGTGACCTGGACGATGTCCTTGGAGACGTCGACCCGTGCGAACTCGAGCTGGGTTGCCTGCTCGTTCAGGAACGCGAACAGCACTGCTCCGACGGCAATGCCCAGTGGTCGGTTGCGACCCAGCAGGGCGACCGCGATGCCGGTGAAGCCGAGCTGGGACTGGAAGACGCTGCCCGAGTAGTAGCCCGGGGAGGAGGCGTCGAACAGGTTCGGCAGCCAGATCAGCCCCGCCACGGCTCCCGACATCATCATCGAGATCACGACCATGCGCGGGACCCGCACACCGGACGCGACGGCTGCCGACTCGCTCATGCCGGTTGCTCGCAGGTCGAAGCCGAACCTGGTCCGGCTGATCACGAACCAGAAGAGCACCCCCATCACAACGGCGATCAGCGCAAGCGTCCAGACGGCCCCGTCTCGCTCGGCGAAGGGCAGGAATCCGCCGAACTGGCTGCTGTCCTCGAGGGGGGTGGTGCGGCGCCCGTCACCGGCTTTCTGCCCGTAGCGCTGGATGAAGTAGCCGACCACGAACACCGCGATCGAGTTGAGCATGATCGTGGAGATGACCTCGCTGACGCCTCGGAAGACCTTCAGCAGGGCGGCGATCGCGGCCCAGGCGGCACCGGTCAGCATCGCGAGCAGGATCGCGACAACGACATTGAGCAGCCCCGGCAGGAACGCCGCACCGGCGAAGACCGCCGCAACGTAGGAGGCGATGCGGTACTGGCCCTCGACGCCGATGTTGAACAGGTTCATGCGGAAGCCGATGGCCGCGGCCAGCCCGGACAGGAAGATCATCGACGACTGGTTGATGATGTTGACGAGGATGCGGTTCTCGGGCCAGGCGAGAACCACCGACCAGAAGTCACTGGGAGAGCTGCCGACGAACGCCACGACGACGCTCGTGATGAGCATCGAGGCGATGAGTGCGACCAGGGGCGCCAGGACCACGGACCCGACCTTGACCAGGATCCTCACCGGACAGCCCCGCCGTCTGCAGCTGTGCTCGCAACATCGCCCTGACCGCCGGTCATCGCCGCCCCGAGTCCCTTCGGGGTCGCGGTCCTCGGATCGAAGTCGCCCACGAGCTCACCGCGCAGGATGACCCTGATCCGGTCCGACAGCCCGATGAGCTCGTCGAGGTCGGCGGAGATCAGCAGGACCCCGAGACCTTCACGCCGGGCTCGCTTGATGTGGTCCCAGATGTCGGCCTGGGCGCCGACGTCGACACCTCGGGTGGGGTGCGCCGCGATGAGGAGAACCGGGTCGCCGCTCATCTCACGGCCGACGATGAACTTCTGCTGGTTGCCGCCGGACAGGGCGCGGGCATGCGTGTCGATGCCCGGCGTGCGGACGTCGTACTCGTCGACGATCCGGGCGGTGTCCTTGCGCGCCCCCTTGCGGTTGATCAGCGGCCCCGAGACGGACGGCGGCCGGGTCTGGTGGCCGAGGATGCGGTTCTCCCACAGGGGGGCGTCGAGCAGGAGCCCGTGGCGGTGCCGGTCCTCGGGAACGAACCCGACGCCGGCCTCACGGCGGCGGCGGGTCTGCCAGCCCGACACGTCCTGTCCGGCCAGCACCACGGTGCCCTGGGACTTCCGCATGCCCATGATCGACTCCACGAGCTCGGCCTGGCCGTTGCCTTCGACGCCGGCGATCCCCAGGACCTCGCCACGGTGGATCACCAGGTCGATGTCGCGAAGCAGGTGCCTCCCGCGCTCGTCGACCAGGCTGAGGCCGCCCACCTCCAGCAGGGGGGTCTCGGTGACCGTGGACTCCTCGGTCTCGGGGGACGGCAGCTCGGAGCCGACCATCATCTCGGCCAGCTGCTGCTTGTTGGTGGCGGCGGGCTGGGCCTCACCGACCGTGGTGCCGCGACGCATGACCGTGATGTCGTCGGCGATCGCGAGGACCTCGTCCAGCTTGTGGGAGATGAACAGGATCGTGTGTCCGGAGTCGCGCAGCACCCGCAGGTTTGCGAAGAGCGCGTCCACCTCCTGCGGGACCAGGACCGCTGTGGGCTCGTCGAGGATGATGATCTGGGCCCCCCGGAAGAGGACCTTGAGGATCTCGACGCGTTGGCGCTGGCCGACGCCGAGCCTCTCGACGAGCACGTCGGGGTCGAGGTTGAAGCCGTAGGCGTCGGAGATCCGTCGGATCTCGGTGCGCGCCTGGTCGCCGATGCCGAACGCCTTCTCGGCCCCCAGCACGACGTTCTCGAGAACCGTGAGGTTGTCGGCCAGCATGAAGTGCTGGAAGACCATGCCGATCCCGGCCTTGATCGCGTCGGTGGGCGAGCTGAACGTCACGTCGCGCCCGTCGACCGAGAGCGTGCCCTCGTCGGGCTTCTGAACGCCGTACAGGATCTTCATGAGCGTGGACTTGCCCGCGCCGTTCTCACCGATCAGCGCATGCACCGTCCCGCCACGGATCGTGATGTCGACGTCGTGGTTGGCGACGACGCCGGGGAAGCGCTTGGTCACCCCCCGAACCGTCACCCCGGAGGGGCTGTCGGTCTTTCCCGGAGCCTCGGGTGTCGAGGTGGACATGTCCCTCCTTGCGGGTGGAATCCGGCTGGTCGATCAGTCCGCGGAGCCGACATGTCGGCGTTGTCCAGGGCTGGGGACGGGCCCGGGGGGACACGCTATCGCGCACACCCCCCGGGCCCGTCGATACTCCGGGTCCCGGCTTGTCAGCCGAGGGTCACGGGGCCGTAGGAACCTCGATGTCACCCGAGATGATCTTCGCGGCGAAATCATCCAGCTGGCTCTTGATGTCGTCGATGAAGCCACCCGAGGTGGCGTAGCCGACGCCGTCGCTCTTCAGGTCGTAGACCGTGTAGCTGACCAGCGGCGATCCGTCGTTCACGGCCTGGATCGCATTGAACGTCGCCACGTCGACCCGCTTGAGCATCGACGTCAGGATGTGCGGCTGCTGGTCGGCCGGAGCCGTGAGGTACTGGTCGGAGTCGACACCGATGGCCCACATGCCGTCACCGGCCTCGGCTGCGGCTTCGAAGACACCAGCGCCCGAGGCACCGGACGCGTGGTAGACGATGTCGTCGCCCTTGTCGTAGAGCCCCGCAGCTGCGGCCTTGCCACCGGCAGGGTCACCGAATCCGGCGAGGTCGCTCTCCTCGATGTACGTGACGTCGACCGTGATGTCCGGGTTCACTGCCTGGGCACCCGCGGTGTAGCCGGCCTCGAACTTCTTGATGAGGTCGTTGTGGACGCCACCGACGAAGCCGATCTTGTCGGTCTGGGTCTTCAGCGCAGCGGCTGCGCCCACGAGGAACGAACCCTCGTTCTCGGCGAAGCCGAGGTAGGCGACGTTGTCGTTGGCCGTGGTGTCCGGGTCGAACCCGTCGATGACCGCGAAGTTGGCCTCCGGGAAGTCCGGCGCCACGGCGTTGACGGCCTCGCTGTAGGCGAAGCCGACGCCGATGATCGGAGAATAACCTTGCTCGGCCATGCCGCGCAGTCGGTCCTCACGGGCCGACTCGGGCTCGCCCTCGGCGGCCTCTCCCTCGAAGCAGGTGGCATCCAGGTCCGAGACGGCCTTCACGACACCTGCGTACGCGGAGTCGTTGAAGGACTGGTCACCGCGACCACCGACGTCGTAGGCCAGGCCGACCTTGGGGCCGGAACCGTTGGCGGTCTTGCAGACGTCCTCGTTTGTGGTCGACGACGACCCACCATCGGTCGGCGTGTCAGTGGCCGTGGTGTCGTCGTTCTTGGAACAGCCGGTAAACACGAGCGCGAGAATCGCGCTGGTTGCCGCAATCTTGCTCACACGACGCAAGATGCCTCCTCTTCTAATGGCACCGTCGAACCGGCGCAAGGTTCGGTCACCCTAGTGCGCTCTTGTGACCCGCGAGTAGGCAAATGCTGACAGAAAGCAGAGTTGTTATCGGTCAGTGATCATCGCGCCGAGCGCCGCTTCGGCCAGCAGTCGGGCACCGATCCCGATCGCCCGTTCATCGATGCGGAGGTTTCCCTGGTGCAGGTCGAACGTCGGACCTCCCGGCGTGCGCGTGCCGAGCCGCATCATCGCGCCGGGGACCTCGTCGAGGAACCAGCCGAAATCCTCGCCCCCCAGGCTCTGGGGAGCCACGACCTCGGCGTGCTCACCGAGCACGCGCCGGACGGTCGAGGCCAGGATCTCGTTGGAGACGGGCTCGTTGACCACGGGCGGGACCCCGCGCTGGTAGTCGACGACCGCCGTCAGGCCGTAGGGCTGCACGATCCCGTGCACGATCTCGCGCACCAGGGGCTCGCAGTCGGCCCAGGCGACGGCATCCAGGATCCGCACGGTGCCCGCGACGAGCCCGCTGTCGGGGATGACGTTGGGGGCGGCCCCGGCGTTCAGGATCCCCCACACGACGGAGACACCGGACCGGGGGTCCATGCGGCGCGAGAGGACCCCGGGCAGCTCGGTGGTCACCTTCGCGAGGGCGAACGTCAGGTCGCCGGTGAGGTGGGGCCGCGACGTGTGGCCGCCGGTGCCCGAGAGTCGGACCTCCAGCTTGTCGGCCGCACTGGTGAGCGGGCCCAACCGCAGGCCCACCTGTCCCACGTCGACCGCAGGGTCGCAGTGCAAGGCGAAGATCCTGTCGACGCCCTCAAGGGCACCGAGGCGCATCAGGTGCAGGGCCCCGCCGGGCATGACCTCCTCGGCTGGCTGGAAGAGCAGCCGAACCCGTGCGTTCAACAGGCCCCGGTCGTGTGCCTCGCCGAGGGCGAGGGCGGCGCCCACCAGGGCGGCGGTGTGGACGTCGTGGCCGCAGGCATGGGCAACGCCAGCGATGGTGCTGCGCCACGGGTCGTCGGTGACGTCCTGGACCGGGAGGGCGTCCATGTCGGCCCGGAGCGCGACCACTGGCCCCACATCGCCGAGGTCGGCCACGAGCCCACTCCGGGTCAGCCGGGTCACCCGCCAGCCGGCCGGCTCGATCCGCGCGGCAACGAGGTCGGTGGTCCGCGACTCCGCCCAGGAGAGCTCCGGATGGGCGTGGAGATCGCGACGCAGGTCGACGAGGTCGGCGTCGTACTTGTCGATGACGGCAGCAACGAGCTGCGAGCTGTCGATCTGGGGGTCGGCTGGCATTGGGTCAAGATTAGACCGCCCCGGATGCGGGAGCGGGCCCCGGCCGTCGGCCGGGACCCGCTCGAGTCCGGGGTGGTCGATGCCTCAGAGACCGAGCTTCACCAGTCGGCCGGCAGGCGGGCCGTCGGACGGCAGCGCGTTGACGGTGGCGTAGAGCTGCCCACCCTGCAGCTCGACCGCGGCCGGGAGCGGGAACGACCGGAATGGCTGGGCCTCGTCCGCACCCGCGGGGATCTTGGCGATCTGGCCCGCGAACAGCTCGGACACGTAGAGGTCACCGTTGGGGGCAACGGCAACACCGGTGGCACTGATCAGGCCGCTGACCACCTTCGTGGCGTGTCCGCTCTGCGGGTGCACCCTGTAGACCGCGCCCAGCGCGCCTGCGCTCCCGTCCTCGGGTCCACCCGGGAGGCTGCTGACATAGAGCGAGCCGTCGGAGCCGACCTCGACGTCGGTCGGGACGGGCTCGAAGTCATAGGTCAGCCCGATCGTGCAGTCGGGGAAGCCCGCTGACGCCGCTGCCTCGGCGGTCACGACCGCAGGGACTACCGGCAGCACGGTGAGCTCGCTCACCGTGCCTTGGCCATCGATCTCGAGGATTGCGTTCGCCGCGGCGTCGGCCACATAGATGGTGTCGGCCGTCGAGGCCGTCCCGTAGGGGTGGGCGTCGATGATGCCCGTGTAGGTCGGCGGCCCGGACACCGCGGGGTCGATCTGGGCGGCACATTCGTCAGGGATCGACTCGAACCCGTAGGTCGAGCCTGCGTCAGGGTTCTGGGTCTTCTCGAAGGCGCCCACGTCGGCGATCGTCTTGATCACCCACTTCCCGTCCGTCTTGGTGGCCTGCTTGATCACGCCACCGGTCGCCGAGGTGACCGCGAACGTGACCACGCCGTTGCGTACCGACACGGCGCCGACCTCGTTCGGCCCCTCCGCGGAGCCGCCCTTGGCCTGGAAGACCAACGTGGACGGCTCGCCGGGTTTCTTCTCGAGCAGCTGGCCGATGAAGTTCTGGGCGATGTACGCCGTGCCGTTGCTCCGCACCGCGAAGCTCAGGGGACTGAACAGGTTCTTCGTGACGACGCTCCGGTGGGGAGCGGAGCCGGATCGGGCCGCAGTTGCAGTTGCGGTCGACATCGTCCCGGCGGTGGCCAAGGCTGCGGCCGCGACTGCGGCGGTGATCAAGGTCTTGCGTTGCATCGGTGCTGCCTCCGTACGTCGGTGGGGTAGACGCTGATCGTCTCCGTCCCGGCGTCCCGAACGCATGGGTGCGGTGTCCCTTGTTGACGGGATCCTGTGCCTCTGGTCCGCGCAAGTAAAGGGTGGACCGGACGAGTGCGGCTCAGCGACGCTCGTCGTAGGCGGCCAGGATCCGGTCCGCAGCGACGGTCGCGGGCAGCTCGCCCGCGAGCACCTCGTCGCGGACCTGCTCGCGGATCGCCTTCACGCCGGGCGAGTGCCGCAGTCGCTGGTCCAGCTCGTCGCGGACCAGGGCCCAGGTGAAGTCGAGCTGCTGCCGGGACCGCTTGGCGGCCAGGCCGTCGCGGCCGAGGTGCTCACGGTGCTCGAGCACGCGCTGCCACAGGTCGTCGACTCCCACGTCGTACAGGCCGGAACAGGTGACGACCGGCGGCGCCCACTCCCCCGGCGCCCGGACCAGGCGCAGGGCACCCGCGAGTTCGCGGGCGGCGGCGCGTGCCTCCTGCTCGCGATCGCCGTCGGCCTTGTTGACCGCGATGACGTCGGCGATCTCGAGGAGGCCCTTCTTGATCCCCTGCAGCTGGTCACCGGTGCGGGCCAGGGTCAGGAACAGGAAGGTGTCGACCATGCCGGCCACGGTCACCTCGGACTGTCCGACCCCGACGGTCTCCACGAGCACGACGTCGTACGACGCCGCCTCGAGCACCGACATCGCCTGGACGGTGGCCCGAGCGACACCGCCGAGGGTGCCCGCGGCCGGTGACGGCCGGATGAACGCGTCGGGGTCCACGCTGAGCCTGGCCATCCGGGTCTTGTCGCCCAGCACCGACCCGCCGGTGCGGATCGAGGACGGGTCCACGGCCAGGACGCCGACCCGGTGGCCGTCCGCCGTCAGCCGGCTGCCGAGGGCCTCGATGAACGTCGACTTGCCGACGCCCGGGACTCCGGAGATCCCTACGCGGACGGCGGGCGCGTCCTGCTCGAGCCCACTCAGCTCGGTCAGCAGGTCACGCGCCTCGGCCCGGTGCTCGGGCTTCGACGACTCGACCAGCGTGATCGCCTGCGAGACCGCGGCACGCTTGCCCGCGCGGATGCCCGCGACGAGCGCCGGGACCCTCTCGTCGGTCGACGTCACTAGTGCTTCAGCTGCTCCCGCAGCTTCGCGAGCAGGTCGAGGGCGGACTCCGCGATCACGGTGCCCGGCAGGAAGACGGCCGCCGCACCCATCTCGCGCAGGGTCGAGACGTCGTCGGGCGGGATGACACCACCGATCACGATCATGATGTCGGGGCGGCCCTGGTCGGCGAGCGCCTGCTTGAGCGCCGGCAGCAGCGCAAGGTGGCCGGCGGCGAGCGACGAGACCCCGACGATGTGGACGTCGGCGTCGATCGCCTGCTGGGCGACCTCCTCAGGGGTCGAGAACAGCGGGCCCACGTCGACGTCGAAGCCCATGTCGGCGAACGCGGTGACGACGACCTTCTGGCCGCGGTCGTGGCCGTCCTGGCCCATCTTCGCGACCAGGATGCGCGGCCGACGCCCCTCGGCTTCCTCGAACTCGTCGGTGGCGTCCAGCACACGCTGGACCAGCTCACCGCCTGAGCTCCCGGACTCGTCCCTGAACACGCCGCTGATCGTACGGATCACGGCCTGGTGGCGGCCGTAGACCTTCTCCAGCGCGTCCGAGATCTCGCCGACGGTCGCCTTGGCCCGGGCCGCGTCGACGGCCAGCGCGAGGAGGTTGCCGTCGAGGGAGTCCTTCTCGGCGCCGCGTTCGGCCGAGTTGGTCAGCGCCTCGAGGGCACGCCGTACGTCGTCGTCGTTGCGCTCGGCTCGGAGCCGCTCGAGCTTGGCAACCTGCTGTCGGTAGACGTCGTCGTTGTCGACCCGGAGCACGTCGAGCTTGTCCTCCACGTCGAGCCGGTAGGTGTTGACGCCGATCACCGCCTGGGCGCCGGAGTCGATGCGGGCCTGGGTGCGGGCCGCGGCTTCCTCGATGCGCATCTTGGGGATGCCCTGCTCGATGGCCTTGGCCATGCCACCGGCGGCCTCCGCCTCCTGGATGTGGGCCCAGGCGCGTTCGGCGAGGTCGTGGGTCAGGCGCTCGACGTAGTAGGAACCGGCCCACGGGTCGATGGTGCCGGTCGTACCGCTCTCCTGCTGCAGCAACAGCTGGGTGTTCCGCGCGATCCGGGCCGAGAAGTCCGTCGGCAGGGCAATCGCCTCGTCGAGGGCATTGGTGTGGAGCGACTGCGTGTGGCCCTGGGTCGCGGCCATCGCCTCGATGCAGGTGCGCTGGACGTTGTTGAACACGTCCTGCGCGGTGAGCGACCAGCCACTGGTCTGGCTGTGGGTGCGCAGGCTGAGCGACTTGGGGTTCTTCGGGTCGAAGTCCCGCACCAGCCGGGACCAGAGCGCGCGGGCGGCGCGCATCTTGGCGATCTCCATGTAGAAGTTCATGCCGATCGCCCAGAAGAACGACAGCCGCGGCGCGAACTGGTCGATGGTCATGCCGGTGTCGAGGCCGGCCCGGATGTACTCGACCCCGTCGGCCAGCGTGTAGGCGAGCTCGAGGTCGGCCGTCGCCCCGGCCTCCTGGATGTGGTAGCCCGAGATGGAGATGGAGTTGAAGCGCGGCATCTTCGCGGCCGTGTAGCTGAAGATGTCGGAGATGATCCGCATGCTCGGAGCCGGCGGGTAGATGTAGGTGTTGCGGACCATGAACTCCTTGAGGATGTCGTTCTGGATCGTCCCCGCGAGCTGCTCCGGCTTCACCCCCTGCTCCTCGGCCGCCGCGATGTAGAGCGCCAGCACCGGCAGCACGGCGCCGTTCATGGTCATCGACACCGACATCTCGTCGAGCGGGATGCCGTCGAAGAGGGTGCGGGTGTCGTAGATCGAGTCGATCGCCACACCGGCCATGCCGACGTCGCCGCGCACCCGCGGGTGGTCGGAGTCGTAGCCGCGGTGGGTGGCCTGGTCGAACGCGACGCTCAGCCCCTTCTGGCCGGCGGCCAGGTTGCGGCGGTAGAACGCGTTGGACTCCTCGGCGGTCGAGAACCCGGCATACTGCCGGATCGTCCACGGCTGGGTCGTGTACATCGT
>JAOPXM010000099.1 GCA_025965125.1 Nocardioides sp.
GGCGCGGCGCCGTGCCCACGGCGAGGTCACCGGCTGCCTTGGACTGTCCGTAGACGCCGAGGGGCGACACGGGCTCTGCTTCGTCGTGCTCGGTCAGCCGTCCGTCGAACACGTAGTCGGACGAGTAGTGGACCAGAGTCAGCCGGTGCTCCCGCGCCACCCGCGCGAGCGTCGCCGGAGCCGTCGCATTGGCCGCCCAAGCGAGGGGTCTTCCTTCGGGGGTCTCGGCCGCATCGACGGCGGTGTACGCAGCGGCGTTGAGGACCAGCCCGTAGTCGGGCCAGGGCCACTTCGCCACGGCATCGACGTCAGTGAGGTCGAGCTCCTCGATGTCGACCAGGTCCGCATCGGGAAACTCTCTCCGCAGCGCGTGTCCCAGCTGCCCGTTGCAGCCCACGATCAGTGTCCGACGGGTGCCGCTCATGGGCGTGACCTCACCCAGTGAAGGGTTGGCGAGGTCCTTGACCGAGATGTCGGAGTCCGCCAGGGGGATCGGCCAGGGAATCGCCACCGTGGCGTCGCCGAGATTGAGTGCCGGGTAGGTGACCCCAGGGCGCCAGTGGTCGTTGACGAGGTAGGTGTAGGCCGTGTCGTCCTCGAGCGCCTGGTAGGAGTTGCCAACCCCCCGCGGGACGAAGACAGCTACTCCTGGATCGATCTCGAGATGGAACACGGCGCCGAACGTCGGGCCCTCCCGAAGATCCACCCAGGCCGCGAAGATCCGGCCCGACGCCACTGACACCAGCTTGTCCCAGGGTTCCGCGTGGATGCCGCGGGTCGCTCCGCGGCGGGCGTTGAACGAGATGTTGTTCTGCACCGGCTCGAAGTCGGGCAGGCCGAGCGCCACCATCTTCGAGCGCTGCCAGTTCTCCTTGAACCAGCCCCTGTCGTCGGCGTGGACAGGCAGCCGCAGCACGACCAGCCCGGGGATCGTGCTCTGCTCGATGCCCGGCTCCACTCACTGCCCCTGGGCGGCGTAGGCGGCCTCGGTCCGGGCCTTGTCGCCGCGCCACCAGTCCTGGTGAGCGACGTACCACTCGATGGTGTCCTCGAGCCCGGCCTTGAAGTCGCCGTAGCGGGGTGACCAGCCAAGCTCCTCGCGCAGCTTGGAAGAGTCGATGGCGTAGCGCAGGTCATGACCGGCGCGATCGGTGACCTGGTCGAAGTCGTCTGTCGGGCGCCCGAAGTGGGCGAGGATCATCCCCACGACCTCGAGGTTGTTGCGCTCACCGTCAGCGCCGATCAGGTACGTCTCCCCGGTTCGGCCCCGCTGGGCAATGGCCCACACCGCCGATGAGTGGTCATCGGCGTGGATCCAGTCGCGGACGTTGAGACCCGCGCCATAAATCTTCGGCCGCCCGGCGTCGATGACGTTGGTGATCTGCCGGGGAATGAACTTCTCGACGTGCTGCCAGGGGCCGTAGTTGTTCGAACAGTTGGAGATGGTCGCCCGGACCCCGAAGCTGCGCACCCACGCACGCACCAAGTGGTCCGACCCGGCCTTGGACGCGGAGTAGGGGCTGCTCGGGTTGTAGGGCGTCGCCTCGGTGAAACGCTCGGGGTCGTCGAGCTCGAGGTCGCCGTACACCTCGTCGGTCGACACGTGATGGAAGCGGGTGCCATGGCGGCGGGCGGCCTCGAGGAGCGTGAAGGTGCCGACCACGTTCGTCTGGATGAACGGCGACGGGTCGGATAGGGAGTTGTCGTTGTGGGACTCGGCGGCGAAGTGCACGACCAGGTCGTGGCGGGCGACGAGCGGGTCCACGCAGGCCGCGTCGACGATGTCACCCACCACCAGGCTGACCCGGTCCTCGGGAAGGCCGGCCAGCGAGTCCCGGCTCGCGGCATAGGTGAGCTTGTCCAGGACGGTCACGACCGCGTCGGTCTCCCGGACCAGGTGGTGGACGAAGTTCGACCCGATGAAGCCGGCGCCGCCCGTGACGAGAACTCGGTCCATGCGGGGATCCTATGGCCTTGCCTGTTACGCCTTGTTACGACCTTGTTGCCCCGGCATTCACCGTCCGCCGGGCCCCTACGATGTCCAGATGCGCGGCATCATCCTTGCGGGAGGCACCGGTTCGAGACTGCATCCGGTGACCCTTGCCCTCAGCAAACAGTTGGCGCCCGTCTACGACAAGCCGATGATCTACTACCCGATGTCGACGCTCATGCTGGCCGGGATCCGCGACATCCTGGTCATCACCACGCCCCACGAGGCGGCCGTGTTCCATCACCTCCTCGGCGACGGCTCCCAGTTCGGGATCGACCTGACCTACGCCCAGCAGCCAAGCCCGGACGGGCTCGCGCAGGCCTTCACGATCGGTGAGGAGCACATCGGGAGCGACGACGTCGCCCTGGTCCTGGGTGACAACATCTTCTACGGTGGCGGGCTCGGCGCCACGCTGCGCCGCTTCTCCGGCCTCGAGGGGGCGGCGCTCTTCGGCTACCGGGTTGCTGACCCCACGGCGTACGGCGTGGTGGAGTTCGACGCCGACGGCCGCGCCCTCTCGCTGGAGGAGAAGCCCTCCGCCCCGCGCAGTGACTACGCGATCCCCGGCCTGTACTTCTACGACAACACCGTGGTGGGCCGCGCCAAGAGCCTGCGCCCGTCGGCGCGCGGTGAGCTCGAGATCACCGACCTCAACCAGCTCTACCTCGACGACGGGTCGCTGCACGTCGAGGTCCTGCCACGCGGGTCGGCCTGGCTGGACACCGGGACGTTCGACGACCTCAACGACGCCAGCAACTTCGTGCGCGCCATCGAGAGCAGGCAGGGCACCAAGATCGGTGCACCCGAGGAGGTGGCCTGGCGGATGGGGTTCATCGACGACGACGAGCTGCTGGCCCTCGCCGCCAAGCTGTCCAAGAGTGGCTATGGCGCCTACCTGAAGGACCTGCTCCAGCACCGGTGAGCGTCAGCGACCCGACTGCCAGGTCGCCGACACCCCGCTGGCGCCGCCGTCAGCTCGCCGAGTTGATCATCCCCGCACCCACGGTGGCCCCGGTGGCCTCGTCGATGAGGATGAACGAGCCCGTGGTGCGGTTCTTCGAGTAGGGGTCGCACAGCAGCGGCACGGTGGTGCGCAGCTGGATGCGGCCGATCTCGTTGAGCCCGAGCTCCTTGGTGTCCTGGTCGCGGTGCAGCGTGTTGA
>JAOPXM010000143.1 GCA_025965125.1 Nocardioides sp.
GGCCGAAGCCCGACACCCGGGCAACCAGCTCACCCACCACTGCGGCCACATCAGGCACCGGGGCTACGACGCCGGTCAGGCTGCGCTCGTCGTGGTCGCGGACCACGGTCTCAGCGATCCGGCGCACGAGCCCGGCGTCGCGCTGTGGGTCGACCCCCTCGCGACGCACCAGCTCGCGGACGTGCTCGTCGAGCTCCTCGACCAGCGCTCCGCGCGCGTCGGTGTGAGTCATTGCCACGACGGTCCCCGTTTTCCCGAGTGGGGTTCCTGCTAGCTGTGGACGGTAGTCCGCAGAACGCCTACCCGCGAGGGGTCACTTTCAATCTGTGGACACACCCGTCCAGAAAAAAATGACCGATCGGGCGTGATTGCGGGGAACCCCCCGAGTGGCCGGCTCGACACACCTACCCTTGCTGCGGGGAGGGGAGGCCTCAACATGTTGTCGACAGAGGGTTTGTCAAAGCACGCCCAAACCGCACGGCCGACGGCCCGGGCCGCCGCGCCGTTCTGCCTGGTCGCAGCCCTCGGCGTGGGCAGTGCCTTGCTGCCTCCGTACCACAGCCGGGGTGGCGAGCTGTGGTTGATGCTGCTCGTCTTCGGCGCGACTCTCGTCCTGTTCGCCGTCAGCCTGTACAGGCGCGAACGCACCTGGGTGGATCCCGTCGCGCCCCTTCTCTTCTTCGTGTTCCTCGGCCTGGCCCGCGACCTCACCGGCGGCACGCAGTCGGGGTTGGCTGCGCTGCTCGTCCTCCCCATCCTCTGGCTGGCCCTGACCGGCACCCGTGCCGACCTGTGGGCCGCGACCGCCGCGACGCCCCTGGTGTTCCTCGTGCCGATGATCGTGGTCGGACCACCGACCTACCAGATCGAGGACTGGCGCAGGGTCCTGGGCTGGACCGCGTTCGCGGTGTTCGTGGCCCCCGTCATCCAGCGGATGGTCCAGCAGCTGGCCACGGAGACCCGCCGCGCCCACGAGGCCGGCGCAGAGACGGACGGCATCATGCGGGGTGCTGTGCTCAGCAGCATCATCTCGACCGACCTGGACGGCACCATCCGATCCTTCAGCGCCGGTGCGGAGGAGCTGCTCGGCTACCGGGCCGAGGACGTGGTGGGCCGCCACGACCCCAGCTTGTTCCACGACCTCACCGAGATCGTCGAGGCAGCCGAGGAGCTCGGCGTAGAGCCTGCGGCGGTCTTCGGCGCCCTGACCCAGGCCGCCGCGCCCACTCGGGTCTGGACCTACATCCGTGCCGACGGCAGCCGGGTCCTCGTGCGCCTGGCGCTGACCGAGCTGCACGACGTGGTCGGCAACATCACCGGCTACCTCGGCGTAGCGGTCGATGTCACCACCGCGGTGGAGGCACGGCGTGCGCTGGCCCAGTCGGAGGCACGGTGGCGCGTGCTCATGGACCACCTGCCCGACACCACCGTCGTGATGGTCGACGAGAAGTGCACGGTCAAGGTGGTGGCCGGCGCCGGTGCGCGGGCCCAGGGACTCCGCGGGACCGAAGGTCGTCCACTGGCCGAAGTCTCGAACCCCGAGAACTTCATCATCCTTCGCGACCTGGTGGACCAGGCCCTGCAGGGTCACGAGGCCAGCGGCGAGCTCGCGGCCACCGCCACGGGTGCGGAGCACGAGATCACCGTGACGCCGCTTCCCGCTGACGGTGACGAGCAACGGGCGCTGATCCTGGGCCGGAACGTCGGTGCGGAACGAGGACGCGAACGCGCCCTCGTCCGGGCCAAGCAACGCGCCGAGCGTCTCTTCGAGGACGCACCCCACGGCGTTGCTGTGCTCGGCCTGGACGGGACGGTCATCCAGGCCAACGCCGCCATGGTGTCACTCGTCGACATGTCCCGAGACCAGCTGGAGGGCCACCTCCTGTCGGCGCTGTCCCGACCCGGCGACTCCACCCTCGACCTTCACCTCGACCACGTGCTCTCCAGCAGTGGCGCGCCGGTGGAGGCGTACTGGACACTGCGCAACACCCGCGGCGAAGACATCCACGTCGGTCTGAGCAGCCGGGCCCTGTCCGGCGCGGATGACTCCGACGACGTGGTGCTCGTCAACGTCGTCGACATGTCGGAACGACGGCGCCACGAGCTGCAGCTGACGCACCTGGCCGATCACGACGTCGTGACCGGGCTGGCGAACCGTCGACTGTTCGAGCGCGAGCTCGAGACACACCTCGACCGGTGCCGGCGCTACGGCCCGACCGGCGCGCTCCTGCTCCTCGACCTCGACCACTTCAAGGAGGTGAACGACACGCTGGGGCACGCAGCAGGCGACCAGCTGATCATCTCGATCGCCACCCTGCTCCGCGCCCACGTTCGCAGCAGCGACGTCGTCGCCCGCCTTGGTGGCGACGAGTTCGCGATCCTGCTCACCCACGGCGACCGGATCGCGGCCGAGACGGTAGCCCGGTCGATCGTCGCGAAGGTCCGCGAGCACACCGCCACGCTCGACGACACCCGCCGCCGGGTCACCGCAAGCGTCGGGGTCGTGACGCTGCAGGCAGCGAGCTGGCATGCGTCCGACATCCTCGCCCTCGCCGACATGACCATGTACGACGCCAAGGACGCCGGTCGCAACCAGTACGCGGTCCTCGACGAGGACTGTTCCCAGCAGCCGCGGTCCGGGGCCCGCCTGGAGTGGAAGTCGCGGATCGAGCAAGCGCTGGAGAAGGACGAGTTCGTCCTGCACCTCCAACCCGTTCAGGACCTGCGGACCGGCGAGATCCACGCCGCCGAGGCGTTGCTCCGGCTCCGGGACGGGGACGGCCTGGTCCTGCCCTCCGAGTTCATCCACATCGCCGAGCGAGCCGGGCTGATGCCGGCGGTTGACGCCTGGGTCGTCGAGCATGCCGTCGAGATGCTGACCGGACTGCGCGCACTGTCGCCGACCTTCCTGCTGGAGGTCAACCTCTCCGGTCTCTCCATCGGCAACCCCGAGACCGAGCGGGTGATCGTCGAGTCCCTGCGTCGACACGACGTCGACCCGGCTGGGCTGATCCTGGAGATCACCGAGACCGCGGCCGTGGCGGACGTGGTCGCGGCCCGCGAGTTCGCAGAGCGGATGACCGCCCTGGGCTGCAAGTTCGCCCTCGACGACTTCGGTGCCGGCTTCGGCTCGTTCTACTACCTGAAGCACCTGCTCTTCGACTTCGTGAAGATCGACGGAGAGTTCGTCTCCGGTTGTCACCGCTCCGACGTGGACCGCACGATCCTGCGCTCGATCGTGGGCATCGCCCGCGACCTGGGCAAGCAGACCGTGGCGGAGTACGTCTGCGAGCCCGCAGTTCTCGACGTCGTACGCGCCGAGGGAGTCGACCACGCCCAAGGTTTCTTGGTGGGCGAGCCCGTCCCGTACGACGAGTTCGTGGCCAGGTTCCTCACCCCGACGCAGCACGGGGCCCGACCGGTGCCGGCCGGCACCGAGTCGGTACCGATATGACCAGGAGAGCAAGAATGGGCAAGTTCCAGCGCGCCGTGGGCGTGATCGTCTTCGGAGCCGCACTTCTCGGCGCCGCCATGCTGTGGGTGGCCATCGCAGCCGGAGGGCCCACGACGAGCCAGGGGCCGTCCCGGGGACTGCTGTTCGGCGCCTGGCGGGTGCTCTACGACACCGAGGCCCCGACGCCAAGTGTCCTGCTCGCGGCGGGCGGCCTCGCGTTGCTCTTCGCGGCCGGCGTTGCCGTGCTCGAGCAGCGGATCACCACCCGGTCCCGTCGCAGCGACGACGAGGCCGTCTCCCCGCTGGCGCCGAAGGTCGTGATGGCGGACACGTTCGGCGCCTACGCCGGTCCGGTGACCGTGACCGTGCTGATCCCGGCGCACAACGAGGAGACCTGCCTGGCGGCGACGCTGTCGTCCCTGCTCTCCCAGTCTCATCGCCCCGAGCGGGTCGTCGTGGTCGCCGACAACTGTGGTGACGCGACGGTCCGGGTCGCCCGGGACGCCGGCGTCGGTGTCTTCGAGACCAAGGGAAACAGGCACAAGAAGGCAGGTGCGCTGAACCAGGCCCTCAAGGAGGTGCTGCCGGCGCAGGGCGAGAACGACCTCGTGATGGTGATGGACGCCGACACCACCCTCGACCCCGGGTTCCTCGAGGCCGCGGTGCGACGGATGACCGACGACCGGGCCCTGATGGCCGTGGGTGGACTCTTCTACGGCGAGGAGGGCAGCGGCCTCCTCGGGCAGTTCCAGCGCAACGAGTACATCCGCTACGCCCGCGAGATGCGCCGCCGCCGTGGCCGGGTCTTCGTGCTCACCGGCACCGCTTCGCTGTTTCGGCCACGTGCCCTGCGAACGGTGGCCGCCGAACGCGGCCGCTCGCTCCCCGGCGTACCCGATGACGTCTACGACACCATCGCCCTGACCGAGGACAACGAGCTCACCCTGGCTCTGAAGTCGCTCGGAGCGCTGATGATCTCGCCCGCTGACTGCACCGTCGTCACCGAGGTGATGCCGAGCTGGGCGGCCCTGTGGGCACAACGCCTTCGCTGGCAGCGAGGCGCGCTGGAGAACCTGGGCGCCTACGGCCTGCGTGGCCAGACGTTCAGGTACTTTGCCCAGCAGCTCGGCATCGGTTACGGCGTGGTCGCCCTGAGCACCTATCTGTCCCTGGTCGTGCTGATGGGGCTGGCGGTCGACTCGTGGGTCTGGTTCCCGTTCTGGGTCGGCATCGGACTCGTCTTCACCCTGGAACGGCTGGTGACCGTGTGGCGCGGCGGTTGGCGAGCCCGGCTGCTGGCGGTGACCCTGTTCCCCGAGCTCGGGTTCGCCCTCTACCTCAACGCTGTCTACGTCATGGGGATCCTCGACATCACGCTGGGCCGCCGGGCCACCTGGAAACACGTCGTACAACCAACCGGGACCGGGCCGATCCGGGTGACCGGGTCGTGATCGGGCTGCTGGTGTCGACGCCCCTGGGGATAGTCCTCCCCGAGTCGTTCCTGCGCTCGAACGGCTTCGCCGTCCTCGCCGCGTTCGTGGCCATCAACACCGTGATGTACCTCGCGCTCGCGGTGGCCAAGATGCTGCCGAAGATCTACGTCACCGACTGGTTCAGCCACCGCGACCGACGCCGTCAGACGCGCAGCATTCACCCGGATCGGCCGCCGAACGCCTGACGCCCGCTACTCCACCAGGTCCGCGACCGCGCGACGGTCGCCTCTGGCCAGCCCCAGCACGGTCGCCAGCGACGCAGCGACGCCGACGGCGGTGATGACCGCGATCACCTGCAGCCCGGTCAGCATGCCGGGCATCAGCTCTCCCGGCACCGCGGGCCCTTCCGAGGCGGCCGCGTTCCCGAGGATCGCCGAGATCACTGCGAGCACGACGGCACCGCCGATCTGGACGCTGGTGTTGACCAGTCCCGACGCCAGGCCCTGCTCGTGGTCAGCCACGCCAGACGTGGCCTGCGCGTTGATCGACGGGAACGAGAGGGCGAAGCCGACACCCAGGAGCAGCATGGTGGGCAGCAGCAGCACGACGTAGCTGAGGCCAGGGTCCACCCGCAAGAACAGGACGTACGCCGTCAGAAAGGCGACCATGCCACCGGCGATCAGCACCTGCGTCCGCACCCGCGCCAGGACGCGGTCCATCCGGGTCGAGCTCGCGATGACCAGCAGGCCGGCCGGCAGGAAGCCGAGCGCCATCGCGAGCGGCGACCAACCCAGGGAGTCCTGCAGGTAGAGGGTGACCAGGAACTGGAAGGAGAAGTAGCCTCCGGCCATGATCGCCCCGGCGACGTTCGCGTGGACCAGGTGCCAGGATCGGAGGATCCCCAGCCGGATCAGGGGCTTGGAGTGGCGGACCTCCGTCGCGACGAACAGCCCGGCCAGGGCCGCGCTGGACGCGAACGCCGCCACGACCAGCGAGCTGGTCCAGCCGCGAGTGGGCGCCTCGACGACCGCCACCACGAGCAGCAGCAACGCGGCCGTGCTGGAGACCGCGCCAAACAGGTCGAAGTCGGCAAGTTGGGTCAGGGTCCGCTGGGCGGCCGGGATCACGCGCCACCCAACGACCACGAGGAGCAAGGAGACGGGGCCGGGGAGCAGCAGCGTGGCTCGCCAGCCCACCTCGGTGAGCAGGCCGCCGAAGACCAGACCGAGCGAGAAGCCGCTCGCGCCGACCACGGTGTAGATGCTCAGGGCCTTGTTGCGGGCCGGACCCTCGGAGAACGTCGTGGTGATGATCGAGAGACCCGCCGGCACGGTGAACGCGGCGGCCACTCCCTTGACGAACCGCAGGCTGATGATCGCTTCCGGGCTGCTCAGCGCGGCACTGGCGACCGAAGCGATGCCGAACACCGCGACGGCGGTGAGGAAGACCTGGCGTCTGCCGAGCAGGTCCGCGGACCGTCCGCCGAGCAGGAGCAGCCCGCCGTAGCCGAGGACGTAGCCGCTGACGATCCACTGCAGGGCAGAGGCTGACATCCCCAGGTCCGCACCGATGGAGGGCAGCGCGACACCGACCATGGAGATGTCGAGACCGTCGAGGAAGAGGGCGCCGCAGAGCACCACGAGGAGGAGCCAGGTACGGGAGGTCCAGCCGTCAGAGGCGTGGATGGATTCGGTGTTGTTGGTGGCCGGCGCCGTCGGTGCCGGGGTCACGGTCTGGGTCATGACAGCCATACTTATGCATGTGCATTGGATGCACAAGCATTATTTGCAGAAACATATTATGCGTACGAATGTGGTACTCTGCCCCCATGGCCGGAAGGACCAACGACGATGTCCTGGCGACGCAGTGGCACCAGCTGATGGGCCGCTACCAGCACCTGATGTGCGAGCTCGACCGGGAGCTGGGCGCCGCCCACGAACTCACCGCGAGCGAGTTCGAGGTGTTGCAGCAGCTCGCTCAGGCAGACGAGTGCAGCCTGAGGATGAACACGCTGGGCGAGAGCGCGCACCTCTCCCAGAGCGCGCTCTCGCGACTGGTCACCCGGCTCGAACGCGACGGGCTGCTCGCCCGGACGACCTGCGACCACGACCGCCGTTCACTCTTCGTTGCGCTCACCGACGCGGGGCGCAGGCGGTACGCCGAGGCACGCCCCACGCAGCGCCGGGTCCTGCGTGAAGCCGGATCGGACTGCCTCGACACTCAGACCGCCTCCAGCCAGAGCTAGCCGTCGGTGACCATCTCCAACAGGTCCGCGATCGACTCGACGACCCGGGTCGGCCGGTAGGGGAACATCTCGACCTGCTCCGGCCTCGTCGATCCCGTCGTCACGAGCACGGTGCGCAGGCCGGCTTCCAGACCGCTGATGATGTCGGTGTCCATCCGGTCGCCGACCATCACGGTGGTCTCCGAGTGCGCTTCCAGCCGGTTCAGCGCGCTGCGCATCATCAGCGGGTTCGGCTTGCCGATGAAGTACGGCGATCGGCCGGTCGCGGTGCGGATCAGCGCGGCCACCGAACCGGTCGCCGGCACCTTGCCGGCGTGGCTGGGGCCGCTGGGGTCCGGGTTGGTCGCGATGAACCGGGCTCCCCCGTCGACCAGCCGGATCGCGCGGGTGATCGACTCGAAGGAGTAGGTGCGGGTCTCCCCCAGCACGACGTAGTCCGGGTCGCGTTCGGTCATCACGTAGCCGATGTCGTGCAACGCGGTGGTCAGCCCGGCCTCGCCGACGACGTACGCCGACCCGCCCGGCCGTTGGTCGTCGAGGAACTGGGCGGTGGCCAGTGCCGAGGTCCAGATCGCGTGCTCGGGGACGTCGATCCCACTGCCGAGCAGACGGACCCTCAGGTCGCGTGGGGTGTAGATCGAGTTGTTCGTGAGCACCAGGAACGGTGTGCCGGCCCGCTTCAGTGCCTCGATGAACTCCTGGGCTCCGGGGATCGGGACGTCCTCGTGGACCAGGACACCGTCCATGTCGGTCAGCCACGTCTCCACCGGTCGCGTCTCGGTCACCCGGCCATTGTGGTGCACGCGCGCGTCCCTATGGGCGCTCCCTATCCTCGGCACGTGACTCCGCCGCCCGAGGTCCTCGAGATTCCGCTCCCCGCCGTCACCCTCTCCGCGCTGGCCTGGGGACCCGCGGACGGTCCGCTGGTTGTCGCCCTGCACGGCTTCCCGGACACCGCATGGACCTGGCGACACCTCGGACCGCACCTGGCCGAACGGGGTCACCGGGTGGTGGCACCCAACACCCGTGGCTACGCCCCGTCCGGGATCGCGCACGACGGCAGCTACCACGTCAGCGCGTTGATGGCCGACGCCGTCGGAGTCCACGAGGCTCTGGGTGGCGACGACCGAGCGGTGCTCGTGGGCCACGACTGGGGCGCGATCACGGCCAACGGCCTCGGGGCGAACGAGCTCTCGCCGTACCGCCGGATCGTGTCGATCGCCGTCCCGCCGTTCCCGGTCCTGGCCGGCAGGGTGTCGCCGCGGATGATCGCGCGGCAGGCGCGGCTGAGCTGGTACACCCTCTTCAACCAGCTGCCGGTGCTCCCGGAACGCAACTTCGAGCGGCTGGTGCGCCACCTCTGGCAGGTCTGGTCGCCCGGGTACGACGCGGCCGAGGACCTCGAGCGGGTCCTGGCTTCGCTGGCCGATCCCACACACCGGTCCGCTGCGATCGGCTACTACCGTGCGGCGGTCCGGCAGTGGCGGGTCCCGGACGGGTACCGGCCCTTCCTCGACACCTGGACGGACATGCCGACGGTGCCGGCGCTCTACCTCCACGGCGCGGACGACGGATGCCTGCAGGCGGCGTACGCCGAGCGCGGTCGCGACCTGTTGCCGGCCGGCAGCGAGACGGTGATCGTCCCGGACACCGGGCACTTCCTCCACCTGGAGCAGCCGGCCGCCGTCAACGACCTGCTCAGCCGGTTCATCGAGGGCTGAGCCTGATCCCGGAGCGAGCTTCAGCGAGGGTCGGCGAACAAGTCACCGAGGTCGGCCACGCGCTCGAGGACGGCGTCGTAGCGGAACTGCTCCAGCCCCATCGGGTCGCCGGCACCTTCCTCGACCTCGGTCCACGACACCGGCGTCGCGACGAAGGGCCGCTCCTTGCCGCGCAGGGAGTACGGCGAGATCGTCGTCTTCGAGCCGGCGTTCTGCGACCAGTCGAGGAAGACCTTCCCCGAGCGCTTGGACTTGGTCATGGTGGCGGTCACGAGCTTCGGGTGCTCCTGCTGCAGCTCCTCCGCGACCTGCTTGGCCAGCGCGGTCGACTCGTCGGTCGGCAGCCGCTTGGGAAGATCGGCGTACAGGTGCAGGCCCTTGCTGCCACTGGTCACCGGCTTGGCGACCAGATCCCGTTCGGCGAGCTTGTCGCGGACCAGGAGGGCCACACCGCAGCACTCGTGCAGCCCGGCAGGCTCGCCCGGGTCGAGGTCGATGACGAGCCGATCGGCGTTGCGCGGGCGGCCGTTGCGGGCCACGGTCCACTGGTGCACGTGCAGCTCGAGGGCGGCGAGGTTCACCAGCCAGGTGAGCGTCGCGAGGTCGTCGACGATCGGGAAGACCAGGGTGTCACCGTTGCGCGAGGACCCGCGCGACCCGGTCGTGGGCACCTTCGCCGTACGCACCCACGACGGAGTGCCGGCCGGCGCGTTCTTCTCGAAGAAGCTGCTCCCCTGCACGCCGTGTGGCCAGCGGATCCGCGTCACGCAGCGGTCCCTCAGGTGGGGCAACAGAACGGGTGCGATCTGGGCGTAGTAGTTCAGGACCTCGCCCTTGGTCGTGCCCGTGCGCGGGTAGAGAACCTTGTCGAGGTTGCTGATCTTGAGGGTGCGGCCCTCGACGTCGACGAGCACCGGGTCAGGCATGTCTCACCGTCGCGACAGTCGTCCCGTGCGTGACCAGTGCCGCTCCGAGGGGCACGAGCAGCAGGTGCCGCATCAGAGGTCCTCGGCACGGAGGTCTGGGCGCACGCCCTGGTACGACGGCTGACGGAGCCGCTCGCGCCGTGAGGTGTGGTGGGTGTCGACGTCGATGACGACCACGGGCTCCACCCAGTGCGTGCCCAGCGCATCGACTCGCGGCACCTCGTCCTCGAAGGGGCTGTCGGCCCGCGCCAGCGGCGCGAGCAGGTCGGCGAGCAGGGTGCTCGCCTTGCCGCCGATCCCGCTGCCCACGCGACCACGATAGAGAAGTCCGGCGGGCGTGGGCTCACCCACGAGCACGGCGCCCAGGCGGGTGTTCGAGCCCTCCTGGGGACGCCAACCGCCGACGACGTACGACAGCCGGTGGCGGTGGGCGAACTTGAGCCAGGCGGGACTGCGCTCACCGAACCGGTAGCGGCTGTCCAACCGCTTGCTCACGATCCCCTCGAGCCCCTGCTGGAGGGTGGCGTCGAACAGCATCGGACCGTCGTCGTACGAGGCCGGCACCTGCCACGCGGACTTCTCGAGGCCGAGCCCGAGCAGCATCTCGCGGCGGGCAGCCAAGGATTCGCCGTGCAGCTCTCGCCCATCGAGCCGCAACAGGTCGAAGACCATGAACGTGGCCGGGATGTCCTTGGCCAGCCGCGCGACCGAGGTCACGTTCCGCACGTGCATGCGGTCCTGCAGGACCCGAAAGTCCGGGAGGCCGTCGTCGTTGAGGGCGATCACCTCGCCGTCGACCAGATGGTCGCGGGCACCCAGTGGCGACACGTTCAGCTCGGGCCAGGCCACGGACACGTCGTTGCCGTTGCGGCTGTACAGCCGAGCGGTGGTGGCGTCGGTGAGGGTGTCAGCGAGGATGCGCAGGCCGTCCCACTTGACCTCGTGGGACCAGCCGTCACCGGTCGGCACGTGGGTGCCCTTGGTGGCGAGCATGGGGCGCATGGGTCCATCCTGCACTCAACAGCGATGAATACTCGTGGTCACACAGGTCACACTGGTGACCACGACCTGACAAGGAGCACACGATGCGAGCGATCTGGAAGGGCGCGGTGTCCTTCGGGCTGGTCAGCGTGCCCGTGAAGCTCTACTCCGCCACGGAGTCCCACGACGTGTCGTTTCGTCAGGTGCACGCGAAGGACGGCGGCCGGATCAAGTACCAGCGCGTCTGCTCCATCGACGGCGAGGAGGTGGCCTATGCAGACATCGCCAAGGGTTACGAGACGGAGGACGGCGAGATGGTCATCCTCAGCGACGACGACCTCGCCGAGCTGCCGCTGACGTCCTCCCGCGAGATCGCGGTCGAGAAGTTCGTGCCCAGCAACCAGATCGACCCGATGCTGTTCGAGAAGAGCTACTACCTCGAGCCCGAGAAGACCGGCGCCAAGCCGTACGCCCTGCTGCGCCAGGCCCTGCTCGACGCCGACCGGATGGCAGTGGTCACCGTGGCCCTGCGGCAGCGCACGAGCATCGCCGTACTCCGGGTCCGCGACGACGTGATCGTGCTGCAGACGATGATGTGGCCCGACGAGGTCCGCGAGCCCGACTTCAGCATCGAGACCGGCGAGATCAAGGACGCCGAGGTCAAGATGGCCCACCTGCTCGTCGAGACACTGGCCGGCGACTTCGACGCCTCCGAGTTCGAGGACGACTACGCCGAGGCCGTCGAGTCCCTGGTCAAGGCCAAGATCGAGGGCGGCGAGGTCAAGAAGACCGCAACGTCGACCAAGTCCTCCGGCGAGGTCGTCGACCTGCTGGCCGCGCTCCAGCGCTCCGTCGACGCCGCCAAGACAGCGCGCGGCGAGACGTCCGACGAGGCGGACGACGACACCCCCGCCAAGCCGGCGAAGAAGACCGCGAAGAAGGGTGCGGCGAAGGGTGCGGCGAAGAAGACCGCGGCGAAGAAGGCGACCACCAAGAAGGCCGCTGCCAAGAAGGCGAGCTGACGAACATCCCTCTTTGAGGTCTTTGTCGAAGCGGGCCCTGCCCTCCCGGCGCGCCCACGACGATGGCACTGGTTGAGCGTCGCTTGTTGAGGAGGCTGCGCTGGCAGCGGCCTCGATGGCCGGTGACCCAGGGCAGGGCCTCTGGGCGGGGTTCTGGCTCGAGGTGGTTTGTGCGGTGTTCGACTCGAGGTGGAGTGGCGGTGCCTGGGATGTGGCAGCCCCGGCGGGAATGAGGGGGCGGGAGGGGCCATCTTTCGTGCACAGGTGACCCCTCGGTTTGGGGTTTCCACAGGGCTCGGTTGGGTGCTCGAAAGGATCGGGAATCGGTGTTGGAATGGGTGTCATGACAGCGATGACCCATACCCCGCAGCATCGGGTGAGTCGTGTCGTCGCGTCGGAGCGTGCCGAGGTCGGTGAGCTCGCGGATGCGTCGTTGTGGTCGATGGGTCCGGCCGAGGCGGCCGAGACGTTGGTCGAGCTGACGAGGCTGGGTGCCCAAGTTACGGAGCTCACCTTGCGGGTCGCCGCGCATGCGGAGACGGTGCGGGTCGGGGAGGCCACCGGTGCGGTCTCGACCGGGGCGTGGTGGGCCCACCAGACCCGCCAGACTCGGTCCGCGGCGGCCAGGTCGATGCACCTCGCGGCCGCGCTGGCCGGGCCCCGCACCCTGGTTCGGGTGGCGTTGGCGGCCGGGGACCTCAACCTGGACCAGGCCGAGGTCATCGTGCGGGCGGTCGACGCGTTGCCCTCGGATCTGGTCACCGACGACATCCGTGCCGAGGTCGAGGCGCACCTGATCGGTCACGCGGGCGAGTACGACGCGAAGGCGTTGCGGGTCCTGGGCAAACGGGCGTTGGACGTGATCGCCCCCGAGATCGGGGAGGCCCACGAGAACCGGGTCCTGGGACGTGAGGAAGCCCAGGCGCTGGCAGCGGCCCGGTTCACGATGACCGACGACGGACACGGCAAGACC
>JAOPXM010000158.1 GCA_025965125.1 Nocardioides sp.
AGGCGTCTCAGCAGGTCGCGAACAGCAGCGGGCCGGTGCTCAGGTCGGACAGGACGTACTGGCCCTCGACGGGCTGGAGGTCCATCGTCACGACAGAGCCGTCTGCCTGCACCGGCCCCAGGTCGAAACGGTCCGCGAAGTCGCCACCCTGGCCCGGTGCAGGCCCGCTGGCAAGCGCGGCGCGGGAGTCGGCGTTGGTCTTGGCCTGATCGTCGTTCTCGAAGGACATGGCGACGCGTACGTCGCGGTCGGGTTGCACCGACATCGCGAACCCCGTCATCGGGTTCACCTTGCCGGCCGCCGCGATCAGCTCGTCTGCCTGTGCCTGGTCGGTCTCGTCGGCCTGGCTCATCGCGAGCTTCTCGCAGGTGTAGTCGCCGGAGTAGATCGCAGCGGACAGTGGCTCGCCAGACGCGTCGACGACGTCATCGAGACCGGACCCGGAGTCGCCGTCGCCGATCGCGTCCTGCACCGCCTGGCCGAGGTAGTCGGCGTCGTCGCTGGTGAAGATCAAGCCGTCTCCCGCGTCCAGCGCGATGTGGTTCAGCTCAGGGGTGATGCCGTTGGTCCCGGCGCCCAGCTCCGCGAGCAGGTCCACCCCGCCCAGCCAGACACCGGTGTCCTTGGCCGGCCGCGTGTAACCGAGGCTGCTGAGCCGGTCGGCGAGCAGGTCGAAGTCGTAGCCGTCCGGCATGTGCAGCATCACGACCGCACCGGCGTCGGACTGGCTGAACAGCTCCCAGTCCACGGAGGCGGGGGAGAAGCCGTACTGCACCTGAAGCACGGGGGCCGACTGCACCAGCGCGGACGTGGAGGTGAGGTCGGCGTCGTACCCCTTGTCGAGGAACTTCGTGAGTGCGCTCGAGGTCGTGCTCTCGTCGAGGTCTACCCCGAGCTCGTTGCGTACACCGGTCCAGTCTGTCCACGAGAAGCGCTGCGCGGCGGGCGGCGCCATCGCCATCGCCTGCTGGAGGTTGGTGCGGTGGGAGTCGTGCCACCAACGAATGCCGAGGACACCACCGACGGCGACGAGCACCAGCACGAGCACGAGGCCGAGCGCCAGGGTGAGCTTCTTGGGCACTGCATCTCCTGTCGGCCTCGCGGTGGTGTGAGACTACGTCCATGGCCACAGCGGAGCCCCGGGACATGCACTCCGCGGGCGCCGTCGTGTTCCGCCCGGGCAAGCAGGTGCTGCTCGTGCACCGCCCGAAGTACGACGACTGGTCGTTCCCCAAGGGCAAGCTCGAGCGCGGCGAGCACGTGACCGCTGCGGCCGTCCGCGAGGTCGCCGAAGAGACGGGCCTGGCCGTCCGCCTCGGCGTACCCCTGTCGAGCCAGCGTTACCCGGTGAACAGGGGCATGAAGACCGTGACCTACTGGACCGGCCGGGTGCTCGGCGACGACGACGTCAGCGGCTACCTCGTCAACTACGAGATCGACGACGTCCGCTGGGTGGAGATCGAGAAGGCCAACGAGATGCTCACCTACGCCTACGATCGCGACACCCTGGGAGAGGCGAAGAAGGTGCGCCGCGCCACCCAGCCGATCCTCTTGCTGCGGCACGGCCCGGCCCGGTCCCGCAAGGTGTGGCGGCAGGACGACCGGATGCGTCCGTTGCTCCAACCCGGCCGGCTGAAGGCCCAGAAGCTGGTGCCGGTGCTCGCGGCGTACGGCGTCAGCCGGGTCGTCACCTCCAGCAGCATGCGCTGCCTGGAGACGGTCACGCCGTACGCCGACAAGATCGGCGGAGCCATCGAGCTCGAGGACAGGCTGAGCGAGGAGGACGCAACCGAGCGCTCGGTCGGCAAGATCGTTCACGACCTCGTCGAAGACGGCCGCCCGGCGGTCCTGTGCACGCATCGGCCGGTCTTTCCCGAGGTGTTCAAGGCGCTCGGCCTGGAGGATCCCAAGCTCGATCCGGGCGAGATGCTGGTGGCCCAGGTCCGCAAGGGCAAAGTGGTCGCAACGGAACGCCATCTCGTCACCTGAGTCAAGAGTTTCCGCACGAGAACCGGCATTGTTCACGTGAGCGTCGTCTCGGCTGAGGCGGCGCGACCATGACTGGCCGGGTTTAGTTCACCGCTCGTTCACCGACGGCCCCGGGTCCATACACCTCGGCTCCCTAACTTCGCTGCTGTCCTCACCTCCAGACATCAGGAGAAACGAAGTGAAGAGCACTTCCATCCGCCGGGCAATCGTGCCCGGCACCGCGGTCCTCGCGTTGGCGATCTCCGGCTGTTCTGCCGGCAACGACAACGGCGGCAGCGGCAGCGGACTGAGCGGGACGCTCAACGGCGGCGGATCCTCGGCGCAGGAGGCCGCACAGGGCGTCTGGCGCGCCGCGTTCCAGACCACGAACAGCGGTGTGACCGTCAACTACGACCCGGTCGGCTCCGGCACGGGTCGCGAGAACTTCATCTCCAAGGCCTACACGTTCGCCGGCTCCGACTCCGCGCTGACCACTGACGCGGGCGAGCTCGCCAACGCCAAGAAGCGTTGCGGCGGGGAGGACCCGATCGAGGTCCCGGCCTACGTCAGCCCGATCGCGGTCGTCTACAACGTCGCCGGGATCGACACCCTCCAGCTGTCGGCGAGCACCATCGCCCAGATCTTCGACGACAAGATCACCACCTGGGACGACCCGGCGATCGCCGCGGAGAACCCCGGCGTGACCCTGCCGAGCACCACGATCACGCCTGTTCATCGCTCGGACGACTCCGGAACCACCACCAACTTCACCGACTACCTCTCGCAGGCCGCCGGTGGCGACTGGGGCTACGACGCCGCCGGCGTCTGGCCGAAGACGGGTGGCGAGGCGGCCGAGGGCACCTCCGGCCTGGTGGCCGCTGTCGGCTCCGGTGACGGCACGATCGGCTACGCCGACGACAGCCAGGTCGGCGACCTGGGAGTGGCGTCGATCAAGGTCGGCAGCCAGTACGTCGCGCCGTCCGCCGAAGCGGCCGCCAAGGTCCTGGCGATCTCGCCCCGTGTCGAGGGCCGGGCCGCCGTGGACATGGCGATCCAGGTCGACCGGACGACGACCGAGGCAGGCGCCTACCCGCTCCTGCTGGCGTCGTACCTGATCGCCTGCCAGCACTACGACGACGCGAACGACGCTGCGCTGGTCAAGGGCTTCTTGTCCTACGTCGTGTCGACGGAGGGCCAGCAGGCCGCTGCCGACCAGGCCGGTTCCGCCCCGCTGGACTCCGCGCTGCAGGCGGAGGCGGCCGGCATTGTCGACAAGATCGCGGCCAAGTAGCCGCGACCTCGAAGCAGGACAGCGGCGGACCGGGCAACCGGTCCGCCGCGTTCCGCATCATCGGTAGCCTCAACCAGATCCCGACCCAGTGACCAGGAGCACCGTGTCAGCCACCGACACCGAGGCCGAGCCCCGGCAGGAGTCCGCCCCGCGTCGCCGCGGCGACCGGATCTTCTCGGGCACCGCCAAGGGTGCGGGTCTCGTCATCCTGGCCGCGCTCGCGGGGGTGTTCGTCTTCCTCGCCATCGAGGGAATCCCCGGCCTGACCCAGCCCGCGAGCAACTACGCGCCGCACAACTCGTTCCTCACCTACGTCGGGCCGCTGATCTTCGGCACGATCCTGGCCGCCCTGCTGGCGCTGCTGCTCGCCGTGCCGTTCGCGTTCGGCATCGCACTCTTCATCTCGCACTACGCTCCACGCCGGCTCGCGGTGCCCGTCGCCTACGTGATCGACCTGCTGGCGGCCGTGCCGTCCGTCGTCTTCGGGCTCTGGGGTGCGCGGGTGTTGGCGCCGTACCTCGTGCCGGCCCAGGAGTGGCTCGCCACCCACCTGTCCTGGGTGCCGTTCTTCGCGGGTCCCGCGTCGGTGACAGGCAAGACGGTCTTCACCGCTGGCATCGTGCTGGCGATCATGATCCTGCCGATCATCACCGCGATCTCGCGGGAGATCTTCGCCCAGGCGCCCCGCCTCGACGAGGAGGCCGCGCTCGCCCTGGGCGCCACGCGCTGGGAGATGATCAGGCTCTCCGTCTTCCCGTATGCCCGCTCCGGCATGGTTTCCGCGGTCATGCTGGGCCTCGGCCGCGCCCTCGGCGAGACCATGGCCGTGGCGATGGTCCTGTCGGCCAGTCCGGTGGTGACGCTGAACCTGATCTCCAACACCAACCCCGCGACGATTGCCTCCAACATCGCCTCGAGCTTCGCGGAGGCCACTCCGGCCAAGCTGCACGTGCTGATCGCGACCGGCCTGGTCCTGTTCGCGTTCACGTTCGCAGTGAACTTCGCGGCCCGCTGGGTCGTGGGCCGAAGCGAGAGGCGGATGGCCCGATGACGACCACCGACATCGCCCCACTGCCGCGCTCCCCGATGACCCTGACCCACCCGCGGTTGCCGCGCTGGGCTCCGCTCCTCGTCGGGGTGCTGGCGCTGGCGGTCACCGGCCTCCCGGCCATGCTGCTCACGTGGGGCCTGGTGGCTTGGCTGCTGTTGTCGGCGGTGCTCTTCCTGGTGGCGCTGCCCTTGTGGTCGCTCGGCGTCGAGAACCGTCGAGCGGCGGTGGACCGCCTGATGACGTCCCTGGTCTGGTCGACGTTCGTGATTGCCCTGATCCCGCTGGTGTGGCTGATCTGGACGGTCGCGAGGTACGGCGTCCCGATGATCGACGGAAACTTCCTGACGTTCGACATGCGTAGCGTGCCCGGCGTCGGAGGCGGCATCTACCACGCGCTGATCGGCACCCTGCTGGTCACGTTCGCCGCCGCGCTGATCTCGGTGCCGGTGGGTTTGTTCGCCGCGATCTACCTGGTGGAGTACGGCAAGGGCAAGCAGCTGGCGCGCTGGATCACGTTCCTCGTGGACGTGATGACCGGCATCCCGTCGATCGTGGCGGGCCTCTTCGCACTGGCCCTGTTCGTGCTGATCTTCGGCCCGGAGATCCGGCTCGGGTTCGGTGGCTCCGTCGCGCTCTCGCTGCTGATGATCCCGATCGTGGTGCGCTCCACCGAGGAGATGCTGCGGCTGGTGCCCGACGACCTCCGCGAGGCGTCGTACGCCCTCGGGGTGCCGAAGTGGCGCACAATCACGCGCGTGGTGCTCCCCACGTCCCTTGGCGGCATCATCACCGGCATCACGCTGGCGGTCGCACGAGTGATCGGGGAGACGGCGCCGCTGCTCGTGATCGCGGGCAAGACAGACTCGGTCAACTTCAACCTGTTCGGGGAGCGGATGACCACGCTGCCCGTCTTCATCTTCTACTCGTTCACCCAGCCGGGCGTCGCGCCGCCCGGTGGCGAAGCGCCCGGTATCGCGCGAGCATGGGGTGCCGCACTGGTCCTCATCGTCATCGTGATGGTGCTCAACCTGCTGGCGCGTGTCGTCGGCAAGATCTTCGCTCCTTCCCAGAAATGAAATGGAAAGGCTGAGCCAGCCCATGGCCAAGAGCATCGACGTCTCCGACCTGGACATCTACTACGGCGAGTTCCTCGCCGTACAGGGCGTCAACATGACCATCAAGGCACGGTCGGTCACCGCGTTCATCGGCCCCTCGGGCTGTGGCAAGTCGACCATGCTGCGCTCCCTGAACCGCATGCACGAGGTCATCCCCGGGGCCCGGGTCGAGGGCAAGATCATGGTCGACGGGCAGTCGCTGTACGACGCCTCGATCGACCCCGTCGCCGTACGTCGTCAGATCGGCATGGTCTTCCAGCGCCCGAACCCCTTCCCCACGATGTCGATCTTCGACAACGTGCTGGCCGGCAATCGCCTGAACGCCAAGAAGATGGCGAAGTCCGACGCCGAAGGGATCGTGGAGAAGTCCCTGCGCGGTGCGAACCTGTGGACCGAGGTCAAGGACCGTCTCGGCAAGCCGGGCATGAGCCTGTCCGGCGGCCAGCAGCAGCGACTCTGCATTGCCCGGGCGATCGCCGTCGAGCCGCAGGTGCTGTTGATGGACGAGCCGTGCTCGGCGCTCGACCCGATCTCGACGTCCGCGATCGAGGACCTCATCCACGAGCTCAAGTCCGAGTACACGATCGTGATCGTCACCCACAACATGCAGCAGGCCGCCCGGGTCTCGGACGAGACCGGATTCTTCAACCTCAAGGCGGCCGGCGAGCCCGGTCACCTGGTGGAGTTCAACGCCACCAAGAAGATGTTCTCCAACCCCGACCAGGCGTCCACCGAGGCGTACATCTCGGGCCGCTTCGGGTGAGTCATTCGGGATAGTCCGTGACGGAACTGTCGTCCGGACCAGGATTTGACGACAGTTCCGTCACGGACTATCCCAAAGAGGGGCCTATCGCCAAGCGACATCGGACTGCCGCGTCTGCGACTCGTCGCCGATGCCTGCCAGTCACTTTGCCTGACCAGGCTCGTGGGTGACCGATTCCTCGGCACCAGGAGATTGCGATGACCCAGTCCCTGCTCGATCACGACCGCGAGCCGCTCACCTCTCCCGCGCGTCGCGTCCTGAACGTGGCGCACCGTGGCGCCAGCTCGTCCGCGCCCGAGAACACCGTGCCGGCAATCAGACGGGCCGCGCAGCTCGGGGCGGACCTGGTCGAGGTCGACGTCCGGCGGTCCCGAGACGGTGTCCTGGTCCTCCTCCACGACCCCACGCTGGCGCGCACGACGGATGTACGCCGGGTCTTCCCAGACCGGGGCCCGTGGCTCGTCGAGGACTTCAGCTACGACGAGCTCGTCCGCCTCGACGCCGGCTCGTGGTTCTCCCCGGAGCACGTGGGGGTGCGGGTCGCGACCGTTGACGAGGCCCTGGACTCGGCCCGCGACGCCGGTGTCGGTCTGATGCTGGAGCTCAAGACGCCCCACCTGTATCCAGAGATGGTCGTCGAGGTCGCGGCCCTCCTTCGCGGCAGGCGGGTCCCGGGATCTGTCGAGGCCGCGGGAGCGGCCGACCAGGTGGTGGTGCAGTCCCATCACCACCACTCGATGCAAACGTTCAAGTCCCTCGAGCCAACGGTCTCCGTGGGGTTGCTCGGTGCGCCGGCGATCCGTCGGCTGGCGGCAATCTCCACCTGGGCCGATCAGATCAACCCGGGCCACTTCTCCGTGAACGCGAGGTACGTCGAAGCCGTGCACCGCCACGGGATGACGTGCAACGTCTGGACCGTCAACCGCCGCCCGGCGATGCGACGTGTCCTGGACATGGGCGTCGACGGCGTGATCACCAACCGACCGGGGGCCCTGCAGCAGGTGCTGGGCCGACAGCTCACGCTGGTCTAGGGCGAATGTCCGCGGGGCCGTGGTGGCCGTGGGGCAGGGCGTCCGACAACCCCAGCGAGACCAGCACCCCGGGCAGCATCGCCTTCGCGGTACGCCGATAGCCCGCGCTCGACGGATGGAACCGGTCGACGGCGAACATCTGGTCCGGTTGGGCGATGAAGAACGGCCCGACGACCTCGGCCAGGCTGACCGCGACCCCGCCGAGCTCGGTCGTGACGTCGCGCTGGGCGGCCGCCAGCTGTCGGGACGCCAACCTGCCCATCGCGCGCAACGGTTGGGGCACGGCCGTGAGGGCGCCGAGATCCGGGCAGGTGCCCACGACCACGGCGGTACCTCGCTCCCGCAGGGACCTCACCGCCTCACCGAGGTGTCGCCGGGACTCAGAGACCTTCACCCGATGGGTGATGTCGTTGCCGCCTACGACGATCACCGCGACGTCGGCTCGGTAGCCGGCCGGGAGAGCGGCAAGCTGGGCGCGCAGCATCGAGGTCTCCGACCCCACGTGGGCGGCGGTGTGCAGGTGCACGGATCGCTTGGTGCTCTTGGCAAGCCGCCGCGCCAGCTGCGCGCCCAGGGTGTGCTTGGCGGTCTCTGCGCCGAGTCCGGCCGCGATCGAGTCGCCCAGCAGGAGGAGGTCGAGCGGCTCGCCGTACTTCCGCTTGTACGTGCGATCGGCGGCGTGCACGTCCTCACCGAGCGGCTTGCCGATGACCCGCCGCGCCGTCCGGGCCTGCAGCCGGACGACCTCACGCAGTCCGAGCGCGACTCCCAACCCGCCACCGAGCCAGACCGCTCCCAGGAGAGCGACCGTCCGCGGTTGCAGGCGCACTAGCGAGCCCCGCACGAGGGCTGCGCGGGCTGCGTGGTCACGCGGCCACGTCGACCGCAGGTCCGACGAGGACCGCGCCGTAGTGCGTCCTGACGAGCTCGTCGACCAGGTGCGACCACGTGCGGTGCGCCACGCGGTCGAGCGCGGTCGCGGCAAGGTCACGGCGTACGTCGGGGTGGTCCACCAGGTCGAGGACGTGCCGACGCAACGATCCTGGCGCCTTGACGTCGAAGAGGAGCCCGGTGCGACCGTGCTCGATCAGGTCCAGGGGCCCGCCGGCTGCTGGCGCCACGACTGCGACGCCGCTCGCCTGTGCCTCCTGCACGGTCTGGCAGAACGTCTCGGACTCCCCGGTGTGCACGAAGATGTCCAGCGAAGCGAAGGTGCGGGCGAGGTCGGCTCCCTGCAGCTGGCCCGTGAACCGGGCCTCCGGCAGGAGCCGCTCCAGGCGTCCGCGCTCGGGGCCGTCGCCGACAACCACGAGCTGTACGCCGGGGAGGTCGGCGAGCTCCGTCAGCCGGTGGAGCCGCTTCTCGGGTGCGAGCCGCCCCACGTAGCCGATCACCGCGGGTCGCTCCGAGGCGGACACGTGCCCCGTCCAGTGCTCGCGGAGCGCCTCGTCGCGGCGGTCCGGGCCGAACAGGTCGAGCGAGACTCCGCGGCCCCAGATGTGCATGTCCGTCACGCCGAGCGCGCCCAGCTGCCGGTACGAGGCCTTGGACGGGACCAGCGTCCTGGTCGCCCGGCGGTGCAGTCGTCCGACCCAGCGCGACACTGCCGACTCGGCGTACAGACCGTACTGGCGAGCGAAGCCTCCGACGTCGGTCTGGTAGACCGCGACCGTGGGGACCCCCAACCGGCGGGCGGCACGGAGTCCCACCGCGCCCAGCACGATGGGCGAGGCGAGGTGCACCACGTCGGGTCGGAACTCGGTCAGGACCCGTTGGACTACCGGGTCCGGGAGCCCCAGCGGAAAGGATCGGTAGCCGGGTAGCCCGACGGAACGGACCCTCACGACGGGAATCCCGCGGTAGCTGTCGGATCCCGGGCCGGGCGCCACGACCAGCGGCTCGTGGCCCGTGGCACGAAGGCGGTCGACGACGTGGCGAACGGTGTTGGACACGCCATTGACCTGGGGCAGGAAGGACTCTGTCACCACGGCAACTCGCATGACCTCACGGTGGCGCCGACGAATGAACCCGAGGTGTCCCTGAGGACCGTGTTGTCCGAAGATCGCGAGGCCGGCAGATCACGAGACCCCTTGGCCCCGAATGACTAGGCCAAGACAGTTCGCATGGCCCGAAATGACCAGGCGGACCGCGGTTCCGTGGCTTGTTCGGGAAACGAAGCGAGGCTGTTCGCACCTCGTTCACGGGAGAGAGGAGTTCCCGTTCCCCGGGCTTCCTGAAGATTCAAGCGTTTGCGCCCCTCACTCGCCAGGAACCCAGTGACCACACTGCCCGTCCCGGACGTCCGCGAAGAAGACGTCCGACCTCGCCCGATCTCCCGACGCGCCACGGGCGCGGACGCGGTCTTCGAGCACGCGAGCCGAGCGGTCGGAGCCTCAGTCCTCGTCATCACCGGCGGCGTCGGCCTCTTCCTGGGCTGGCAGGCCTTCCCGACTCTGCAGCACTACGGCCTGAGCTTCTTCACCGAGACCCAGTGGCAGCCCGACGAGGATGTCGTGGGCATCGCGGCCGTGCTCACCGGCACGATCTCGGTGGCCATGGTGGCGATGTTCTTCGCGTTCCCGCTGGCCCTGGCCACGGCGCTCTACATCAGTGAGTACGCCCCGCCCGCGATCAAGTCGACACTCGTCTCCCTGGTCGACCTGATGGCAGCGGTCCCATCGATCGTCTACGGGCTCTGGGGCTTCCTGCTGGTGATGCCGCATGCGGCGTACCTGTCGGTCTGGCTGGACAAGCACTTCGGTTGGATCCCCATCTTCCACGTCAATGACGCCGACCCCAACGCGTCCGTCCTCGACATCTCCCGCTACAGCTTCAGCTCGTTCTGCGCCGGCATCGCCGTCGCGATGATGGTGATGCCGATGGCCTGCGCAGTTATGCGGCAGGTCTTCTCGCAGACGCCGCTGGGTGAGAAGGAGGCGGCGCTCGCCCTGGGCGCCACCAAGTGGGGCATGATCCGCGCCGTCGTGCTGCCCTTCGGTCGCGGCGGCATCATCGGCGGCACCATGCTCGGCCTGGGCCGCGCACTCGGCGAGACCATCGCGGTGGTCCTCATCGTCTCGCCCGCGTTCGAGATCAAGCCGCGGGTGCTCGAGGTCGGCTCGGTGACCGTCAGCTCCCTGATCGCCGGCCGGTTCGGTGAGGCCAGCAAGGCCCAGCTCTCCGCCCTGCTCGCCGCCGGCTTCGTGCTCTTCCTCATCACGTTGCTCATCAACACGGCCGCGGCCGTGATCGTCAACAGAAGCCGCTCGGGCGCCGGGACGGACGCATGAACATCCCACGAAGCCACTCGTTGCGCTCGGGCTCCCGCAGGGACCTCGGCTGATGACCGTGACCACACCCGCCGGCGTCGCTGCCGGCAACACGTTCCTGCCCGCGTACGACGAGGACGCGCCGCCGCCGGTACCGCGCGGCTCGCTCGGCCGACCCAGCCCCGACGAGCAGTTCACGCTGATCGGCTCATGGGTGGCCGGCTTTGCCTTGGCCTGGCTGCTGACCCAGCGGATCCTGCCGCTCGGTGGCCTGCCCTGGTTCATCATCGTGTGGTTCGCGACCGGTGTCCTGGTCACCGCTGTCACGGCCGGCATGACCGGTGGCCTGATCGAGGTCAAGGACCGGGTCGCCGCAGCGGTCCTCACCGGAGCGACGCTGTTGGTCGGCGCCGCACTGCTCAGCACGATCGGCTACGTGGTCTCCAAGGGCTGGCGGCCACTGACCCACCTCAACTTCCTCACCCAGGACATGAGCGGGGTCGGTCCCAAGGACCCGTTCACCGATGGCGGCATCCTGCACGCGATCGCCGGATCCTGCATCGAGCTCGGGATCGCCCTGGCCATCACGCTGCCGCTCGGGATCGGCACTGCCGTCTTCATGACCGAGGTCGGCGGCAAGTTCGCGCGCCTGGTTCGCACCGTCGTCGAGGCGATGACGGCACTGCCCTCGATTGTGGCGGGCCTGTTCATCTACACGGTCGCGATCGTGGCACTGGGCTACCCGCGTTCCGGCCTGGCCGCTGCCCTGGCGATCGCCGTGATGATGCTGCCGATCATCGCCCGCGCCGCCGACGTGGTGCTTCGCGTCGTACCCGGGGGGCTGCGCGAGGCCAGCCTGGCCCTCGGGGCGAGCCGTTGGCGCACCGTGTGGCACGTCGTGCTGCCGACGGCCCGGCCGGGCCTGGCCACGGCCGTCATCCTCGGTGTCGCGCGAGGAGTCGGCGAAACCAGCCCGGTGCTGCTGACCTCGGGTGCCGCGGCGTTCGTGGTCACGAACCCGACCGACGGTGTCATGAACTCGCTGCCGCTGTTCATCTACACCAACGTCCGCAGCGGTGAGCCGACCGCGATCACCCGGGCGTTCGGCGCCGCGACGGTGCTGCTCATCCTGGTGCTGATCCTCTTCGTCACCGCACGGTTGCTCGCCCGCCCGCGCGGCAACCGACCCACGCTGCGGCACCGACTCGCGCGTGCGTTCCACCTCACCGGTCCGGCGGGCATCGCAGCCCGGCGAGCCACCGCGACCCAGGAGTCCCGTTGAGATCCGCCCGCACGACCAGAGTCATCCTGGCGCTCGCGTTCGCGCTGGCGGGGTTGCTCGCCGTCCCGGCCGCACCGGCGCAGGCCACCGTCTATGCGCAGATCGAGGGCACGGGCTCGACCTGGTCGGAGCTGATCGTCCAGCAGTGGATCGCCGACGTGGACGCCAACGGCATGAAGGTCGTCTACACCGGCGGTGGTTCGTCCAAGGGCCGCAAGGACTTCTCCCAGGACAGCACCGACTTCGCGATCTCGGAGATCCCGTACCAGGGCGTCGACGAGGCAGGCAACGCGGACACCAGCAACGGTCGCGAGTACGCCTACCTGCCGATCGTGGCCGGCGGTACGGCGTTCACCTACCAGCTCAAGATCGGCAACGACCTGGTCCGCAACCTGCGGTTGTCCGGGGAGACCCTGGCCAAGATCTTCACGAACCAGATCACCAACTGGAACGACCCGGCGATCACGGCGGACAACAACGGTCGTGAGTTCCCGTCGCTGTCGATCACGCCGGTGGTCCGCTCCGACGGCTCGGGCACGACCGCGCAGTTCACGACGTGGATGGACCACGAGTACCCGTCGATCTGGCGACCGTTCTTCGGCAAGTCGGGACTCACGTCGTACTACCCGCGCAAGGGCCGGGCGATCGGCCAGGCCGGCTCCGACCAGGTGATGAACACGATTTCCGGCTTCGCCGGCAACGGCACCATCGGGTACGTCGAGTACTCCTACCCGGTGAACAAGGACTACCCGGTCGTCAAGGTCCTCAACAAGGGCGGCTACTTCGTCGAGCCGACGCAGTACAACGTGGCGGTCGCGCTCACCAAGGCGAGGATCAACCAGGACAAGAACTCGGCGCTCTACCTCACCCAGATCCTGGACGGCGTGTACACCGCGACCGACCCGCGCGCCTACCCGCTGTCGTCGTACAGCTACATGATCATCCCGACCGGAGCGGACGACCCGCGGATGACCACCGCAAAGCGCCAGACATTGGCCGACTTCATGTACTACTCGCTGTGCTCGGGCCAGTCGAAGGCCGGTCCCTACGGCTACTCACCGCTGCCGCTCAACCTCGTGCAGGCGGGCTTCCAGCAGCTGGCCAAGCTCAAGAAGGCGGATCCCGCCGTCGACCTCACCAACCGGGACGTCACCAAGTGCAACAACCCCACCTTCGTGGCGGGCAACCTCTCCCAGAACCACCTCGCCCAGATCGCGCCGCAGCCCGCGGCCTGCGACAAGGAGGGCGACGGGCCCTGCGGCACCGCCACCGGCACCAACCAGCCGTCCACCGACGACCCGGGTTCATCCCCCTCGGACGGCCCGACGGACGGATCGTCCGCCAACAACGGGGGCGGGAGCTCGGGTGGTGGCCCGCCGGGTGGCGCCAACCCCAGCGGCGGGACGACGATCGACCCGGAGACCGGCGCGGTCATCGCCGGCGACGGCTCGACCGCCTCGGGCGACGCGATCTACGCCAACCCGACCGAGCTGGTCTCCGGCCGCCCGGCGGACACCCGCACCTTCGGCTTGCTCGCGGCTCTCGAGCTGCTCGCCCTGGTGCTCGTGCCAGGCCTGTACGTCGCGGCGATGCGTCGCCGGCGGGCGGCGAAGCCGGGACCGCGGCCATGACGCGACGGCTGCGCGGCCACCTCTGCCTCCTCATCGGGCTGCTGACGATGCTCGCCGGTGGTCTGCTGATGGTGAACCCGGCCCAGGCCGTACAGCAGCGTGACCCCACGACGAAGAGCAAGGACTCGTATCGCGAGACCAAGACGCTGACCCGGGTCTTCACCAATGCCGACGGCACGACGTACTCCTTCCCGAGCAAGAAGGTGACCGTCACTGCCGACGAGACCACCAACCTGCGCGGGCGCCAGCGGATCCTGATCAGCTGGAGCGGGGCCCAACCCAGCGGTGGCCGGGCGAGCAACCCGTACGGCGAGAACGGTCTCCTCCAGGAGTACCCGGTCGTGATCATGCAGTGCCGCGGCACCGACGACCCGTCGCTGCCGAAGGCCAAGCAGGTCTCGCCGCAGACCTGCTGGACCGCGTCGGTCGCCCAGCGGTCGCAGATCACCCGGTCTGGGAGCGACGCCGCCTGGACCCATGACCTCGACGCCGACCCCGCTGACAAGGCCAGGGTCTCGGGGCTCAAGCCGTTCCCCGCGGCGGACAAGTGCCCCACTGCCGACATCGAGCCCTACGCCACCCGGCTCACCCCGTTCGTCACCGCCAAGGGGGCCACGTTCGCCGCCTGCGACGCGAACAACATGCCCCCGGAAGCGGCGGTAGGTGCCGCGTTCCCACCGGCCGAGCTCGCGGCGTTCACGGACGCGGACGGGTCCGGTTCGGTGCAGTTCGAGGTCCGCAGCGACGTGGAGAACGAGTCCCTCGGCTGCAACCACGACGTGGCCTGCTCGATCGTGGTGGTCCCGATCAACGGGCTGAGCTGCGACCAACCCTCGTCCCCGGCCACGACCGCGGACTCGGCCTGCCGCAAGGGCGGTCGCTTCGCACCGGGTTCGAGCAACTTCACCAACGACGGCGTCGACCAGGCCGTGTCGCCGTCCCTGTGGTGGTCGGCCTCGAACTGGAAGAACCGCTTCTCGATCCCGATCACGTTCGGCCTTCCGCCGGACGCGTGCGACATCCTCGACCCGCGTCCACCGACCGGCTTCTACGGCTCCGAGCTGCTGGCCCAGGCCGCGCTGCAGTGGTCCCCGGCGTACTGCCTGAACAAGTCGCGCTTCAAGTTCCAGCTCAACCAGATGTCCGACGAAGCGGGCTGGAACCTGATGGAGAGCGGCGGCGGCACCGCCGCCGAGGTCTCCTCCGAGCACGACCTGCGCGGCACCGATCCGGTCGGCTATGCCCCGACCGCGGTCACCGGGTTCTCGATCGGCTATGCGATCGACCGACCCGACAACGCGGGTGAGTTCACCCACCTGAAGCTCAACGCCCGGCTCATCGCGAAGCTGCTGACCCAAAGCTATCTCGGCTCTGACCTCGGACGACAACACCCGGGGATCGAGGACAACCCGCTCGCGATCATGAACGACCCGGAGTTCGTCGCGCTCAACCCCGGTCTCAGCCAGATCTCGCAGGAGGCGGGCGCGACGCTGCTCTCGTTGGCGAACTCCTCCGACGTCATCGAGCAGCTCACCGACTACATCGCCCACGACAAGACCGCGATGGACTTCATCGGGGGCAAGGCCGACCCATGGGGCATGGTCGTGAACCCGGCGTACAAGGACATCTCCATGCCGACCTCGGAGTGGCCGCTGCTCGACAGCTACGTACCCGAGACGGAGAACACCTGTCGCCAGGAGAACCCCGCGGTCTACTTCACCCAGCTCGCGGCGCCGGTGACGACGATGCGCAAGATCGCCGAGGCGTTGCTCGACGCGTGGCCGAACGTGCAGACGCGCTGTGAGTACGACCAGTCGACCCAGCAGTACAAGCTCGGCCGGATCGACCGCCAGTCGTTCGGGTCCCGGTTCATGCTGGGACTGGTCAGCCTCGGGGACGCGGCCCGCTACGGCCTCCGCTCGGCCGCACTCGAGACGGCAAAGGGCGCGTACGTCGCGCCGGACGACGCCGGGCTCGGTGCGGCGATCGGCCTGACGAAGCAGCAGTCGAAGTACCAGCCGTTCACGCTGGACCAGGGTGCTGTGAAGAGATCCACCCAGGCCTATCCCGGGACGATGGTCGTCTACACGGCTGCCCGATTGCAGAACCTCGACCAGGGGGATGCGGCGAAGGTCGCGCAGTTCATCCGGGTGTCGACCTCCGAGGGTCAACGCCCGGGGAGCGGAAACGGGGAGCTCCCCGACGGCTACCTGCCGATTCGCAGCTCCGGTATCACGAAGCCGCTGCACGCCTCCGCGCTTGCCGTCGCGGACGCCGTGGAGGCTCAGCGGTCCCCGGCAGAACCACAGCCGACGGATCAGCCCACCGACACGGCCGGCAATGGTGGGGCCCCCGACACGTCCGGCGGCGGAGTCCCCGGCTCCGGGACCCCGAGCGCTGGGAAGCCCTCGGACGGCCCTACCCCGAGCGCGTCGCCCTCCGCCCCCGCGACCGCCGTCGACATGCCGGCAACGCAACCGGTGTCCAGCACGGTGGCCGGTGGGATGCTGCCGCTCTTGCTGTTGCTGGGCGGCCTCGGCCTCGTGATCTCCACCGGCCTGCGGTTCTTCGTGAGGCCGCGAGGGCGGCGATGACCGCCTCGCTGACTGCCGACCTGAATCCGGCCCCGGTCGCCCCGCGGCGCATCCGGCTGCCGATCCGGGTGCCCCGAGCGAGCCGCCCCTCGGGGGCGAGGCGGATCACGACGCCGCGCCCGCCCGCACGCCCGGCGGGCCCGCCGTCCCCCGCGGAGAACGCTTCGTTCGTGCTGTCGAGCGCGTTCACGATGGTGGCCATCGTCTGCCTGTGGGCGGCTGCTCAGATGCTCTTCCTGGGAACCCTCTCGCAGCACCGCGCACAGGACCTGCTGTACGGCGAGTTCCGCACGCAGCTGGCGAGCGCCACGGCCCCCCTGGGCCCCGTGGTGCCCGTGGGCGACCCGGTCGCGGTCCTGACCGCCACGTCGATCGGACTGCAGCAGGTCGTCGTCGAGGGCACGGCCTCAGGGGATCTCCTCGCCGGCCCGGGTCACCGCCGGGACACCGTGCTGCCGGGCCAGGAGGGCACGGCCGTCGTCTACGGACGCGCGGCGACGTACGGCGCCCCGTTCGGCAACCTCACGGACCTCCGCGCCGGCGACGAGATCGACGTCGTGATGGCCCAGGGCGAGCTCACGTTCGTCGTCGACGACGTACGTCGGGCCGGCGACCCGCTGCCCCAACCGGTGGAGGCCGGGGCGGCGCGCCTCACGCTGGTGACCGCAGAGGGCTCCGGACGGTTGTCTGCCCTGGCCCCGAAGTCGACGATCTATGTCGACGCCACCGCATCGAAGTCGTTCCCCGCACCGCCCGGCAGGCCCGCGGCGGTTCCCGAGTCGGAGGCGGCGATGGCCACGGACCAGGGCGCCCTGCCGCTGCTGGCCCTGTGCCTGGCCCTCCTCCTGGCGCTGACTCTCGGGGTCATCGCCGCCCGTCAACGCTGGTCGACAGTCCTGGTCTGGGTGATCGCGAGCCCCGTGGCCATCGCGCTGTCGTGGGCCTCAACGGACGTGGTGATGCGGCTGCTGCCGAACCTCATCTGACCAGCGGGGGCAACCGGCCCCAGCCGATACAGCACCACCCGGACCCATCGACGCACCACAGATCACAGGAAGCGACACGACATGTTTGTACGGAAGTCCCTCGCGGGCGCGATCACGGCAGCCCTTGCCGGCTCGGCCCTCATCCTCACCGCGCTCCCGGCCTCGGCCGTGACCGACCCCGACGACACCACGTTCACTCCCGTCGCCAGCGACCTGATCGGGGTCGGCTCCGACACCAGTCAGCACGCGATCAAGCTGCTTGCTGACGGCTACAACGCGACGACGCCGGCCTCGAAGCTCGCGACGTTTGCCGCCACCGGGGGCGGGCAGATCACGCTCCCGTCGGGGCCCATCAACCGCCCCAACGGTTCGGGTGCCGGCAAGGCCCTGCTGTACGGCGCCGGCGACAACACGGACATCGACTTCGCACGCTCTTCGTCCGCGATCAGCGCGACCGAGAAGCAGGCCGGCCTGCAGGCGTTCCCGTTCGCCCTCGACACCTTGGCCCTCGCGGTCTCCAACAGCGTCGCCACCCACGCGCCGCCCACGATCGCGCCAGTTGACATGGTCAAGATCTACAACGGCACCTACACCAACTGGAGCGAGCTGCCGGGTGCGACCGGCACAGGGGTCATCGCACCGAAGATCCCGCAGGCCGGCTCCGGCACCCGCAGCTTCTTCGTCGCCCAGCTCAAGGCAGCCAACGGCGGCGTCGACGTGACGCTGGCCGCCAGCGTCGCCGAGGTCCAGGAGCACGACGACACCCTCATCAAGAACGACGCGAACGCAATTGCGCCGTTCTCGAAGGGTCGCGCGGCTCTCCTCGGCACCACGCTTCGGATCGAGCAGGGCTTCAGCGCCGACCGGGCGCTCTACAACGTGGTCCGTGGCACCGACCTCGCCAGCAATGCCGTGCAGCAGGCTTTCGGCGAGGACGGGTACGTCTGCTCGCTCGCCGCTCGTTCGGCGATCGAGGCCGCGGGCTTCAAGCAGCTCGCGACTCCGGCGCACAGCGGAGTCTGCGGTGCAGCCACCCAGGATCCGACCAGCAACTTCACGCTGAACGAGCAGGTCACCACCACGACGTCGCTTGCCGGCAGCAGCCCCTCGGTCGGCAAGGCCCACCTGGTCGCCACGGTCAGCGGCAGCACGTCGCCTGACGGCACCGTCGCGTTCTACGAGGGCGAGACCCTGCTCCAGGGCAACGTGCCGCTGGTGTCCGGCCAGGCGACGTACGACAAGACCGGAACCACTCCGGGCGCGCACACCTACACGGCGTTCTTCACCCCGACCTCAGGGTCCGCGTTCGAGCCGTCCGAGAGCAGCCCCGTCACCGTCAACGTCAAGTCGAAGACGACGTCGTCGATCAAGGAGAGCTTCCCGGCCTCGGTCGCCAAGGGTAAGCGGGCCTCGGGCGTCGTCACGGTCACCCTCGCCGGGCTCTCGGCGAAGGCCACGGGCTCGGTGAAGATCAAGAAGGGCTCGAAGACGCTCGTCACCAAGACTCTCTCGAACGGCAAGGCGACGATCAAGCTGCCGAAGCTCGCCAAGGGCAAGAACACCCTGAAGATCACCTGGGGCGGCAACTCGAACGCCACCGGCTCCAGCAAGCAGTTCACGATCACACAGAAGTAGCCCGACCTCTCGGTGACCCGTCCGAAGTGGGCGAGCTTGCGAGCTCGCCATGCAGCACCTCGGGCGGGTCACCGGTGGGCATCCCCAGAGACACCCGAACGACCCAGAAGGAAACCGTGATGAGCGCAATGAACGGCACCGAGATCGGCGTCGACGACGAGACGGCAGTGCTGCCCCGGGTCGAGATGCCGACGGCGGACGCGGGTCCGCTCGCTGAGCTCGTCGCCCACGACATCACGGCCTGGTTCGGCCAGCACAAGGTGCTGGACCGGGTATCGCTGACCATGAAGGCCGGCGGTATCACCGCGCTCATCGGGCCGTCGGGATGCGGCAAGTCGACCTTCCTGCGGATCCTCAACCGCATGCACGAGCTGGTGCCCTCGGCGCAGCTTGCGGGCGAGGTGCTGCTCGACGGCCGGGACATCTACGACCCGGAACGTCGGCTGATGGACGCCCGCCGGGCGATCGGCATGGTCTTCCAGAAGCCGAACCCGTTCCCGGCGATGTCGATCCGCGAGAACGTGCTGGCGGGGCTCCGCCTCACGGGCGCCCGGGCCTCGCGGCCCGAGAAGGACGCCCTGGTCGAGTCGTGCCTGATCAAGGCCGGCCTCTGGAACGAGGTAAAGGACCGCCTCGACGCTCCGGGCGGCGGGCTGTCGGGCGGCCAGCAGCAGCGGCTCTGCATCGCCCGCTCGCTGGCGATCAAGCCTCGCGTGCTTCTCATGGACGAACCCTGTTCGGCCC
>JAOPXM010000177.1 GCA_025965125.1 Nocardioides sp.
GGCCCCTCGCACACCCCGGGGCGTAGTGTCGGTGCACGGAGCCATTAAGGCTGCCCAGCAGAGGAATCCCCAATGAGCGACAAGTCGCCGCGGCAAGGAATGTCCAAGAAATCCGGCAAGTCCATCAAGGATAAGCGCACCGAGAAGCGGGACAAGGCCAACGGGAACGAGAGCAGCTCGATGGACAAGCTCACGGGGAAGAAGCGCTGACCGGCCCGATGCCCCTCCTCAGCCTCGGGGTGGTGGGGTCGTCGGCCAAGGAGAACGAGCACCGGCTCCCCCTGCACCCGGCCCACCTGCCCGCGCTCGACGCCGATCTGCGGGCGCGGATCACGCTGGAGACCGGCTACGCCGTGAAGTTCGGGTACGCCGATGCCGAGCTCGCCGATCTGGTGGCCGGCTTCGCCTCGCGTGCCGACCTGCTCTCGACGTCCGACGTGGTCCTGCTTCCCAAGCCGCAGCTCGCCGACGTCGAGGCGCTCTCGCCTGGTCAGACGCTCTGGGGCTGGCCGCACTGCGTGCAGGATCCCGACCTGACCCAGGCCTCGATCGACCGGCAGCTGACGCTGATCGCGTTCGAGGCGATGAACCACTGGACGCGCGACGGTGCCGTCGGCCTGCACGTCTTCCACAAGAACAACGAGATCGCCGGCTACTGCTCGGTGCTCCATGCGCTGGCGCTCAGTGGCCTGACGGGCGTCTACGGCAAGCGCCTCAGCGCGGTGGTGATCGGCTTCGGTGCGACCGCTCGCGGGGCCGTGACGGCGCTCAACGCGCACGGCGTGCACGACATCGCGGTGCTCACCAACCGCGGGGTCGCGGCCGTGGGCTCACCAATCCACTCGGTGCTGATCCGACAGTTCGACCACGACCCGGACGCGCCGCACCTCAGCCACGTGATCACCGACCGCGGCCGGGTGCCGCTCGCGCCGTACCTCGCCGAGAACGACATCATCGTCAACTGCACCCTGCAGGATCCCGAAGCCCCCCTGACGTTCCTCACCCTCGACGACATGGACGCCTTTGCGCGCGGAAGCCTGATCGTCGACGTCTCCTGCGACGAGGGCATGGGTTTCAGCTGGGCCAGGCCCACCGGCTTCGACGACCCGACGTTCGAGGTGGGTCATCACATCGGCTACTACGCCGTGGACCACAGCCCGTCGTACCTCTGGAGCTCCGCCACCTGGGAGAACAGCCAGGCAATCGCGCCGTTCCTGCGCACCGTGCTCGAGGGCCCGTCGGCGTGGGACGCAGACGAGACGATCGCCCGCGCCATCGAGATCCGCGACGGACGAATCGTCAACCCAGCGATCCTGGCGTTCCAGCACCGCGAGACCGAACACCCGCACGCCCGGATCCTCGACCGGGTGTGACGGTCAGACCCACGCGTCGGCGAGGAGCTGACGGGTGTCGGTCAGCAGCTCGGGCAGGGTCTTGGTGCGCCCGATGATCGGCATGAAGTTCTGGTCGCCGGGCCAGCGGGGTACGACGTGCTGGTGCAGGTGCGCGGCGATGCCCGCTCCCGCGATGTGACCCTGGTTCATGCCGACGTTGAAACCACCTGCACCCGAGGTCGAACGGATCACCCGCATCGCTGTCTTCGTGAGGTCCGCGATCTCCGCGGCCTCCTCCTCGGTGGTGTCGGTGTAGTCGGCGACGTGCCGGTAGGGGCAGACCATCAGGTGACCGGGGGCGTACGGGTAGAGGTTCAGCACGGCGTACGCCAGGTCGCCGCGGTGGACCATGAGCCCGTCGACGTCCGAAAGCTGCGGGACGCGGCAGAACGGGCACTCGCCCGACGTCGCGTCGGACGGCTTGTTCTCCCCGCGGATGTAGGCCATCCGGTGCGGGGTCCAGAGCCGGTCGAGGTCGTCCGGCTGCCCGATGCCGTCCTGGCTGCCCACCCCGTCGGTCATGGACACCAGCCTAGGGTGGGCCCAGCTGCGCAGCGCCCGACTACGCTGCACCCGTGCCTACCGCCCGCGTGAGCGCTCCGATCCTCCGCCCCGGCACTGAGGACGATGCCCCCGTCGTGGCTGACATCTGGCACCGCGCGTGGCACCTCGCTCATGCGGGGCAGGTGCCCGACGGGCTGACCGCGGCGCGGACCCTGGAGGCGTTCCACGAGCGCACGCCGATGCGGGTCGCTGACACGACCGTGGCCGAGGTCGAGGGACGTGTCGTGGGCTTCATCATGGTCGACGGTGACGAGGTCGAGCAGGTGTTCGTCGACCCGGACCAGCACGGCAGCGGGGTGGCCGCGCTCCTCCTCGACGAGGCCGAGCGGCAGGTGGCTGCCACGGGGCACGGCCTCGCCTGGCTGGCGGTGGTCGCCGGGAACGCCCGGGCGCGCCGGTTCTACGAGAAGCACGGCTGGTCCGACGATGGGGAGCTGCCCTACGAGGTCAGTGCGGGAGGCAGGACCTATGTCTCGCCGTGCCGCCGCTACGTCAAGCCGGCCACCTGACGAGCTCAGGGGACTACCTGCGTGGAGTCGACTGCCGATCCCACGAGCTCCTCGACGGGCTGGTGCGGGTCGAGCTCCAGACCCAGACCCAACGCATGGCCGTTGATGATGTGCCACACCGTGTCGGAGACGAGCTGCACCAGCGCCGGTGCCGGCGGCGTCCGCTCCGGCCTCGAGACCCAGCGTCGTACGGCGCTGAAGACCGCGCCGACGATGCCGAACACCAACGGGTCGATGGCGGCCCGCTCGTCCTCGTTCATCTCGGGGCCCAGGAGCTCGACGGCGGTGGTGATCAGCTCGACGACCTGCGCAGAGATCCGTTCGAGGCCCTGCTGCAGCGGGCCCGTCCCGTCGGCCGATGAGTCCTGCTCGGCGAGTCGGTGGAGGGCGGGGTGTGCCACGGCCCAGCCGACATAGGTGGCCACGACGCGTTCGATGATGTCGTGGATGCTGCCCTCCAGCGACAGCGCGGGCAGCAGCTCGGCCCACAGCCCGTCCAGGATCTCGGTCTGTACGGCGCGGTCGAGGTCGGCGCGGTCGGCGAAGTGGCGGTAGACGACGGTCCGGCTCAGCCCGGCTTGCTCGGCAATCTGCTGGACGTGGACCTCGGCGCCGGGCTCCCCCGCCTCGACGACGTCGATGGCCGCGTCGAGGATCTGCTGGCGGCGCTCCTGGTTGTGCCGGTCCCAGCGCACCTGGCGGCCGTCGGGACGGGCCTGGCCACTGGTCGACATCTCAGCCCCGCTTCTCCCGTCGTCTCCGGGCCGTCAGCGTAGCCGGGACCGGGCTGCGTTCCTCGGCCACGCGCAGAAGCTCCCCGATGTCGACGATCTTGGTGCGCACCCGACCGGCCGCCTCCCCGCGGCTGCGCTCCTCGCGGTCGATGCCGCGCCAACCGTCAAGATCGACCACGCGGACACCCCGGTCGCGCAGCAGCCGCTCGAGGTCCCGGTCGCGGATCGACGGAGCGCCGAGCAGGTCCGCGTCAAGGTCGTCGAGAAGCCGCTCGACCGTCTCCTGGGCACAGCTCTTGTTGGTGCCGATGAAACCGGTCGGGCCGCGCTTGACCCACCCGGCGACGTACACACCGGGGCGCACGCGACCGCGGGCGTTCGGCACGATGCCGGTAGTCGGCTCGTAGGGCAGGTCCGCCACGGGCTTCCCGTGATAGCCCACGGAGCGCAGCACCATCCCGGCCGGGATCGTCTCGTGCTCGCCGGTCGGCTTCGCTCGGAGCACGCCCGCGTCGTCGGCGACGAGCTCGTTGCGCACGATCTCGATCCCCTCCACCCGGTCGACGCCGAGGATGCGCACAGGTGAGGTGAGGAATCGCAGCCGGATGGTCCGGAGACCTGGCTCCGGGACGCGCGCGGCCAGCTCGGCCAGGATTCGGCTACGGGTGTCGTCGCCGGCGATCCGGGTGCCACCTGTGTCCACGACGACGTTCACACCCGTGACCGACGACAGCCCGACGAGCTCCGGCAGGGTGAATGCCGCCTGCTCCGGCCCCCGACGCCCCAGCACGACAACCTCGCGCACGGCGCTGCCCGCGAGCGTCGCCCACGGGAGTCGGCTGATGTCGGTTCCGGCGAGCCGGTCGGGGTCGGCGGTGAGGATGCGGGCGACATCGAGGGCGACGTTGCCGATGCCAACTACGACGATCCGTTCCGCGGACAGGTCGACGGCGAGGTCCTGCCTGTCCGGGTGGCCGTTGTACCAGCCGACGAAGTCCGTGGCCGAGCAGCAGAGCTCCTCGCCGGGGATGTCGAGGATGCGGTCCGATGCGGCGCCGACGGAGTAGACGACGCCGTGGTAGCGCTGGGTCAGCTCGGCCAGGCTGACGTCGCTGCCGACCTCGACACCGAGGAGGTAGCGGAAGCCGGGTTGGGACTCGATCGCCCGGAACAGCTTCTCGGCCTGCTTGGTGTGCTGGTGGTCGGGCGCCACGCCCGCCCGGAGCAGGCCGTACGGCGTGGGCAATCGGTCGAGGACGTCGACGCTGATCTCGGGGTGCTTGAGCAGCTCGTCGGCGACGTACATGCCGGCCGGACCTGCACCGACGACGGCGACCCGCACGCGCCGGGAACGCCGGAGCCGGCGCTGGGTCGGGACCAGCGCGAGCGGGGTCCGCTTCGGGTGCGGGAAGGTGTCGTAGTAGGAGGCGTTGATGTCGATGAACGGCTGTTGCGCGGCATCGAGTCGGGTGTGCGGCACGATCGCGTCCACCGGGCAGGCGGTGGCGCAGGCGCCACAGTCGACGCAGGACGTCGGGTCGACGTACAGCATCTCGGCCTCGGCGAAGCCGGGCTCTCCCGGTGTGGGGTGGATGCAGTTGACCGGGCAGGCGACGACGCACGAGGCGTCGCTGCAGCAGGACTGCGTGACGACGTAGGGCATTCGCTGCCGGTCAGCTCGCGGCCGAGGCCGGCTCGCTGCGGAACCTTGCCGGGCGCCCGTCGATCTTGCAGAGCCGCCAGACGGCCCGCGAGGCTCGGTTCATCATGCCGATCTCCTCGGCAAGCATTCGCACGTCCGCGAAGAGGTCGCGCAGCATCTTGCGCGAGTGGGGCTGGCGCCAGTAGACGTCCTTGACGACCGAGCGCGGGATGCCCATGTCCTTGCGGGCCTGCTTGCTCGGCACCAGGATCACGTCGCACAGGACCCGCATGATGATCGGGAACGCCAGCGAGAGCACGAACCTGTCGACCCGACGCAGGTTCAGTGAATGGTGCTGGAGGTACTGGTGCGCGAAGCCGATGTGCCGGGCCTCCTCGGCGATGTGGATCTGCATGATCCGCTGCAGCAGTGGGTGCAGCTCGTCGCCGGCACGCAGGATCGTCTTCTGCACGTGGTCGATCGGTTCCTCTCCGGCTAGCACTCCCATGAAGAAGCCGGCGGGCACCACGGCTGCGGCCAGTGGCAGGAACGGCGCGACCCGGCGGAACAGGCGGCCCGAACCGGCGACGTCGACGCCGGAGCGGTTCACGAACTCCTGGAACATCTGCGTGTGATGGCACTCCTCGGTCGCCTCGTGCGTCGTGTACCGGAACTCCGGGTTGCCGTTGCGGAGCCGGAACGCGTAGGCCATCAGCCCGCTGATCAGCACCTGCTCGAACTGCAGGCCGACCTTCGTGACGTTCGCCTGCCGGTAGAGCCCGACCTCGATCTGGCGCTGCAGCGGCAGCGAGCAGTACCACTCGGTGCGGCCCAGCGCGTCGGCCTCCGGCAGGACCCAGCGCTGGTCGTCGGCGCGGATCGCGAAGTCCGGGTTGTCCCAGTCGATGTCGAGGAACGCGTCGAAGTGCTGGTGCACGGACGCCTCGGACAGGGTCTGCAGGGTCTCGCGGTAGCTCGTCACGAGAACGACGTTAGTGCGACACCGTGTCCCAGTAAAGAGATACTCGCGACACGGCGTCACATTTATTGCGGTGGGCGGTGTCCGGTCGTCCCCCGCCGCGCCGCGGGTGGGTGCGTGGGTGGGGGCGGGTGGGTGGGTGCGTGGGTGGGGGCGGGTGGGTGGGTGCAGGGGTGCGGGGTGGGTGCGGGGGTGCAGGGGTGCGGGGTGGGTGCGCGGGTGGGTGCGCGGGTGGGGTGGGTGCGCGCAATCGTTCAATTGCTGGGAAATGCACCGACTTTGGGCCGAAACAGGTCCCAAACCCAGCAATTGAACGGATACGCGCACCCGCCCATCACCCGGAGCTCAGTACTGGTGGAACCAGCGACCGAGGTTGCGGTGCACCCCGGGGCAGGTGATGTTCTGGTCACGGCCCTGCTCGACCCACTGGCCGAGCACCGCCTCGCCGCCCTGGATCACCCAGTCCGCGCCGCACCGACTGGTCGCCTCCTCTCGCGAGGTCTGACCGGCGGCACGCCACTCGGGCACCCCGAGGGAGAGGTTGCCGACCACGCCGGCCCAGAGGCTGGGCGTCGAATAGACGCCCACGCGGAGACCGCTGTCGGTGTAGCCGCGCGCCGCGCCCTGGACGACGGCCGCGTTGGCCACCGTGTCAGTGCTCCACTCGAAGTCCGGGACCGGTTCGACGTCGATCCACAGGACCGGCGTCACGAGCCCGGCGTGGGTCATCGACGCGACGTTGTAGAGCGCCTGCTGGTAGCCGGCATTGGCCAACGCGCCGAGCGGGTCGCTGCCGTCGTACGGTCCTTCCCGCCCGTCGCGGGCCAGGGCGGCCGCGTCCGGATAGCTGGCGACGGCGTACGCCGCGGCGAGCAGCTTCCGGTCCCGGACAAGCCTGACCTGGTCGGCCAGGCACGGGTTGGGCGTGAGGCCGGGCCCGTTGGTGAGCCCGATGACGACGTAGCGAGCGGCGTCGAGCGGCAGTGGCGCACCCCTCGACCGCTTCTGCGGGATGCCCATGCCCGGGGGGCACTGCGGCCAGCTCATGTCAGCCCCGAGCACCGGCCCCCCGAAGTCGGGGATGGTGTTCTCCGGAAGCTCCGACGCCGCCTGCTCGGCCAGCTTGCGCAGCCGGAGCATCTGCTTGGTGCGCCGCTCTGCACCCTTCTTGAGCGGCGGCGGCACCGCCTCGGCCGGCTGGCTGGAGTCCTCCGTGCCGGCCGAGGGCGCGGTGTCCGGATCCTCACTGGTGCCGCCGCATCCGGTCAGCAGAAGCGACGTACAGAGCAGCGCCGGCACGAGCCGCAGCACGGCCGGCGCCCGCTCAGACCTGTTCGCGCGACTGGACTGCTGCGAGCACCCGTGCGATGGCGTCCTCGATCGGCACCCCGTTGTCCTGGTGCCCGTCGCGGTACCGGAAGGACACCGCGCCGGCGGCGATGTCGTCGTCGCCCGCGATCAGCATGAACGGCACCTTCTGGAGCTGCGCGTTGCGGATCTTCTTCTGCATGCGGTCGTCGGACTCGTCGAGCTCGGCGCGGACGCCCCGCGTGGTCATCTGCCGCACCACGTCGCGCAGGTAGTCGTTGTGCTTCTCCGCGACCGGGATCGCCTCCACCTGCACGGGCGCGAGCCAGGGCGGAAACGCGCCGGCGTAGTGCTCGACGAGCACGCCGATGAACCGCTCGATGGAGCCGAACTTGGCCGAATGGATCATGACGGGCTGCTGGCGCGTGCCGTCGCTCGCCTGGTACTCGAGCTCGAAGCCCTTCGGCTGGTTGAAGTCGTACTGGATCGTCGACATCTGCCAGGTCCGGCCGATCGCGTCACGGCACTGCACCGAGATCTTGGGCCCGTAGTACGCCGCGCCGCCCGGGTCCGGGACGAGCTCGAGGCCCGACTCGGTCCCGACCTTCTCGAGCACCGCGGTCGCGACCGCCCAGTCCTCGTCGGACCCCACGAACTTGTCGGGCTTCGAGTCGTCCCGGGTCGACAGCTCGAGGTAGTAGTCATCGAGGCCGAAGTCCTTCAGCAGGCTCAGCACGAAGTCGAGCAGGTGCTTGATCTCCCCCGGCGCCTGCTCCGGGGTCACGTAGGAGTGCGAGTCGTCCTGGGTCATGCCCCGGACCCGGGTCAGGCCGTGGACCACGCCGGACTTCTCGTAGCGGTAGACGGAGCCGAACTCGAACAGCCGCAGCGGCAGCTCGCGGT
>JAOPXM010000181.1 GCA_025965125.1 Nocardioides sp.
CGGCGTCGCGATCACGACGGCGGCGACGAGAGCGACCGCGAGGGCCCGACAGATCCAGGGTGCGCTGATGAGGGAACGCTAGTGACGGCTACAGCCCGAGAATCGGCGCGAGGAACTGGCCGGTGAAGCTGGCCTCGGTCTTGGCCACGAGCTCCGGTGGGCCCTCGACCACGACGGTGCCGCCGCCGTCGCCACCCTCGGGACCGAGGTCGATGATCCAGTCCGAGGTCTTCACGACGTCGAGGTTGTGCTCGATCACGAGCACGGTGTTGCCCTGGTCGACCAGCCGCCCGAGGACCAGCAGCAGCTTGCGGATGTCTTCGAAGTGGAGACCGGTCGTGGGTTCGTCGAGCACGTAGACGGTGCGCCCGGTGGAGCGCTTCTGGAGCTCGGAGGAAAGCTTGACGCGCTGCGCCTCACCGCCGGACAGTGTGGTGGCCGGCTGTCCGAGCCGCACGTAGCCGAGGCCCACCTCGACCAGTGTCTTCATGTGCCGCGAGATCGCGGGGACGGCCGCGAAGAAGTCGACCGCCTCCTCGATTGGCATGTCGAGGACTTCGGCGATGGTCTTGCCCTTGTAGTGCACCTCGAGCGTCTCGCGGTTGTAGCGGGCGCCATGGCAGACCTCGCACGGGACGTAGACGTCCGGCAGGAAGTTCATCTCGATCTTGATCGTGCCGTCGCCCGAGCAGGCCTCGCAGCGGCCACCCTTGACGTTGAAGGAGAACCGCCCCTGCAGGTAGCCCCGCATCTTGGCCTCGGGCGTGGAGGCGAACAGCTTGCGGATGTGGTCGAAGACGCCGGTGTACGTCGCCGGGTTGGACCGCGGGGTGCGGCCGATCGGCGACTGGTCGACGTGGATGACCTTGTCGACGTGCTCGAGACCGCTGATCTTCTGGTGTCGGCCCGGCACCGCCCGGGCGTTGTAGATCTGCTTGGCCAGCGAGGTGTAGAGGATGTCGTTGACCAGCGTCGACTTGCCCGAGCCCGACACTCCCGTCACCGCCACGAACAGCCCGAGCGGGAAGGACACGTCGACGTCGCGAAGGTTGTGCTCGTGGGCACCGTGGACGGTCAGGTCGCGACCCTTCGTGCGCGGTCGCCGGACCTCGGGCACCGGGATCTCGCGGCGACCCGAGAGGTACTGCCCGGTCATCGAGTCGGGGTGGGCCAGCAACCCCTCGACGCTGCCGCTGTGGACGACCTGGCCGCCGTGCTCGCCCGCGCCCGGCCCGATGTCGACGATCCAGTCGGCGACCCGGATGGTCTCCTCGTCGTGCTCGACGACGATCAACGTGTTGCCGAGGTTCTTGAGCCGGATCAGGGTCTCGATCAGCCGCTGGTTGTCGCGTTGGTGGAGCCCGATCGAGGGCTCGTCGAGGACGTAGAGGACGCCCACGAGGCCGGCGCCGATCTGCGTGGCGAGCCTGATGCGCTGGGCCTCGCCCCCGGAGAGCGACCCCGACGGGCGGTCGAGGGAGAGGTAGTCGAGGCCCACGTCGAGCAGGAAGCGCAGGCGCTCCTGGATCTCCTTCAGCACCCGCTCGCCGATCTGGCGCTCGCGGGCGGTCAGCTCGAGGTTGCGCAGGAACTCGGCGGACTCGTTGATCGGCATCGCGCAGATCTCGGCGATGTTGAGGCCGCCGGACTCCCGCGCTCCGAGGGTGACGGCCATGGAGACCGGCCGGAGGCGGCTGCCTCCGCACGCGGGGCAGGGCACCTCGCGCATGAAGCCCTCGAACCGCTCGCGGCTGGTGTCGGACTCCGCCTCGCGGTGCCGACGCTCGATGTAGGGACGGACGCCCTCGAACTCTGCGTAGTAGGCCCGCTCCCGGCCGTAGCGGTTCCTGGTGACGACGTGGACCTTGGTCTGGTGGCCGTTCAGCAGCGACTGCTGCGCGCCGACGGGAAGGTCCTCCCACGGCGTGTTCAGGTCGAAGCCGAGCTCGGTGCCCAGTGCGCCCATCAGGCGCAGGAAGTAGTCGGCGACGTGGGCCTGGCTCCAGGGCTGGATCGCGCCCTCGCCCAGCGTGGCCTGCGGGTTGGGGACGACCAGGTCGGGGTCGACCTCCATCCGGGTGCCGAGGCCGTGGCAGACCGTGCAGGCACCGAACGGCGAGTTGAACGAGAACGAGCGAGGCTCCAGGTCGTCGGTGTCGATCGGGTGGTCGTTGGGGCAGGACATCTTCTCGCTGAACTTGAGCTCGCGTCCCGGGTCCTTCTCGGGCAGGTCGACGAAGTCGAACACCACCAGCCCGCCGGCGAGGTTGAGCGCGGTCTCCACCGAATCGGTCAGACGCCGCTTGGAGCTCGACTTGACCGCGAGCCGGTCGACCACGACCTCGATCGTGTGCTTCTTCTGCTTGTCCAGCTTGGGTGGGTCGTCCAGTCCGTGGGTGTCGCCGTTGACCCGCACCCGCGAGAATCCCTGGGTCTGCAGCTGCTTGAAGAGCTCGACGTACTCCCCCTTGCGGCCCCGGATCACCGGTGCCAGCACCTGGAAGCGCCGGCCCTCCTCCAGCGCCATGATCCGGTCGACGATCTGCTGCGGCGTCTGCCGCTCGATCGCAGCGCCACACGTGGGACAGTGCGGTCGCCCGGCGCGCGCGAAGAGCAGTCGCAGGTAGTCGTAGACCTCAGTGATGGTGCCCACGGTCGAGCGAGGGTTCTTCGAGGTCGACTTCTGGTCGATCGACACGGCTGGCGACAGGCCCTCGATGAAGTCGACGTCGGGCTTGTCCATCTGGCCGAGGAACTGGCGGGCGTACGCCGAGAGCGACTCGACGTAGCGGCGCTGTCCCTCGGCGAAGATCGTGTCGAACGCCAACGACGACTTCCCGGACCCCGACAGGCCGGTAAAGACGATCAGCGAGTCGCGGGGCAGGTCGAGAGACACGTCCTTGAGGTTGTGTTCCCGGGCTCCCCGGATGATGAGCTGATCAGCCACTGAAATTCCCCTGCAGGTCGACCTGTGTGCGTTCGAACAAGTGTTCGCCATTCTAGGCGGGTGGGGCAACTCGCCACACCGACCTGTGCACGATCTCACGCGCCACCGACAGCCCGCCCGACCGGGCTTGCGGCCCGCCACCCGGACCCCCACTGGTCTCCCGGGGCCGAACGGGCAAGGATGGCGACATGCCCGATGAACCGATCGCCGCAGGGCTCCACGACGCCACCCAACGCCTGGTTCGCGAGGTTGACGGCCTGACCCCCGAGGCGTGGTCCGGCCCGAGCCTGCTGCCGGGGTGGACCCGCGCCCACGTGGTCGCGCACCTGACGCTGAACGCCGAGGCGCTGGCCGGAGCCCTCGCCGGCGTCGTCCAGGCCGAGCCCACGCCGATGTACGCCTCACAAGGTGCCCGGGACGCGGACATCGAGGAGCTGGCCGGCCAGGACCCGACGGAGCTGCGCGATCGGCTGCTCGCCTCGACCACGCTGTTCGCGGATGCCCTGGCCGCCGTGCCGGAGGACCTGTGGACCACCCGCATCGAGCGCACTCGGGGAAGCGAGCGCACCTTCACCGCGCACGCCGTGCCCGGGATGCGCTGGCGGGAGGTCGAGATCCACGCCGCCGACCTGGCAGCGTCCTACACCCACGCGGACTGGCCGACCGAGTTCGCCGTGCACCTGGTCCGGGCGATGACGAAGCGTCCGGACGGCGTCCCCGGCCTGGTCGCCCGGGCGACCGACGTCGACCAAACCTGGAAGTTCGGAGACGGTGGTCCCGTCGTGAGCGGCACGGCGGCAGACCTCGGCTGGTGGCTCACCGGGCGCGGTGCGGGCGAAGGACTGACGAGCGACAGCGGAGAGCTGCCGCGGATGGGAGCCTGGTGACCGGCGCAGAGAACTACACCGGAGACGTCAAGCCCGGCGACGCACCCCAGACGCGCCGGCTCGCGCAACTGACGATCACCAAGGTGGCCGTGGACCCGCAGACGTCCAACAACTGCTACCTCCTCCGGTGCTCGTCGACCGGCGACCAGGTGCTCATCGACGCGGCCGCCGAGCCCGACGCCCTGCTGCCGTTGATCGGAGACTCCGGCGTCACCCAGGTGGTCACGACCCACCAGCACTGGGACCACCATCGCGCGCTCGCGGCGGTCGTCGGCGCGACCGGCGCCGAGGTCGTGGCCGGCATCCCGGACGCCGACGCGATCACCGCACAGACCGGGGTGCCCGTCACCCGCGCGGTCAAGCAGGGCGACACCGTCGCCGTCGGTGACTGCAACCTCGAGGTCATCGCGATCGCCGGCCACACGCCTGGCTCGATCGCCCTGCTGTACGACGATCCCGGCGGCCACCCGCATCTGTTCACCGGCGACTCGTTGTTCCCCGGCGGTGTGGGCAACACGTTCGGCGACGAGGGCGCGTTCGCCCAGCTCATCGACGATGTCGAGACGAAGGTGTTCCAGCGGCTGCCGGACGAGACCTGGTTCTATCCCGGGCACGGTGGCGACTCCACGCTCGGTGCCGAGCGGCCCCACCTCGCGGAGTGGCGGGCGCGGGGCTGGTGAAACGGGCCCGGGCGTCGCCTGACGAGATGGCGCGTCCGACCTTCATGAGCAATCCGCCCGTGGCACGATACCGCCATCATGATCGACGGTTCCTCGGCTCCTGACGCGCTGCCCCCACGGTCCCGGAGCAGGTTGTGGGTCGCCGGTCTGGTCGCCCTGGCCCTGCTGCTCGTGGCACCGCCCGCAACCGCCGGACCTGCCGACCCGGCCCAGGACTATCCGCACCTGCCCAACCCCAGCTGCGTCACCGGGGACCAGCGGGTCCCGCAGCACGCCGTCGTGTGTCACCTGACCCCGTTCCAGAAGAAGCGGCCCACCGTCGTGCTGTGGGGCGACTCGCACGCCTGGATGCTGACTCCCGCCCTCGTCGAGGCGGCCAAGGTCGACCCGGTGAACCCGGACGTCTTCACGCTGGGCGCCTGCCCGCCCCTCCTGGTCGCGGCCCCGGACCCGGGTGAGCGCTTCGGCAGCAAGTGCGAGAAGCAGAACTACAACGCCCTGAAGTACGTCCTGGACTTGAAGCGGGCGGACCGTCCGGTGCGTGTCCTGTTTGCCGCGAACTGGGTCGGCTACCGGCAGCTCTGGCGCGAGACCGAGGGAGGCACCGTGCCGACGGACTGCAACGGCCGCCCGAACTGCGACTACGCCGTGGAGATGGCGGTGCTCTCCCACAAGGGCACTTCGCAGATCTTCCGAAAGCTCGGCGACCTGGGGGTCGAGGTGGACGTGGTCGGCCAGATGCTGACCGTCCCACAGCCGCGGCCCGCCACCGCGTGCCGCTTCAAGGAGGTCTACGACTGTCCCATCCCGCGCGACCAGGCCATCCCGGACGAGCAGGAGACCCGTGACTGGGTCGACCTGCAGATGGGCAAGCTGGCGCACGGGCCCCGCCGGCCGCGCTACATCGACATGAACTCGAAGGTGTGCGACGCGAAGCTCTGCTACGGCAAGAAGAACAGCATCTACACGTTCTTCGACGACCTGCACCTCAGCGCCACCCGGTCGGCCACCCTGGCCCCCAGGCTGGCGAAGACACTGCAGTTCGGGACCTGACGGCGCTCAGTCGTGCAGGGCCGAGCCACCGCCGAACGAGCTGCTGATTGCGGCCTCGTCCAGCACCCGGTAGGGCAGCGCCGACCTGACGGCACGTTCGCGCAGCGCTGCGAGCGGGACCGACCGGGGCGACGCCACCACGAGCAGGTTTCCCGTGCGACGGGCACGCAGCGTCGCTGGCTCGGCGCTCAGCAGCAGCCGAGGGAACAGGGTGCGCAGACCGGCCACCACCCGGCGCACGTGGGCGAACGGCGCCCGGTCGGTCAGGTTCAACAGGAACAAGCCGTCCGCGGCGAGCACCCGCGCGACCTCCCGGAAGCACTCGACCGTCACGAGGTCGGCCGGCACCACGCCCTCGTCGAAGGCATCGAGCAGCACGACATCGGCCGAGTCCGCACGCAACGCCGCCAGTCCCGAACGCCCGTCGACCGGACGGACCTTGATGCCACTCCTGGCCGGCAGCGGCAACCGCTCCCGGACGGCCTCCGTGAGGTCGGCCGCCGGCTCGAGCACGATCTGGCCGGAGCGTGGCCGGGTCGCCGCGACGTAGCGCGGCAGGCTCAGTCCCCCGCCGCCGACGTGCACACACCGCAGCGGCTCACCCGGGCTGCCGTGCCCGTCGACCACGTCGGCCATCCGGCGGACGTAGTCGAACTCGAGGCGGGTCGGGTCGTCGAGGTGCACGTGCGACTGGTCGCGGCCGCCCACTCGCACCAGGTACGCCGATGGCCCGTCGCGCACGATCTCGAAGTCACCGGCCACGCGGACAGGCTACGAGGACCTCAGGTGTAGGTGACCTTCACCGTGTCCGTCACGGGGACCGCCTGACAGGCCAGCCGGATGCCCTCGGCCAGGTCCTCCTCGTCGAGGACGTCGTTGTGCAGCAGCCTGACCTCCCCCTCGAGCAGGCGCACCGCGCACGCGGAGCACTCCCCGTCGCGGCACGAGAACGGCGCCTTGACGCCCTTCGCCTCGAGGTGGTCGAGCATCTTGGTGCCCGGCGCCCAGTCGTCGAACTCGTAGCGTTCACCGTCCAGGTCGACCTCGAGGCGGACGGGACCCATGGGCGCGGTGCCGGTGTCCTCCGGCACGTCCTCCTCGTCGCTCTCCGCGGCGCTGATCTCGCTCTCCGCCGTCTCGATGTCGTGCAGGTCGCCGAACGGGTTGCCGCCCAGGGAGACGAACTTCTCCTGGTGGCGACGCTCCCGCGGGAACTCCAGCTCGCGCAGCGCGGTCACGGTCAGCTTCATGAACGGCGCGGGCCCACAGACGAACGCGTCGTACGACGCGAAGCTCGCCGCGAACGCCTTCATCTGCTCCTGGCTGGGCAGCCCTTGGACCGACTCCAGCCAGTGCACGACCTGCAGCCGGTCGGGGTTCTCGGCCGCGAGCCTGGTGATCTCCTGGGCGAAGATGACCGACTTCTCATCCCGGTTGGCGTAGAACAGCACGATCTTCCCGGTGCCCTGGGACAGGGCCGTGCGGGTGATCGACAGCACCGGCGTGATGCCGCTGCCGCCGGCGAACAGGAGCAGGTCGGCGCTCAGGGACGCCGGGCTGAAGATGCCGCTCGGTGGCAGGACACGGACCGTGTCGCCTTCACGCACGTTGTCGCAGATCCAGTTCGACGCATAACCGTCGGCCGTGCGCTTGACCGTGATCGTCAGGTTCCCACCGCCGATGGGGCTGCTCGACAGTGAGTAGCAGCGTGCCGCCACCCCCGTCTGGTCGCTCGGGACGGCAACCGTGAGGAACTGGCCCGGCCTGTAGGCGAAGTGTTCCTCGGCGCCCTCGGGGATCTCGAAGGTGATCGAGTGCGCGTCGGCCGTCTCCTCGACGACGTCGACGACCTTCAGCTCGAAGGAGTCGGTGTCCATCAGCCCGCTCAGTACCCGTCCTCGGCGCCGATGGGGACCTGGCCCTCACGAGCCGCCGCGTCGATGCTCGCCTGCATGCGCGGGCAACCTTCTCGCACCGGTCGCCCCTCGGGTCGCTGCGACATGCGGGAGAACTCCGGGCAGGCGCGCAAGGCGTCCTCGCTCCACTGGATCGAGGTGTGGTGCTCGCTGTTCTTCTTCACGCCGACCGTCGCCAGGCAGTCCAGGCAGGCGACCTCGGTCAGGCGGGCCCGGGTGTAGAGGCGCTGGTCCTCGAGCGTGTCGGCGCTGGTGGGGACGAACGAGGCCATCAGGTGCCCGTCATGACCGGGGGTGTCGAGTCACTGTCGGCGCCTTCACCCTTGTCCGCCTCGGCGTCCTCGGCCGCCTTGCGGGCGAGGTTCTCGGCGACCTCGACCTGCCAGTACTCGTTGGCCTTGGTGGTGTCGACCTCGAACTCGAAGCGGTCGGTCATCTCGGGGTGGATGTCGGCCTTGTCGACGTTGAACTGCTCGTACCAGCGGCGCAACTGGTTGACGGGACCATCCTCCTCGCACAGGAGCGGGTTCTGCACGGGCACCTTGTTCTTCCAGATGTGCACGTCCTGGAGGAACCCGCCACCGAACATCTCGGCGTACTTCTTGCTGATGTAGGCGGCAGTCTTGTCGTCGATGCCCTCGGGCTTCTTGACGGTGATGCCGTACTGCAGCGTGAAGGAGTCGGGGCCCGTGGGGATGTGGCAGTTGATCAGGATGACCTCGGTCTGGAAGCCCTTGTAGTCCACGTCCAGCCAGTTGATCATGTACGCCGGTCCGTAGTAGGTGGCCTCGGACTTGAGGAACAGGTCGACGTCGCCGTAGCCCCCGCTCATGTCCGGGCGCCCCGTGGACTCCATGAACTGGGTGGCGACGTGGCCCTCGAAGACGTTGCGGAAGCTGGTCGGGAACGAGAAGTGCACGTAGTAGAAGTGCGCCATGTCCACGACGTTGTCGATCAGCTCGCGGCAGTGCGAGTCCGTGATCGGGACGACCTCCCACGTGAAGTCGGTGTAGGCGTCGGTGCCGACACCGGGCAGCTCGGGCGGCAGGATGTCGTAGTCGGCCTCGGACCCCTCGACGTCGTGCCAGATCATCAGCTGGCCGTTGCGGACGGCCGTGGGGTACTTCTGGGTGCGGGCGCGCAGCGGCACGCGGCGCGCGTACGGGATGGCCTTGCACTTGCCGTCGCCGCCCCAGCGCCAGTCGTGGAACGGGCAGGCGACCTCGTCACCCTTCACCGAGCCCTGGGTCAGGTCGCCGCCCATGTGGCGGCAGTAGCCGTCGAGGACGTTGAGCTCGCCCTTGGAGTCCTGCCAGACGACGATCTTGCCGCCGAAGGCCTCGATGCCGTGCGGCTTGCCGTCACCGAAGCTCGAGGCGAGGCCGAGGCAGTGCCAGCCGCGGGCAAAGCGCTCGGGCGGGGTGCCCTTGTCGAGGAACCTGGTGTCGCTCATCGCGTGCCTCCGCATCGGTGCCTGTAGACCAAAACAAGAACAGGTTATAGTTTTTGGACGGCTGGTGCCACCGGCACCACGTACCGATGTTCCCAGGGAGACACCATGCACCTCGCCCTCTCAGCCGAGGAACTCGCGCTCCGGGAGGAGCTGCGGGAGTACTTCACAGCGCTGGTCACCCCCGAGCGGCGGGCCGGGCTCGCCTCCGCCACCGGAGAGTTCGGCGAGGCCGGGGTCTACAAGGAGGTCATCCGTCAGCTCGGGACCGACGGATGGCTGGGCATCGGCTGGCCGAGGGAGTACGGCGGGCAGGCCCGCTCGATGGTCGAGCAGCTGATCTTCACCGACGTCGCGGCCGACTTCGGCGTGCCCGTCCCCTACCTGACGCTCAACACCGTGGGGCCGACGATCATGCGGTTCGGGACCGAGGAGCAGAAGGAGTACTTCCTGCCCAAGATCCTGGCCGGCGACATGCACTTCTCGATCGGCTACTCCGAGCCCGGCTCCGGCACCGACCTCGCGTCCCTCAAGACCAAGGCCGTCCGTGAGGGCGACGAGTGGGTCATCAACGGCCAGAAGATGTGGACGTCGCTGATCCAGTACGCCGACTGGATCTGGCTCGCCTGCCGCACCGACCCCGACCTCCCCCGCCACAAGGGGCTGTCGATGATCCTGGTCCCGGCGGACGCGCCCGGCTTCTCCTACACCCCCGTGCACACCGTCGCCGGGGTGCACACCAGCGCGACGTACTACCAGGACGTGCGCGTGCCGGCGGCAAACCTCGTCGGAGAGCTCAACGGCGGCTGGTCCCTGATGACCAACCAGCTCAACCACGAGCGTGTCGCGCTCACGTCGTCGGCGCCGCTCACCCAATCGCTCAAGCTCGTGCGCACCTGGGCCCAGGAGACCAAGAACCCCGACGGCCAGCGGGTGATCGACGCCGAATGGGTGCAGATCGCGCTCGGCCGGGCCCACGCCCGGGTCGAGATGCTGACCCAGCTCAACTGGAAGCTCGCCTCCGACGCCGACAACGGGGTGGACCTCTCCCCCGCCGAGGCGTCGGCGACCAAGATCTACGGCTCCGAGCTCGCGACCGAGGTGTACCGCTCGCTCATGGAGATCGTCGGACCCAACGCCGGGATCACGGGTGCCTCCGACGGAGCCGTGCTCGCCGGGCGCCTCGAGCGCTTCTACCGCTCGGCCCTCGTGATGACGTTCGGTGGCGGCACCAACGAGATCCAGCGAGACATCATCGGCTACGTCGGACTCGGCCTCCCGGCCGCACGCCGTTGAATTCAGAGACTTGATGACGCCGGTGGTTGAGCAGCAACAGCGAGCGTCTCGAAACCCCGGAAGACGAAAGGCAACCTGATGGACTTCACGTTCTCCACCGAGCAGGACGACGCCGCCGAGCTGGCCGCGAAGATCCTCACGGACCGCGCCACCAACGATCGCCAGAAGGCCGTCGAGAAGGCCGGCGACCGGTTCGACCGCGACCTCTGGGCCGAGCTCGGCGCGGCGGGCCTGCTCGGACTGGCTTTGCCCGAGGAGTACGACGGTGCCGGGCTCGGGCTCCTCGAGCTGTCCCGGGTCCTCGTCGAGGTCGGCCGCACGGTCGCGCCGGTCCCGCTGGCCGCTCACGGCCCCGCGTCCCTCGTGATCGCTGAGCTGGGCACCGACGAGCAGAAGCGGGAGTGGTTGCCCGGCGCGGCGTCCGGCGCCAACGTCATCACCGCGGCCGTCGCCGAGGAGCGTGCGTTCGCGCCGACGCGACCGACCACCGTCGCCGCGTCCGACGGCGAGGGGTTCCGGCTCACCGGCAGCAAGGCCATCGTCCCCGCGGGCGCCTACGCCGACGTGTTCCTGGTGCCGGCCGAGACGCCCACCGGGGTGGCGGTCTTCCTGGTCCGGCCGGGCGACCCGGGTGTCACGGTGACGCCCCAGCACTTCTCCGACGGCGACACGGTGGCCCGTCTCGACCTCGACGGCGCGCTCGTCGGCTCCGACCGGCAGCTCGGGCCCGCCGACGGCACCGTGGACCACCGCCTGCGCAACCTGCTCGTGCTGGCCGCCGCCGCCGAGCAGCTCGGCATCACCGAGGGCGCGCTGAAGCTGACTGCGAGCTACGCCAAGACCCGGGAGCAGTTCGGCCGCCCGATCGGCACGTTCCAGGCCGTCTCCCAGCGCCTCGCAGACGGCTACATCGACGTCCTCGGCCAGCGGCTCACCCTCTGGCACGCGGCCTGGCGCCTCGCCGAGGGACTGCCTGCCGACACCGAGGTTGCGATCGCGAAGCTCTGGGCTGCCGACGCTGGTCACCGGCTGGCGCACACGTCGGTCCACGTGCACGGTGGTGTCGGCATCGACCTGGACGGCGAGGTCCACCGCTACTTCACGACCGCCAAGCGCTTCGAGTTCCTGCACGGCGGCAGCACCGAGCAGGCGCTGCTCGTCGGACGGGCCCTGGCGGCAGAGCCCGCATGACCGCGTCCGTGCGCGCCCAGCTGCTGGCGCGCGCGGGCGGCTCGGGTGGCAGCGCACCCGGGTTGCTCTTCGGGGACGACTCCTGGACGTGGGACGAGGTCGTCCACGAGTCGGTGGTGCGCTCCTCCGTCCTCTCCGAGCTGCTGGGCGTCGGCGGTCCGCCGCACGTCGGGGTGCTGCTCGACAACGTGCCGGAGTTCTCGTTCCTGCTGGGTGCGGCCGCCCTCGGCGGGCACGTCGTCGTCGGGCTGAACACGACCCGTCGTGGCGCGGCGCTCGTCGACGACGTCCACCGGTCCGACACCCGGCTGGTGCTCACCGACGACACCCACGCGGGGCTGCTCGAGAACCTCCACATCGGAGTGCCGGTCCTTCGCCTCGACTCCCCGGAGTGGGCCGCCCTGCTGGAGAGGCACGCCCACGCGGAGACACCAGGGACCGAGGTCGGCCCGGACACCCTGATGATGCTGATCTTCACGTCGGGCACGTCCGGCACACCGAAGGCGGTCAACATCACGCAGGCCAAGATCGCCTCCCCCGGGGAGTTCCTGGCGGAGCGCTTCGGGCTCGGCGGCAACGACGTCGCCTACCTGTCGATGCCGATGTTCCATTCCAACGCTGTGATGGCCGGCTGGGGCCCCGCGCTGGCTGCCGGAGCGACGATGGCGCTGGCCCCGCGCTTCTCGGCGAGCGGATTCCTGCCGGACGTGCGACGTTACGGCGCGACGTACGCCAACTACGTCGGCAAGCCGCTCACCTACATCATGTCCACACCGCAACGGCCCGACGACGCCGACAACCCGCTGCGACTGGTCTTCGGCAACGAGGCGAACGAGCGCGACATCGAGGCGTTCGGGCGCCGGTTCGGCTGCGTCGTCGTCGACTCCTACTCCTCGACGGAGAACGCCGTGATCGTCCAGCGGGTGCCCGAGATGCCGCCGGGCAGCCTCGGCCGCCCCGTCGAGGGCGTGGCGATCTACGACCCCGAGACCGTCACCGAGACCCCGGATGCGGAGTTCGGGCCCCACGGCGAGCTGCTCAACGCCGAGGCAGCGACCGGCGAGCTCGTGAACACGCTGGGCGCCGGTGCGTTCGCCGGCTACTACAACGACCCGGACGCCGAGCAGGAGCGGATGCGTGGCGGGATGTACTGGTCGGGCGACCTCGCCTACCGCGACGCCGACGGCTTCGTCTACTTCGCCGGCCGCACCGCCGACTGGCTGCGCGTCGACGGCGAGAACCTCGCCGCCGCGCCCATCGAGCGGATTCTGCTGCGGCATCCAGCGGTCGAGCAGGCCGCGGTGTACGCCGTGCCCGACGACGCGGTCGGCGACCAGGTCATGGCCGCCCTGGGGACCCGCTCGGCCCTGTCACCGGCGGACCTCGAGACATTCCTGGCCGGGCAGCCGGACCTGTCCGACAAGGCGTGGCCGAGGTTCGTCCGCGTCCTCGACCAGCTCCCCCGCACCGCCACCAACAAGGTGCTCAAGCGCGAGCTGGCCGCCGCCGGGCCCGTCGCCGGCGCGGGGGCCCTGTGGACGCGCGCACCGCGCGGCACGACGTACGACGAGAGCTGAGGCGCACGATGGCCGAGAACGTCCAGCAGCTGCTGCGCGAGCGCGCGGAGGACGACAGTGTCGGTCTGAAGTACGGCGGCCGCGACTGGACCTGGCGCGAGCACCTGACCGAGGCGGCCACCCAGGCGGCAGCGCTGATCGGGATCGCTGACCCCGACCGGCCGCTGCACGTGGGCGTGCTGCTCGGGAACACCCCCGACATGCTCCGCGCGATGGCGGCCGCGGGGCTCGGCGGCTACGTCCTGTGCGGGATCAACACGACGCGGCGCGGGGACGGCATCCTCGCGGACGTACGCCGCTCCGACTGCCAGATCCTGGTGACCGACGCCGAGCACCGGCGGCTGCTCGACGGGCTCGACCTCGGTGACGTCCGGTTGCTCGACACCTCGACGGCGGAGTGGACGGACCTGCTCGCCGCAGCGACCACCGACGTGCGCAGCCTGACCCCGCACCGC
>JAOPXM010000215.1 GCA_025965125.1 Nocardioides sp.
CGCCCTGGTCGCACCGACCGGGTCGTCGTCGGCCACTGTGCCAGTCGACACCAAAGCCTCGGCACTCACACCAACCAGGTTCGCCTTCGGCACCTCGGGCTTCGGCACGCGGGTCAAGGGCGGTCAGCTTCCCGCGGGCTCCGACACGACGGCCTTCCAGACGATCGGTTGCACGAACAGTGCCGGGGTCGAACGTGAGAACCACGAGGCGGAGGCCGATCTCGGCGCACTCAACGTCTCCGGCGTGAAGAGTCGGGTGTGGACGGAGAAGAAGGGTGGCGTCGTCTCGTCGTACTCCAGGCACTCGGTCGCCAACATCGTCCTCGGCAATGCGTCCGCTGGCCACCTGGAGATCAGCGCCGTCAGCTCCCTGGCCCGGGCGTACCACAACGCCACCGGGTTCCACTCCAAGACGACGACCCACATCGCGTCGATCGTGTTCACGCCCTCAGGCGGAGACGCCCAGGGCCTGGAGATCCCGACCCCCAACCATCCCATCACCGTCCCGGGGCTCGCAAAGATCAGCCTCGGGAGCTCGATCAAGCGCACCAGGCCCACGTCGGCCTACGCCGCCGCGGACGCCATCGACATCAGGGTCATCCCGACCGACAGCCGCGTCCAGGTCGCGCACAGTCACGCCGAGCTGGCCGGTGGTGTTGCCTACGGCATCTTCGACGGCTACTCGGCCGGCACCCGAGTTGATGCCGTGGACAACCATGTCAGCAGCGGTCCCACCCCGCTGTCGCTGATGCCGTGCCAGGGCACCAACGGTGAGGTCCGGAAGAAGGGCGCCGCCCACCTCAACCTGGCCGACCAGATCGTCGTGCGCGGCGTGGACACCGAGCAGTACGCCCGGAACTCCGCGGGTGCGGCCGAGATCCGGGAAGAAGGCTCGATCGCGCGGATCAACCTCGGCAACGGAAAGCTCATCGTCACCGGGATCGTGGCCAGGGCGCACGCGGTGCTCACACCTTCAGGCCTGAAGACCGATGCGAAGGGCACGACCATCGCGGAGATCCTGGTGAACGGGAAGCGCCACACGTTCCCCGACTCGGGAGTGATCGAGATCCCGGGCCTGGTCCGGATCGAGGACTCCGTCATCAAGCGGCAGCGCCGCGGCATCTCCGTGATCGCACTGCAGCTGAAGCTGCTGGACGGCACCGCGGCGACCGTGAACCTCGGCATGGCCAGGGCCACGGTCCACCGATCGGGTCTCTGACCGCAGCGCGGACCGACCGCTGACTCGCCCGAGAAACTTCGGGCGGGTCAGCGCGGTCGGGTCGCGCCCCACAGGCCGACAGCGATGCCGACGGCTGCGCCGCCGAGCCCGATGACCTGTTGGGACCTCGGCATCTGCGCGTGGACGCTCATCCCGCCGAGCAGGTCCGCGGCGTCGGCGCCACCGGAGGCGAGGAACCACCCGCGGGTGTCCTTGCCGCGCGCCGCCGCGGTGACCAGGAGACCTCCGATCAGGAAGTCGCGGTAGCCCATCGAGCGCAGCAGCAGCCTGGTCGTCGCGACCGGCTCCTCCTTGTCACCCCACAGGCGGTTCGCCTTCACGGGAGCCACGAGGAACGAGATCCCCGAGGCCAGGCGGATGGCGCCGATGGTGAGCGCGATCGGGTCGACCTTGGTGGGCATGGACGGGACTCTAGGACCAAGCCGGGCGCGGGGTCTCGTCCCGCTCCGCGTTGACAGCATCGGCCATCACCGTTTGGCTGACGCGGTGATCCTCGACAACTTTCTCGTGACCGACCAGGTGGCCATCGTGACCGGCGCCGGACAAGGGATCGGTCGCGGCGTCGCGATCGGCCTGGCGGAGGCTGGGGCGGATGTGGTGCTCGCGGCCCGGACCCGCGCGGACCTGGAGGACGTCGCGAAGCTGGTCGAGGCGACCGGCCGGCGAGCCCACATCGTGGTTGCCGACGTGATGCAGACCGCCGAGCTGGAGCGGTTGGTCGCCGAGACGCTGGAGGTCTTCGGGCGTCTGGACATCCTGGTCAACAACGCCGGCGGCACCGGTCCGAGGCCGGCGATGACGACGTCCGAGCGCTTCTTCGAGACTGCGTTCCGCTTCAACGTGACCGCACCGTTCCTGCTCACCCAGCTGGCCGCCCGGGCGATGGTCGACACGACGGGCCAGGGCGCCGTCGTCAACATCTCGTCGCGTTCCTCGGACATGGTGATGAGCTCGTTCGTCGCCTACGGCTCGGCGAAGGCCGCGCTGAACATGATGACGAAGAACCTCGCCGCCGAGCTGGCGCCACGCGTCCGGGTCAACGCGATCAGCGTGGGCGGGGTCGCGACCAAGGGACTCGCGTCGGTGCTGACCGACGACCGGCTGCGCGAGCAGTACGAGCGCAACACCCCGATGCGCCGACCGGGGCAGCCAGAGGACATCGCGTGCGCGGTGCTCTACTTCGCGTCACCGGCAGCGGCCTGGGTCACGGGCAAGGTGCTGCAGGTCGATGGCGGTGTGGAGAGCCCGGCGTTCGACGTACCCGCCCCGCCGTTGGAGCCGTCCGGAGCCTGACCCGTCGGTCAGGCCTGGGTGATCGCACCGTTGTTGCCGGCGCCGAGGGAGCGTGCGATGACCATGCGCTGGATCTGGTTGGTGCCCTCGAAGATCTGCATGACCTTGGCCTCGCGCATGTAGCGCTCGACGGGGAAGTCACGGGTGTAGCCGTAGCCGCCGAGGACCTGGACGGCGTCGGTGGTGACCTTCATGGCGTTGTCGGTGGCAACGAGCTTGGCAATCGAGGCCTCCCGCGAGAACGGCAGCCCAGCGTCCTTCAGGCGAGCGGCGTGCAGCACGGTGGCGCGGGCGGACTGGACGGCGGCCTCCATGTCGGCGAGCAGGAAACCAAGACCCTGGTGCTCGATGATCGGTTTGCCGAAGGTCTCGCGCTCGCGGGCGTAGGCCAGCGCGTGGTCCAGGGCCCCCTGGGCCAGGCCGGTGGCGACGGCCCCGATTCCGAGGCGCCCGGAGTCGAGCCCGGCCAGGGCGATCTTCAGGCCTTCGCCCTCCTCGCCGAGGCGGCGCTCGACCGGGATCCGCACGTCGTCGAAGCGCATGGTTGCGGTGGTGGAGCTCGTGAGCCCCATCTTCTTCTCCGGCGGGTCCGCAACCAGGCCGGGGGTGTCGGCGGACACCAGGAAGCAGGAGATCCCGTTGCGGTCGTCGGACGTGCGAGCCATGACCTTGTAGTAGTCGGCCTGGCCGCCGTGGGTGGTCCAGGCCTTGGCGCCGTTGAGGACGTACTCGTCGCCGACTCGCCGGGCAGTGGTGCGCATGGCTGCCGGGTCGGAGCCGGCGTGCGCCTCGGAGAGGCAGTAGGCCCCGAGCAGGTCGCCGGCCAGCATGTCCGGCAGCCAGTTCGCCTTCTGGTCCGGCGTACCGGCGGTTGCGAGGCCGAAGCAGGAGAGGGCGTGCACGCGGACCCCGACGCCGACGCTCGACCAGACCGAGCCGATCTCCTCGAGCACCTGCAGGTACACCTCGTACGG
>JAOPXM010000013.1 GCA_025965125.1 Nocardioides sp.
CGCGCGTCGGCGCGGACTTCGTGGAGGTCCTGGTGGCCACCGATCGACAGCTACTGGTGCCCTTCGGCGCGATCGCCGCGGTCCAGAGCCACGACTGATCCGCCGACCTGTCAGAAATGGCCCTCAGAAACCTGCCGACCTGTCACTTCTGGCCCCGAGAGCGGGCCAAAACTGACGAGTCGATGGCCCTACAGGGGCCAAAAGTGACAGGTCGACTTAGGTCGCGTCGGCGTCGTACGGCGGGACCTCGCCGTCGTCGAGGGGTCGCAGGCCGCGTCGGCGCGCGGGGGTGGCCTCGGCGCGGTCGGCCTCCTGCATCGCCTCGGTGATGTGCTTGCGCACGATGGTGCGGGGGTCGAGGTCGCGAAGCTCGAGGTCGGCATAGTCGGGGCCGAGCTCGTTGCGCAGCTCGTCGCGGGCCGCGTTGGCGAAGGTGCGGGCCTTGCGCACCATCTGGCCGGCCTGGCGCGCGAGTTCGGGCAGCTTGTCGGGACCGAACACCAGCACGGCCACGAACGCGATCACCGCGAACTCTGGCAGGCCGACTCCGAACACGTACTAGAACCTACTGGCAGGGGTGAGACCCAGCTGCAGGCCGGCCAGCCCGCGGCCTCGGCCACAGAGCGTGTCCGCGATCCCCGAGAGCACGACGGCGGCCGGAGCCGTGGGGTCCGCGTCGACGATCGGCTTCCCGACGTCGCCGCCCTCACGCAACGAGACGTCCAGCGGCACGCGGCCCAGGACGGGAACGTCGTAGCCGAACCGCTGCGAGAGGGTGGCCGCGACCCGGTCGCCACCGCCGCTACCGAAGATCTCGAGCTTGTGCTCGGGGCTCCCCGAGTCGGCGCAGTGTGGACAGACCAGGAAGCTCATGTTCTCGACGACCCCCACGACGCGCTGGTGCATCATCGAGGCCATCGTGCCGGCGCGTTCGGCCACCTCGGCCGCGGCCTCCTGCGGCGTGGTCACCACCACGACCTCGGCGCCGGGCAGATGCTGGCCGAGGGAGATGGCGACGTCGCCGGTGCCGGGCGGAAGGTCGAGGAGCAGCACGTCGAGGTCGCCCCAGTAGACGTCCGCGAGCATCTGCACGAGGGCCCGGTCCAGCATCGGCCCCCGCCAGGCGACGACCTGCTCGCGGCTGGGCTTCAGCATCCCGATCGAGATGACCGAGACCCCGCTCGACGTGGGCACGGGCATGATCAGGTCCTCGACCTGGGTCGGACGGGAGTCGGCGATGCCGAGCATGGCTGGGACCGAGTGACCGTAGATGTCGGCGTCGACGATGCCCACCTTGAGCCCCTGCTTGGCCATCGCCAGCGCGAGGTTGACGGTCACCGACGACTTGCCCACACCACCCTTGCCGCTGGCGATCGCGAAGACCTTGGTGAGCGAGCCCGGCTGCGCGAACGGGATCTCGCGCGCCGCCTGGCCACCGCGCAGCGTCGCCTGCAGGCCCGAGCGCTGGTCGGCGCTCATGACCCCGAGCTCGAGCTCGACACCGGTGACCCCGGGCACCTGACGGACGGCGGCGTTCACGTCGCGGGTGATCGTGTCCTTCAGGGGGCAGCCGGCCACGGTCAGCAGGACGGTCAGGCGCACCACACCGGCGTCGTCGATCCCGACGGAGTCCACCATGCCGAGGTCGGTGATCGGACGCTTGATCTCGGGGTCGTTGACGGTCGCGAGGGCGGCCCAGATTTCGGGGTGGACCTGCTCGAGAGTGGGGGTGCTCATGATGCTCAAGGGTAGTTGGTCGTTGCACACCGACAGCCGCCGGTGGGCGTGACGTACCGCTCAGGCGAGCCGGGGGTCCTCGTCGTCGCCGCGAGCCCGCTCGTCGAGATCGCTGAGCAGCGAGCGGAGCTCCGAGCGCATGAAGTCGCGGGTGGCCACCTCGCCGACCGCCATCCGCAGCGAGGCCACCTCACGGGCGAGGAACTCCATGTCCGCGTGGGCGCGCGCGTTGGCCTGCCGGTCCTGCTCGGCGACCACCTTGTCGCGGGTCTCCTGCCGGTTCTGGGCGAGCAGGATCAGGGGAGCGGCGTACGACGCCTGCAGGCTGAGGATCAGCGTGAGGAAGATGAACGGGTAGTCATCCCAGCGCGCGTTGGTGGGCGCGGCGACGTTCCAGACCACCCAGACCGCCACGAACATGGTCATGTAGGTCAGGAACCGGGCGGTGCCCATGAACCGCGCGAACTCCTCGGCGAAGACCCCGAGGGCGTCGGCCTTGAACGCGGGCCGGCGCACGATCGTGCGGCGCGTCTCCTTGGGGGTGTCCAGGCGGGAGCGGGGGCTCCGGGTCTCAGGCACGGCGCACCCCCTGTCGGCGGTCGGTCGAGCGGATCGCCTGGTCGCGCCAGTTCTCGGGGAGCATGTGGTCGAGGAGGTCGTCGACGCTCACCGCGCCGACGAGGTGCCCGTTGTCGTCGACCACCGGCGCCGCCACGAGGTTGTACGTCGCCAGGTGGGCCGCCACCTGGTCGATCGTGGCCTCCGGACGCAGCGGGTCCATGGAGTCGTCGAGCACTCCCGCGACCAGCGTCGACGGCGGCTCGCGCAGCAGTCGCTGGATGTGGGCCACTCCGAGGAACCTGCCCGTAGGCGTCTCGAGCGGTGGCCGGCAGACGTAGACGAGCGCGGCCAGCGCGGGCGTGAGCTCCGGGTTGCGCACCTGGGCCAGGGCGTCGGCGATCGTGGCGTCCGGCCCCAGGATCACCGGCTCGGGTGTCATCATCGCGCCCGCGGTGTTCTCGACGTACGACATCAGCCGGCGCACGTCCTCGGCCTCCTCGGGCTCCATCAGCCGGAGGAGTGCCTCGGCCGTCTCCGCCGGAAGGTCGGCGATCAGGTCGGCGGCGTCGTCCGGTGACATCTCCTCGAGGACGTCGGCGGCGCGCTCGTTGTCGAGCGCCTCGAGGATCTCGACCTGGTCCTCCTCGGGCAGCTCCTCGAGCACGTCGGCAAGTCGTTCGTCGTCGAGGGCGGCGATGACGGCCGTGCGTCGCTCCGGGGGGAGGTCGTGGATCATGCTCGCCGCGTCGGCGACCCGCATCTCGTTGAGTGCCGCGATCAGGTGCGTCGCACCCTGGGTCTCGTCTCGCTGGGTGAGCCCCTCGACATCTCGCCACTCGACGACGTGGGTCTGGCCGCGCCGACGCAACGCCTTGGCCGGCTCCTGCACCGCGACCCGGCTCAGCACCCAGTCGCGGTTCCGGGCCTGCTCCATGCCCACGTCGTAGACCGTCGCGGTGATGCCGGCGCTCGGGATCGTCACGGTCCGGTCGAGCAGCTGGCCGATCACGAGGGTCTCGGTCGAGCGCTGCTCGAAACGGCGCATGTTCAGCAGCCCCGTCGTGTACACCTGACCGCTGTCGATGTTCGTCACGCGGGTCATCGGGACGAAGATCCGGCGACGACCGAAGACCTCGGCCACCATGCCGAGCACGCGGGGCTGGCTGACCTCGGACCGGATCGCCACCACGAGGTCTCGCACCTTGCCGACCTGGTCGCCTTGGGGGTCGAAGATCGGCAGCCCGACGAGACGGGCCGCGTAGACGCGCGAGGGGGCGGTGCTCACGTCCCGCAACGCTACCGGTCGGCGCGCCCTCTGCAGCGTCACTGGCACCATGTCTGCACCATGACTTCAGCGTCGCCCCCTCCGTCGCCAGCGGCCTCCGGACCTCCGCAGCGCGTTGTTCTGCACGTCGGGCTGCCCAAGACGGGCACGACGTACCTCCAGGAGATGCTCGCTGCCAACCGCGACCGGCTGCGAGACGGCGGCGTGCTCTACCCGTTCCTCGGACCCGGCGCGATGTTCCGCGGTGCGGTCGAGGTGCGGGGCAGCCATGACAAGTTCGGGCTCCGCCCGCAGGACGTCGCGGGCACCTGGCAGCGGCTCTGTGACCGGGCGCGCGAGTTTCCCGGCACCACGGTGATCAGCCACGAGGTGCTCGCAGGCGCCACGATCGAGCAGATCGCGGCCGCCATCGCTCCCCTGGCGGGGCTCGAGGTGCACGTGGTCGTCACCGCCCGTGACCTCGGCCGCCAGGCCACCGCCCACTGGCAGGAGGAGGTGAAGCTGGGGGAGACCCGGTCCTTCGCAGCCTTCGAGCGGGACCAGTTCCGCGCCGACACCGGTCCGGACGCCGGCCCCGACGCCGGCGGGGTGCGGCCGCACTTCTGGCACGCCCAGGACTTCGCGGACGCCCTCCGGCGCTGGTCGACGGCGGTCCCTCCCGGTCGGGTGCACCTTGTCGCCGGCCCGCCAGCGGGCGCACCCCCCGACGAGCTCTGGCGTCGGTTCGCAGAGGCGGCCGGCTTCGACGCCGACCTCGTCGACGCGGGTGCCGCTGCACGAGCCAACCCGTCGCTGGGCGTCGCGGAGATCAGGCTGCTGCGCGAGGTCAACCTCGCCCTCGACGGTCGCCTCGACCCCCGGGCCTACCAGCGCATCGTCAAGCGCGAGTACGCCGAGAGTGTGCTCGCCGGCCGGTCGTCGACGCGTCCGCGGACGCCGGCCTCGCTGCGCGAGGTGTTCGAGCCCGTCACCCGGGCCTGGTTGTCGCAGATCGAGTCCCGTGGTCACCCCGTCCACGGCGATCCGGCCGACCTGCTCCCGGTGCTGGGTGGCGACGACGAGGTGCACCCGGACGACGTACCGGCCGCTGAGCGGGTCGACGACGACCCGGCAGCACTGGCGGACGGGTTCGTGGCCGCCGCCGGTCCCGGGGAGTCGGCCGGGGGAACGAGCATCTTGGGCAGGCTGCGGAGCAGAGCCCGCAGGCTCCGCCCCGGTGATCCTTCTCATGATGAGATGTGAGCGGCCCGCCTCTAGAGTGAGAAGGATCCGATCTACTGGAAGGTAACTTGATGGGCCGCCTCTGCGAGACCGACGGACTGACCGACGACCAGACCGAGATCCTGAAGGCGGTCCGGACGTTCGTCGAGGACAAGATCCTCCCGGTCGCCACCGAGCTCGAGCACGCCGACGAGTACCCCACCGAGATCGTCGAGGGGCTCAAGGAGATGGGCCTGTTCGGCCTGATGATCCCCGAGGAGTACGGCGGGCTCGGAGAGTCGCTGCTGACCTACGCCCTGGTCGTGGAGGAGATCGCCCGCGGCTGGATGAGCGTGTCCGGGGTGATCAACACCCACTTCCTCGTGGCCTACATGCTCCTCCAGCACGGCACCGAGGAGCAGAAGAAGAAGTACCTGCCGAAGATGGCCGAGGGCGAGATCCGCGGCGCCTTCTCGATGTCGGAACCCGGTTGCGGCTCCGACGTGGCCGCCATCAAGACCAAGGCGGTCAAGGGCGAGGACGGCAACTACACGATCGACGGCCAGAAGATGTGGCTGACCAACGGTGGCTCGGCCAACCTGGTCGCCGTGCTCGTCAAGACCGACGAGGGTGCGGAGTCGACGTACAAGAACATGACGACGTTCCTGGTGGAGAAGGAGGTCGGGTTCGGCGAGACCGCTCCGGGCGTCACCATCCCCGGCAAGATCGACAAGATGGGCTACAAGGGCGTCGACACCACGGAGATGATCTTCGAGGGCGCCCAGATCTCGGCCGAGCAGATCCTGGGTGGTGAGCCGGGCAAGGGCTTCTACCAGATGATGGACGGTGTCGAGGTCGGGCGCGTGAACGTCGCGGCCCGTGGCTGCGGCGTCGCCAACAGGGCGTTCGAGCTCGGCGTCGCCTACGCCCAGCAGCGCGAGACGTTCGGCAAGAAGATCGCCGAGCACCAGGCCGTGATGTTCCGGCTCGCAGAGATGGCCACCAAGGTCGAGGCCGCCCACCAGATGATGGTCCGCGCGGCCCGCAAGAAGGACTCCGGCAAGCGCAACGACCTCGAGGCAGGCATGGCCAAGTACCTCGCCTCGGAGTACTGCTCCCAGGTCGTCGAGGACTCGTTCCGGATCCACGGCGGTTACGGATTCTCCAAGGAGTACGAGATCGAGCGGCTCTACCGTGAGGCGCCGATGCTGCTCATCGGTGAGGGCACCGCTGACATCCAGAAGATGATCATCGGTCGCCGCGTGATCGAGGACTACAAGCTGCGCTGACCCGGGCTGGCGTCCGGCGCATCCCTTCGTGCCCCCTTCGTGCCCCTTCGTGCCCCCTTCGTGCCACTGTGGCGAAATGGCACGGATGTGACCAAAGTGACGCTAGAGTCGCCCCGTCGACGGTGTGGTCCGGCACGCCGTCCGCTGCCCCGGAGGACCCATGCGCCTGCCCCGCCCGCGTCTGCCGCGCGCTCGCGCAGCCTGGGTGGCGGTCCTCCTCGTCGCGACGATGATCGGCGTCGGTGTGCTGCGCCTGGCCACGGGGCCTTCCGATGACGACGACGCGTCGCTCAGCGCCGAGACCTCCTCCTCCAGCACCCCCACGACGGCCCCGCCGACACCGACCGACGGACCCGTCCCCACCGACCCGTCGGTGCCGACGTTCTTCACGGTGAGCTCGTTCAACGTGCTCGGCGCCGGCCACACCTCCCCCAACGGCAACAAGCACGGTTGGGCGATCGGCGAGAAGCGGATGCACTGGGCCATCGAGCTGTTGCAGCGTCACGACGTGGACGTCGTGGGCTTCCAGGAGTTCGAGCTGCCGCAGTATCGGGTGTTCAAGTCCGAGCTCGGGGCCGGCTGGGGCGTGTATCCGGGCAACACCATGGGCAAGGTCGCGGTACGCAACTCCATCGCCTGGCGCCTCGACACGTGGTCCCTGGTCGAACCAGGCTGGATGAAGATCCCCTACTTCCACGGCAACGAGATCCGGATGCCCGTCGTGAAGCTGCAGAACCTGAAGAACGGTCAGCAGGCCTACTTCATGAACTTCCACAACCCGGCCAATGCGCGCGGGCCCGCCCAGAAGTGGCGCAACATCGCCGCCGCCCGCCAGATCGCCAAGGCCAACGCGCTTCGCGCCAGCACCGGCCTGCCGGTGTTCCTCACCGGCGACATGAACGAGAAGGACTCCTACTTCTGCAAGGTCACCCGCAGCACGGACCTGCACGCGGCGAACGGAGGATCCAACGTCGGGGGCTCGTGCGCGGTCCCTCGGCCGACCCGGATCGACTGGATCTTCGGCTCGTCGAACACCGGCTTCACGTCGTACGTCGACGACCGGAGTGCCCTGGTCAGGAAGACCACCGATCATTCGATGATCGTGGCCGGCGCCATGCTTCCGCCTGCTTTCGTGGTCAACGAGTGCGGCAAGTACACGCTCTGCTAGCCAGCCAGGACCGCACGCCGTCGGACCCGGTCAACCGGTGACGGCCACGTCGGACACCTGGTAGCCGACCTCCTCGTCCATGGCGTTCTTGTCCTGGTCGACGTAGACCGAGCTCGGGTAGTCCTGCCCATCGGGCCACGTCACGTCGACCGAGGCCGCTCCGGTGTCGTTGGCGGCGTCGATGACGTCGTTGATGCTCAGCCAGCGGTACTTCTCGACCGGATCGCCCTGCTTCACGCCGCGGCCACCCTCGGCGTACACCGCGGCCGTGACGTCGCCGTGCTCGACCGTGACCCGGATCGGGACGCCGGCGTCGGCACAGAAGCAGCTGACGGAAAGGGAGTAGGAGTAGTCGGTCGGCTCGAAGGCGGGATAGCTCCCGACCGTGGGCTCCGCCGTGGGAGTGGGAGAGGTGCTCGAGGACCCTCCGGGGTCGGTGGCCGTGCCGGGATCGGAGTCGTTGCCGCACGCGGCGAGCGCGAGACACGCGACGGTGGCGACCAGCACGGCTGAAGGGGAGAGTCGCGACATGGTGTTCTGACGTTCGACGCGCCCCGGAGGATCCGGATATGAGTCGACGCGGTTGGATGGTGGTGTCAGGGTGGGAGGACTGCCCGGCTAGACCTCGCGGAGGAACGCATGACGGACTCGAAGGACAACGACGACCTCAAGGCCAAGATGCGGGAGGCGCTGGATCGCAAGAACTCCAAGGAGAAGGGCGTCCACCAGGACGGCCCCGTGAAGGAGAAGGCCCACGGCTCCGAGGTCGTCGGCGGGGCCCCGAAGATGCACCGACGCAAGGCCGGTGGGGGCGGCTCGTGACAATGGCCACGCCCGAGACGACTGCCGCTTCGATGCCGCGTTCGACACGATAGGCGTGGTCGGCGGATAGCCGAGCGTCTGGTGAACAGGAGCAGCAGGATGCAGTTCGGTCGTAGCTACGAGGAGTTCGAGGTCGGCGCGACGTACAAGCACTGGCCCGGCAAGACGGTCACGGAGTACGACGACCACTTGTTCTGCCTGCTCACGATGAACCACCACCCCCTGCACCTCGACGCCAACTACGCCGAGGAGACCACCCAGTTCGGCAAGAACGTCGTGGTCGGCAACTACGTCTACTCGATCCTGCTCGGCATGTCGGTGGCCGACGTCTCCGGCAAGGCAATCGCCAACCTCGAGGTCGAGTTTCTGCGGCATGTCGCACCGACGTTCCACGGCGACACTCTCTACGGAGAGACCACGGTGCTGGACAAGACCGAGAGCAAGAGCAAGGACGACCGAGGCGTCGTCCACGTGGAGACCATCGGCTACAACCAGGACGGCAAGGTCGTGTGCATCTTCCGCCGCAAGGTGATGGTGCCGAAGAACAGCTACCTCGAGGCCCGTGGTGGCGAGCAGCCCGGTCGTCCCGTGCCGCAGCCGGACAAGAACTGGGCGGGCTCAGCGCCGGTTGAGTGAGGCCGCCAGCCGCGGAGCGAACGCCGGAGCCAGTGGGACGATGCCGAGCACAAGCACCATGGGTACGGCGAAGCCGATCCGGAGCGAGTCGGAGCCAATGAGCCCGGTGAGCACCGAACCGAGCAGCGCGCCGACGTAGTTGAACTGGTTGAACCGGGCGATGACGGCGTCGACCCGGGCCTGGCGGACCGCGGGGTCGAAACCCTCGCCGCCGGCGATCCGCGCGGCAGCGGAGAAGCTCAACGGCGCAACCACGGCGACGCCCGCGCCGAGGAGTGCGAAGCCGAGCACGGCGACCTGCCAGCTGGGTGAGAAGACGACGACCGCGAGCGCGGCCGCGGCGACCACAGCCCCCACCCGCAGCACGAGGACGGCGCCATGGCGGCGGACCAGCGAGTCGCCCGCGATCCGGACCGCGCCGCTGGCCACCAGGTAGGCAAGGGCCGCGAGGGCGACGTAGCGTTGCGGTGTCGAGAAGGTGTGGTCGAGGAACAACGGACCCCAGGTCTGCACGGCCGTGTCGACCATGTAGAAGAGCACCATCGCGACGCCGACCAGCATGATCGGCCGCCACGGTACGGCGACCTGGGTCGCGAGCTCCGTAGGTCCGTGGTCGCGCGGCAGGAACGGGCCGAAGGCGACCAGCAGCGGGACGACCCCGAGCACGGCGCTCGCCGGCAGCGGCAGGTCGGAGGTAGCGAGCGTGCTGGCAGCGCCGAGCACGCCACCGAGCGTCCACGCGCCGTGGAACGACGGGAGGATGGGACGGTCGTAGCGGTGCTCGAGCGCGACCGCCTGCATGTTCGTGCTCGCATCGACCACGCCGAGACCGAGCCCGTACGCCGCGACCCCACCGATGAAGAACGCGGCGCTCTGGGCGGAGCAGAGAACGGGCACGGCCACCGCGACGATGAGGAGGCCGGCTCGCAGCAGCAACGCGCTGTCGCGGCGCCTGGCGAGACCCTCGGCCAGGACCGAACCGGCCCCGGCCAGCAGGATCATCATCAACAGGATGAGCGAGAGGTCCACGTCCGAGAGGTCCCAGCGGTCCTGGAACTCCGGGAGCCGGGTCGTGAGGCTGAGGAGGATCAGGCCCTGGGACAGGAATCCGGCGGCGGCGGCGGCGCGAGCCCGGGAGAGGTCCATGGCCGAATCGTGGCACGACTGCTCTGGTCCACCGGGGCGCTAGAAGCCGAAATGGTGTTCGGTGTGCCGACGGTGCGGGACCATCACGGGACCGCACTCGACCAAGGAGATGGAATGGCACGCACCGGCCAGCAGATGCGCAGTCGCACGGCGAGGGCGATGGCCGACCGGACGGCGGCCTCGCCAACCGTCACCCGAGGCGCCCGAGCGCCGAAGTCAGACCTCGGCGACAAGCTGCGCTACCGCTTCGACAACAGCATGTCGCGAGGAACGCCGGCTCTGATCGCCTGGCTGTCCGTCGTGACGCTCGTGCTGATCCTGGTCTTCTCGGTGTTCGTCACGATCTTCCGGCTCCGGCCCGCGGCGTACGCCGACCGCGGCTTCTTCCACGAGATGTTCTACAGCCTGCTGCACGCGCTGGATCCAGGCACGATCGGGGGTGACTCCGGTCCGTGGCGATTCCTGCTCACGACGCTGGCACTCACGATCGCCGGCCTCTTCATCGTGAGCGCGCTGATCGGTGTCATCGCGACGGGCATCGACAGCAAGCTCGCCGAGCTGCGTCGCGGCCGATCCATCGTGCTGGAGTCCGGCCACACCGTGATCCTCGGCTGGTCGGACTCGATCTTCACGATCGTGAGTGAGCTGACCATCGCCAACGAGAGCCGCAGGAAGCCCGTCATCGTGATCCTCGCCGACCGCGACAAGGTGGAGATGGAGGACGAGCTCAAGGCCAAGGTCCCGGACTCCCGCGGAACCCGGGTGATCTGCCGGTCCGGCTCACCCATGGACATCGACGACCTCAGGCTGAGCAGCCACCAGACGGCCCGTTCGGTGATCCTCCTGGCGCCGGACTCCGAGGACCCCGACAGCGAGGTCATCAAGACCCTGCTGGCGCTCACGCACGGGGGGAGCGACGGGCCCCGCATCGTGGCCGAGATCCGCAACCCGAGCAACCTCGAGGCGGCGCGACTGGTGGGCGCCAACCGCACCGTGCTGCTCGACATCCGCGAGACCGTCGCCAAGCTGGTCGTGCAGACGTCCCGACAGTCCGGCGCGTCCGCTGTGTACACCGAGCTCTTCGACTACGAGGGCGACGAGATCTACTTCCTCGAGAAGCATGACCTGGACGGCTCGACGTATGGCCAGGCTCAGCTCGCCTTCGAGAACGCCTCGGTCATCGGCCTGGTCACCGACGGCATCCCGGGTCTGAACCCACCCCCGGACACCGTCATCTCCGGGCACGGCCTCGTCGTCGTCGCGGAGGACGACTCGGCCCTCGACGGCCAGTCCCCTTCTCTCGCCGAGCCCGATCTGACACTGCTCGGCACCGAGACCGGCACCGACGAGCACCCCACGCAGGCACTGCTGATCGGCTGGAACGAGCGCGCGCCGATCGTGCTGCGCGAGCTCGAGCACTACGCACAGCCCGGGTCGACCCTGACCGTGCTCACGTCGTTCGGTCACCCTGAGGTGCCCGAGCTCGAGAGTCTCGCGGTCACGATCGTCTCCGGTGCCACGACCGATCGCGCGACGCTGGAGAAGCATGTCGTCGACGGCCTCGACCAGGTGATCGTGCTCTGCTACTCCGACGACCTCCCGGTCCAGGCGGCGGACGCACGGACCCTGGTCACGCTGCTCCACGTCCGCGACATCCTGTCCGGCTTCGGGTCGCCGACGCCGGTGGTCAGCGAGATGCTCGACGACCGCAACCGGGTCCTGGCCCAGGTGGCACAGGTCGACGACGTGGTGGTCAGCGGCGAGATCGTCAGCCTGATCGTCACTCAGCTCTCCGAGGACCAGCGCCTCGAGCTGGTCTTCTCCGAGCTGCTCGGCAACACGGGCGCGGAGATCTACCTGCGACCCGCGGAGTGGTACGTCCAGCCGGGTGCGGAGGTCAGCTACGCGACGATCGTGGCGGGCGCGCTGCGCCGCGGGGAGACGGCCATCGGCTTCAAGTCGGAGCAGCTCGCGCGCGGGGACGGCACCGCGTTCGCCGTGGTGGTGAACCCGGCCAAGTCGGAGCGGTTCACCGTGCTTCCCGGCGACCGTGTCGTGGTGCTGGCCGAGTCCTGAGCGAGACTCGACCCATGAGCGAGCACGAGCTGTGGCTGGTCCGGCACGGGCAGACCGAGTGGAGCCGGGACGGACGGCACACGTCCACGACCGACCTGCCCCTGCTCCCCGAGGGCGAGGAGGTCGCCCGCGGGCTCCGCGAGCGGCTGGCCGAACAGAACTTCGCCCTGGTGCTCACCAGCCCCCGGCTGCGCGCCCGCAGGACGGCGGAGCTGACCGGGTTCGCCGATGCCGAGCAGACGGAGGACCTCGCGGAATGGAGGTACGGCGACTACGAGGGCATCACCACCGACGAGATCCGCAAGTCCGTCCCGGACTGGACGGTGTGGACGCATCCGAGTCCCGGCGGCGAGTCCGCAGCGGAAGTGGCGGCACGTCAGGACCGGGTGGTCGAGCGGGTTCGCGCGGCCGAGGGGCCGGTCCTGGCGTTCGGGCACGGGCACTCGCTGCGAGTGCTGGCGGCGCGGTGGCTGGGCTTGGCGGGGACCGATGGCCGGCTGTTCCGGCTGGACACCGCGACCGTGTCCGTCCTGGGTTACGAGCGCGGCAGCCCGGTGCTGCTGCGCTGGAACTGCCCTTGACCGTGTGAGCCCCGGACGGGGACCGTTGGCGCATGTCCCTGAGTGCCGGATGCCCACGCTGCTCGGCCCCCATCGCCGAGTGGTCGGACGGTTCGGACCACGGCTGGTCGTGTCCCGAGCACGGCGCGGTGCTGCCCTTGTGGCGGCCGGCAGAGGCGTCGTACGACGCGTTCGTCGAGCACCTGCAGACGGCGGCGGCGTTCCCGACGTACCTCCCGTGGCCGATGAGCCCGGGATGGGGCGTCACCGACTTCGCCGTCGTGGCCGACCGGCCGGATCGGGCCCGGGCGACGATGACCTGCTGTTCGGGGACAAGCGACCTCGACGGTCCGGTCGACGTCCTCGTCGTGACCGAGGAGGCCGGCACCGGGCTCGGCGCACGGTGCGCGGGCACCAGACACGACGATCCGGGAGTCGGCGAGGGGCCGCCGGCCGTCCGTGTCCGGGTCGAGAGCCTGCAGGTGTCCCTGTGGCCGGTGTCGACCAGCGGGCAGACGGGGGAGTGGGATCGTTCGGTCGTCGTGGGCGAGGCACACGGGCGGTGGCTGTGGATCGTGCTGCGACCCGCCTCGGCGATGTTGCTGCTACGCGACGAGTGGATCCTGCGCGATGTCTCGCGTCTGGGCCCGCCGCTGGTGGAGACGACCTTCGGGGGCCCGCGGCCGCCTTGGTGACCTCAGGGCAGCGACTCACGCCCCACGCGACACGGCCTAGGCTCGCCGCGTGCGCATCGACCTCCACACCCACTCGCGGGCCAGCGACGGCACGCAGTCGCCGGAGGAGCTGGTGCGAGCCGCGGTCACAGTGGGACTCGACGTGCTCGCGATCACGGACCACGACACGTCCGCGGGGTGGGCCGAGGCCGAGCGCACCGCACGGGAGCTCGGTCTCGAGCTGGTCCGGGGCATGGAGATCAGCACGAAGCACCACGGCAGGGGAGTTCACCTGCTCGCGTACCTGCCGGACCCGACGTACCCCCCGCTGCTCACCGAGCTGGCCCGGGTCCTCGACGGACGCCGCTCGCGGGTGCCGGTGATGCTCGACCGGCTGCGGGGTATGGACATCGAGATCACCGACGAGGACGTACGCCGTGCATCCGGCGGCACCGCCGCCACCGGCAGGCCGCACGTCGCCGATGCGCTGGTCGCACTGGGGCGGGTGACGGACCGGTCGGAGGCGTTCGACCGCTACCTGGGCGCCGGGCGTCCGGCGCACGTCGACCGCTATGCCGCTCCGCTTGTCGACACGATCCGGCTCGTGCGCGAGGCCGGCGGGGTCAGCGTGATCGCCCACCCCTGGGGGCGCAGCGGCCGGCACTGGCCGGGAGCGGCCGAGCTGGCGGCGCTCAAGGACGAGGGACTGTCGGGCGTGGAGGTGGACCACCAGGACCACGACACCGACTCGCGGCGCCTGCTGCGCTCGATCGCGCGGGACCTGGACCTCGTGGTGACCGGGTCCAGCGACCACCACGGCACCGGAAAGATCGACCACGACCTGGGGGTGAACACGACGTCGGCCGCTGACTACGAGCGGCTCCTCGAGCTCGCCGCGGCGGCGTCCGCACGCTCGGGCCGACAGACCCCGCAGGTGGTCAGACCGTGACCAGCATCATCAGCGGCGTCCTGTTCGTCGAGGTGTACGTGACGCTCTTCGTGATCATGGACCCAGTGGGAACCGTGCCGATCTTCTTGTCGCTGACCAGTGGACGATCGGCTGCGACCGCCCGGCGGGCGGCCTGGCAGGCAGTGGCCGTGTCGTTCGCGGTGATCTCGGTGTTCGCGTTCTTCGGCCAGCAGATCCTGGCCTACCTCCACATCTCGTTGCCGGCGCTGCAGTGCGCCGGCGGCCTGCTGCTGCTGCTCGTCGCCCTGGAACTGCTGACCGGCAACGAGAAGGAACCGACCGCCGCCGCAGGCACCAACGTCGCGCTCGTGCCGCTCGGGACCCCGCTGCTGGCCGGACCGGGCGCGATCGTCGCGACGATGGTGTTCTCCCGCGACGTCCACGACGTGCCCGACTTCGTCGCCGTGTCCGCCGGGGTCGTCGTCGTGCACCTGTGCATCTGGCTCGCGATGAGGTTCTCGCTGCCGATCCTGCGGCTCATCCGGGAGAGCGGGGTCCTCCTGGTCACCCGGATCGCCGGTCTCCTGCTGTCGGCGATCGCCGTGCAGCTGGTCGCCGACGCCGTACGAGCGTTCATCGCCGGGGAGGGCTGACGCCCACGCCGGTTGCGGAGCGAGGGCCGGGCAGGGCGGCTACTTGCGACCCACGGACTGGAGTCGCTGGAGCAGTCGGTTGGGCAGGATCCGGGACGCGGTGGCGATGGCCTTGTACTGCAGGCTCGGGATCGAGTAGGTCCGGCCCTTCGCGTAGTCGGCCAGGGCGTCGGCCACGAGCTTGTCGGCGTCTAGCCACAGGAAGTCCGGAGCGGAACCGCGGTCGACGTCCATCCGCTCGTGGAACTCGGTCTTCGTGAAGCCGGGGCACAGCGCCATGACCGTGACGCCCTGGTCGCGGTACTCGTTGGCGGCCCACTCGCTGAAGCTGTTCACCCAGGCCTTGGCCGCCGCGTAGGTGCCCCGGGGCAGGAAGGCCGCGACGCTGGAGACGTTGATGACGCCGCCGCGGCCACGCTCGGTCATCGCACCCAGCGCCGCGTGGCTGAGCCGCAGCACCGAGGTCACCAGCACCTCGAGCATCGCCGTCTCGGCATCGGCCGAGTTGGCGAGGAAGCGGCCCTTCAGCCCGAATCCCGCATTGTTGACCAGCAGGTCCACCGGTCGCTCGCGGTCGGCCAGGCGGGCCTCGACGCGAGCCAGGGAGTCGCGGTCGACGAGGTCGGCCGCGAGCACCTCGACCTGGACGCCGTGCGCCGTACGGAGCTCGGCGGCGACGGCCTCGAGCCGGGCCTCGTCCCGGGCCACGAGCACCAGGTCGTAGCCCTGCTGGGCGAGCTGAACGGCGAAGCCGTGACCGATTCCGGCGGTCGGACCGGTCACCAGGGCGACGAGGGGGGCGGTACTCGATGCAGACATGGCGCAAGTCAAACAGGTGCCTCCGCGATCTGCGCCGCTCGGTCCGGCATGATTGCCTCGATGACCACGACACTCGCGATCGCCAACCAGAAGGGCGGCGTCGCCAAGACCACGACCGTGGCGTCGGTCGGCGCCGCGCTGGCCGAGCTCGGGCACTCGGTCCTGCTCGTCGACCTCGACCCCCAGGCGTGCCTGACGTTCTCGCTGGGCATCGACCCCGAGGACCTCGAGCTGTCGATCCACCACGTGCTGACCAAGGGCCTCGACGCCAGCGCGGTCATCCTCGAGACCGAGGACGGCGTCGACCTGCTCCCGGCCACCATCGAGCTGGCCCGGGCCGAGGCCGACCTGCTCACGCGCACCGGTCGCGAGCACGTCATCAAGGCGGCCATGGAGGCCCTGGAGGAGGAGCAGGAAGAGGGATCCGGCTACGACTGGGTCCTGCTCGACTGTCCGCCGTCGTTGGGCGTCCTCACCGTGGCCGCGCTGACCGCCGCGGATGGCGTCCTGATCCCGCTGCAGTGCGAGACGCTCTCGCACCGCGGAGTGGGACAGCTGCTCGACACGGTGCACGACGTACGCCGCTTCACGAACCGGGGGCTCGAGGTGTGGGGCGTGCTGCCGACGTTGTACGACGGGCGCACCAACCACTCGCGCACGGTGCTCGAGACGATCGCCGACACCTACGACCTCGACGTGATCGAGCCGCCGATCCCCAAGACCATCAAGTTCGCCGAAGCCCCGGCGGCCGGCCGCTCGATCCTGGCCACGAGCCGCAGCAGCAAGGGCGCCAAGGCCTATCGCGACGTTGCGGCCAACCTCGTCCTTCGCTCAAGGCGCCCTTCGAAGAGCTCGAAGTAGGTCAGGGGTCGTGAGCCGTCATCGCGCCGAGGTGAGGCCCCGCTACGGGCGGATCGCCCTGCTGGCTTCGTCGCTCGCGGTGACCGGGATCGCTGTCCTCGGCGGCACCGGTGTGATCTCGCCGGCGGCGTCCGAGACCGGCAACGACCGGCCTTCGGCGACCAAGGGGAACAACTCGACACCCGACCCGAACGAGACGTCGCTCGCACCGGCAAGGATCACCGCCGGCTCGGGGTCGCCCGACACGACCGACGTCACCGACCTGGCCGATACCGTCCTTCCATCGGGCTCGGGCTCGGGCCGCCGCATTGTCTTCAGCGAGAGCCGCCAGCGCGTCTGGCTGGTCGACGGTGGCAAGCACGTCGCCCGGACCTACCTGGTGTCGGGAAGCAAGTACGACAACCTCGACCCGGGCACGTACTCCGTCTACTCGCGCTCCGAGCAGGCGTACGGCGTCGACGACTCCGGCACCATGAGGTACTTCGTCCGGTTCACCCAGGGCGACACCGCCGCGATCGGCTTCCACGACATTCCCATCAACGAGGGCAAGAAGGTGCAGACCGTCGCCCAGCTCGGCACCCCGCTCTCGCACGGTTGCATCCGCCAGAGACGCCCGGATGCGATCGCGCTGTGGGAGTTCGCGCCTCTCGGCACGACGGTGGTCGTCACCGTCTGAAATCACAGCGGCCCGCCCGAAGTCTCAGGCGGGCCAGCGTGATGTCGGGCTCAGGCCTCCGCGGCCGTACCCGCCCCCGAGGACCTGCGCCGGCGCCGGTTGCGATTGCGGGTGCCGCCGCTGCGGGCCTCGCCGTCCGCGCTGGGCCCGTCGGTGGTCTTCACCGGAGGAGGGTTCTCGGCGGCGGTCTCGCCGCTGCGGGTCCTGGTCCGGTTGCGGTCGCGGTTGCGGTCGCCACCCGTCTTGCGCTCGCCACCGTCGCGGTTGCTGTCGCGGCCACCGCCGCGGCCGCCACGGTCGCGATCGGTGCGCTCCCGGGGCTGCTGCGGGGCCGCGTCGACGATGCGGCCCTTGGTGCCTGGTGCGATGCCCTGGTCGTGGTAGAGGTGCTCGGACGTGGAGTAGGTCTCCTGCGGCTCGTCGAACGGCAGGTCCAGCGTCTTGTTGATCATCTTCCAGCGGTGCAGGTCCGCCCAGTCGACGAACGTGATGGCGATACCGGTGGCACCTGCGCGGCCGGTGCGGCCGATCCGGTGGACGTAGGTCTTGTCGTCCTCGGGGCAGGTGTAGTTGATGACGTGCGAGACGCCGGCGACGTCGATGCCGCGGGCGGCGACGTCGGTGGCGACGAGGACACGGAGCTTGTCCTCACGGAACTTCGTCAGCGCCTTCTCGCGAGCAACCTGCGCCATGTCGCCGTGCAACGGGCTGGCGTCGAAGCCGCGCTCGGTCAGGTCGTCGGCCACCCGCTGCGCCTGGCGCTTGGTGCGGGTGAAGACGATCACTTTGCCGGCGTCCTCGGCCTGCAGGACCCGGGCGATGATCTCGGGCTTGTCGAGGTCGTGGGCGAGGTAGATGAACTGCGCGGTCGCGGGCACCATCGTGGTGTCGTAGGACGACTCGGCGCGGATGTTCATCGGGTGCCGCATGTGGGTGCGGGCCAGCGAGACGATCGCGGCCGGCATGGTGGCCGAGAACAGCATCGTCTGCCGGGTCTCGGGTGTCATCGACAAGATGCGCTCGACGTCGGGCAGGAAGCCCAGGTCGAGCATCTCGTCTGCCTCGTCGAGGACCAGCGCGTGCACGTGGGAGATGTCCAGCGCGCGGCGGTTGCACAGGTCGATCAGGCGGCCAGGCGTGCCCACCACGATGTCCACGCCGGAGGCCAGCGTGTCGAGCTGGGTGTCGTAGCCGACCCCGCCGTACACCGTCAGGACCCGGAGACCGAGGTCCTTGCTGGCGAGGTGGAGGTCGTTGGAGACCTGCAGCGCGAGCTCACGGGTCGGGGCGACGATCAGGGCCTGCGGCTTGCCCTGGGGCAGGTCGGCGTACGCCGGGTCGTTCATCGTCACGCTGCGCTGCAGCACGGGGATGCCGAAGGCCAGCGTCTTGCCGGTGCCGGTGCGGGCCTGGCCGATCAGGTCGGTGCCCATCAGGGCGACGGAGAGGGTCATCTCCTGGATCGCGAACGGGGTCACGATGTTGGCGCGCTCGAGCGCGTCGCAAATCTCGGGGAGCACCCCGAGCTCTCGGAAGGTGGTCAGTGTCTTTCGCTTTCGTCAGTTCAGCCTGAGAAGCCGATTCGTCTTGGAATGCGGCGGACTCGTCGGTGCGAACCTCGGAAAGGGAACCTCGACAGCATCTGCCGCGCACATACTGGGCCGCGCCGAGAGGAGCGGGCGCGACACTTCTTCGGGTTCAGTCTATCGGTAGGGTCATTGCATGACTGCATCGACGGACGGCGCCCTCGAGGACGACGTCCCGGTGGCCTTCCAGGACCCCGGATATCGCGAGGCAGTGGTCGACCTCCTGGGGGTGATCGCGTACGGCGAGATCTCGGCGTTCGAGCGCCTCGCCGAGGACGCGAAGCTGGCTCCGACCCTCGAGGACAAGGTGGCGATCGCGGCCATGGCGAGTGCCGAGTTCGGCAAGGTTGCGCTTCTCCACGAGCGGCTCACGGACCTCGGTGCGGACCCGTTCGCAGCCATGGCACCGTTTCGCGGCGCGATCGACCTCTTCCACGAGCACACCCGGCCGGCCGACTGGTACGAAGGCCTGGTCAAGGCCTACGTCGGTGACGGCCTGGCCAACGACTTCTACCGCGAGATCGCGGCGTACCTCGACACGGCGACACGCGACCTGATCGTCTCGTCCCTCGAGGACACCGGACACTCGGCGTTCGCGATCGACCGGGTCCGGGCGGCGATCGTGGCCGACCACCGGCTCGGCGGCCGCCTGGCTCTGTGGGGGCGTCGGCTGATGGGGGAGGCGCTGACCCAGGGTCAGCGGGTGGCCGCCGAGCGGGACGCGTTGTCCGCACTGCTCGCCGGCGGGGTGGACCGTCCCGGCCTCGACCTGGCCGCCATCGGCCGGATGTTCACGCGGCTCACGGATCGACACGCTGAGCGGATGGCGGAGCTCGGCCTCGCCAGCTGACCCAGGCCGCGCCCGTGGCAGGGGCAAAACGACGGCGGATCCAGCACCATTCCCACGATGTGGCACCCGTTTGCCCCCTCGAGGGGCGCGGAGCGCGCTTGTGGATGACCGCGTCAGCCCGGCCCCACGGGGTAGGCGTCGGGCATGGATGTCGTGGAAGCGCTCGTGCGGCTGGGCGGGATTGCAAGCGCGGCCGACCTGACCGAGCTGACCTCGCCAGCGCGCGTTCGGTCGGCGGCCGACACCGGCCTCATCCACAGGCTCAAACGAGGGACGTACTGCCTGCCGGGCGTCGAGGAGGCCCTCCGCGTGGCGATCCGGCTCGGTGGCATGGCGTCTCATCTGTCAGCGGCGCAGCTGCACGGCTGGGAGGTGGCTCATCCACCGACGTGTCCGTGGATCGTGGTGCCCCGCAACCGGGAGGTGTCGGACCGGCTGGGCAGCTACGTGTTCTGGGCCGACCTCGCCGGTGAGGCCGGGCACGTCACCTCACCGCTGCGGACGGTGATCGACTGCGGTCGAAGGCTGCAGTTCACTCCGGCGCTGACGGTGGCCGACTCCGCCCTCCGGCACCGGGCGATCACCCGGGACCAGCTACGGGCGGGAGCCGTCGACGTCCGGGGCAAGGGTGCGGGGCCCGTGCGCGAGATAGCCGTACTCGCTGATGGCCGTGCGGCCAACGCGTTCGAGTCCGCACTGCGAGCGATCGCGATCCGGTCCGGCCTGGATGTGGTGCCCCAGCAGGAGGTCTCCATCGCAGGTGAGGTGGTGCATCCTGATCTCGTCGACGTAGGCCGGCGGCTCGTTCTCGAAGCCGATTCCTGGGAGTTCCACGCGACCCGCGAGGCCCACGACCGGGACTGCTGGCGCTACGACGAGCTGGTGCTCGCGGGTTGGACGGTTCTTCGCTTCACCTGGCGGCAGGTCATGCGAGAGCCCGGATGGGTACGAGCCTGTCTCGAACGGCGCGCCGGTGGGGCAAACGGGGGCGGATTCACTGGTTAACCAGTGAATCCGCCCCCGTTTGCCCCACCGGCGCGCCGTTCGAGACAGGCTCGTACCCATCCGGGCTCTCGCATGACCTGCCGCCAGGTGAAGCGAAGAACCGTCCAACCCGCGAGCACCAGCTCGTCGTAGCGCCAGCAGTCCCGGTCGTGGGCCTCGCGGGTCGCGTGGAACTCCCAGGAATCGGCTTCGAGAACGAGCCGCCGGCCTACGTCGACGAGATCAGGATGCACCACCTCACCTGCGATGGAGACCTCCTGCTGGGGCACCACATCCAGGCCGGACCGGATCGCGATCGCTCGCAGTGCGGACTCGAACGCGTTGGCCGCACGGCCATCAGCGAGTACGGCTATCTCGCGCACGGGCCCCGCACCCTTGCCCCGGACGTCGACGGCTCCCGCCCGTAGCTGGTCCCGGGTGATCGCCCGGTGCCGGAGGGCGGAGTCGGCCACCGTCAGCGCCGGAGTGAACTGCAGCCTTCGACCGCAGTCGATCACCGTCCGCAGCGGTGAGGTGACGTGCCCGGCCTCACCGGCGAGGTCGGCCCAGAACACGTAGCTGCCCAGCCGGTCCGACACCTCCCGGTTGCGGGGCACCACGATCCACGGACACGTCGGTGGATGAGCCACCTCCCAGCCGTGCAGCTGCGCCGCTGACAGATGAGACGCCATGCCACCGAGCCGGATCGCCACGCGGAGGGCCTCCTCGACGCCCGGCAGGCAGTACGTCCCTCGTTTGAGCCTGTGGATGAGGCCGGTGTCGGCCGCCGACCGAACGCGCGCTGGCGAGGTCAGCTCGGTCAGGTCGGCCGCGCTTGCAATCCCGCCCAGCCGCACGAGCGCTTCCACGACATCCATGCCCGACGCCTACCCCGTGGGGCCGGGCTGACGCGGTCATCCACAAGCGCGCTCCGCGCCCCTCGAGGGGGCAAACGGGTGCCACATCGTGGGAATGGTGCTGGATCCGCCGTCGTTTTGCCCCTGCCACGGGCGCGGCCTGGGTCAGCTGGCGAGGCCGAGCTCCGCCATCCGCTCAGCGTGTCGATCCGTGAGCCGCGTGAACATCCGGCCGATGGCGGCCAGGTCGAGGCCGGGACGGTCCACCCCGCCGGCGAGCAGTGCGGACAACGCGTCCCGCTCGGCGGCCACCCGCTGACCCTGGGTCAGCGCCTCCCCCATCAGCCGACGCCCCCACAGAGCCAGGCGGCCGCCGAGCCGGTGGTCGGCCACGATCGCCGCCCGGACCCGGTCGATCGCGAACGCCGAGTGTCCGGTGTCCTCGAGGGACGAGACGATCAGGTCGCGTGTCGCCGTGTCGAGGTACGCCGCGATCTCGCGGTAGAAGTCGTTGGCCAGGCCGTCACCGACGTAGGCCTTGACCAGGCCTTCGTACCAGTCGGCCGGCCGGGTGTGCTCGTGGAAGAGGTCGATCGCGCCGCGAAACGGTGCCATGGCTGCGAACGGGTCCGCACCGAGGTCCGTGAGCCGCTCGTGGAGAAGCGCAACCTTGCCGAACTCGGCACTCGCCATGGCCGCGATCGCCACCTTGTCCTCGAGGGTCGGAGCCAGCTTCGCGTCCTCGGCGAGGCGCTCGAACGCCGAGATCTCGCCGTACGCGATCACCCCCAGGAGGTCGACCACTGCCTCGCGATATCCGGGGTCCTGGAAGGCCACCGGGACGTCGTCCTCGAGGGCGCCGTCCGTCGATGCAGTCATGCAATGACCCTACCGATAGACTGAACCCGAAGAAGTGTCGCGCCCGCTCCTCTCGGCGCGGCCCAGTATGTGCGCGGCAGATGCTGTCGAGGTTCCCTTTCCGAGGTTCGCACCGACGAGTCCGCCGCATTCCAAGACGAATCGGCTTCTCAGGCTGAACTGACGAAAGCGAAAGACACTGACCACCTTCCGAGAGCTCGGGGTGCTCCCCGAGATTTGCGACGCGCTCGAGCGCGCCAACATCGTGACCCCGTTCGCGATCCAGGAGATGACCCTCTCCGTCGCCCTGATGGGCACCGACCTGATCGGCCAGGCCCGCACCGGCACCGGCAAGACGCTGGCCTTCGGCATCCCCGTGCTGCAGCGCAGCGTGACGATGAACGACCCGGCGTACGCCGACCTGCCCCAGGGCAAGCCGCAGGCCCTGATCGTCGCCCCGACCCGTGAGCTCGCGCTGCAGGTCTCCAACGACCTCCACCTCGCCAGCAAGGACCTCGGTCTCCGGGTCCTGACGGTGTACGGCGGGGTCGGCTACGACACCCAGCTCGACACGCTGGCCTCCGGCGTGGACATCGTGGTGGGCACGCCTGGCCGCCTGATCGACCTGTGCAACCGCCGCGCGCTGGACATCTCCCACGTGCACGCGCTGGTCCTCGACGAGGCAGACGAGATGCTCGACCTGGGCTTCCTGCCCGACGTCGAGCGCATCTTGTCGATGACACCCGAGACCCGGCAGACGATGCTGTTCTCGGCCACCATGCCGGCCGCGATCGTCTCGCTGGCCCGCACCCACATGCGGCACCCGATGAACATCCGCGCCGAGTCGTCCTACGACACCACGATGGTGCCCGCGACCGCGCAGTTCATCTACCTCGCCCACGACCTCGACAAGCCCGAGATCATCGCCCGGGTCCTGCAGGCCGAGGACGCCGGCAAAGTGATCGTCTTCACCCGCACCAAGCGCCAGGCGCAGCGGGTGGCCGACGACCTGACCGAGCGCGGCTTCGACGCCAGCCCGTTGCACGGCGACATGGCGCAGGTTGCTCGCGAGAAGGCGCTGACGAAGTTCCGTGAGGACAAGCTCCGTGTCCTCGTCGCCACCGACGTCGCCGCCCGCGGCATCGACGTCGCCGGCGTCTCGCACGTCATCAACTACACCTGCCCCGAGGACGACAAGACCTACGTCCACCGGATCGGCCGCACCGGCCGCGCAGGTGCCACCGGTATCGCCATCACGTTCGTCGACTGGGCGGACCTGCACCGCTGGAAGATGATCAACAAGACGCTGGACCTGCCGTTCGACGAGCCGCAGGAGACCTACTCCACGTCCGAGCACCTCTACCACGACCAGGGCATCGCACCAGGCACCAAGGGCCGCATCGTCGACGCGGCCCCGCAGCAGCCCCGGGAGCGCACCGATCGCGACCGTGGCGGCCGCGGCGGTGGCCGCGACAGCAACCGCGACGGTGGCGAGCGCAAGACGGGTGGCGACCGCAACCGCGACCGCAACCGGACCAGGACCCGCAGCGGCGAGACCGCCGCCGAGAACCCTCCTCCGGTGAAGACCACCGACGGGCCCAGCGCGGACGGCGAGGCCCGCAGCGGCGGCACCCGCAATCGCAACCGGCGCCGGCGCAGGTCCTCGGGGGCGGGTACGGCCGCGGAGGCCTGAGCCCGACATCACGCTGGCCCGCCTGAGACTTCGGGCGGGCCGCTGTGATTTCAGACGGTGACGACCACCGTCGTGCCGAGAGGCGCGAACTCCCACAGCGCGATCGCATCCGGGCGTCTCTGGCGGATGCAACCGTGCGAGAGCGGGGTGCCGAGCTGGGCGACGGTCTGCACCTTCTTGCCCTCGTTGATGGGAATGTCGTGGAAGCCGATCGCGGCGGTGTCGCCCTGGGTGAACCGGACGAAGTACCTCATGGTGCCGGAGTCGTCGACGCCGTACGCCTGCTCGGAGCGCGAGTAGACGGAGTACGTGCCCGGGTCGAGGTTGTCGTACTTGCTTCCCGACACCAGGTAGGTCCGGGCGACGTGCTTGCCACCGTCGACCAGCCAGACGCGCTGGCGGCTCTCGCTGAAGACAATGCGGCGGCCCGAGCCCGAGCCCGATGGAAGGACGGTATCGGCCAGGTCGGTGACGTCGGTCGTGTCGGGCGACCCCGAGCCGGCGGTGATCCTTGCCGGTGCGAGCGACGTCTCGTTCGGGTCGGGTGTCGAGTTGTTCCCCTTGGTCGCCGAAGGCCGGTCGTTGCCGGTCTCGGACGCCGCCGGCGAGATCACACCGGTGCCGCCGAGGACAGCGATCCCGGTCACCGCGAGCGACGAAGCCAGCAGGGCGATCCGCCCGTAGCGGGGCCTCACCTCGGCGCGATGACGGCTCACGACCCCTGACCTACTTCGAGCTCTTCGAAGGGCGCCTTGAGCGAAGGACGAGGTTGGCCGCAACGTCGCGATAGGCCTTGGCGCCCTTGCTGCTGCGGCTCGTGGCCAGGATCGAGCGGCCGGCCGCCGGGGCTTCGGCGAACTTGATGGTCTTGGGGATCGGCGGCTCGATCACGTCGAGGTCGTAGGTGTCGGCGATCGTCTCGAGCACCGTGCGCGAGTGGTTGGTGCGCCCGTCGTACAACGTCGGCAGCACGCCCCACACCTCGAGCCCCCGGTTCGTGAAGCGGCGTACGTCGTGCACCGTGTCGAGCAGCTGTCCCACTCCGCGGTGCGAGAGCGTCTCGCACTGCAGCGGGATCAGGACGCCATCCGCGGCGGTCAGCGCGGCCACGGTGAGGACGCCCAACGACGGCGGACAGTCGAGCAGGACCCAGTCGTAGCCGGATCCCTCTTCCTGCTCCTCCTCCAGGGCCTCCATGGCCGCCTTGATGACGTGCTCGCGACCGGTGCGCGTGAGCAGGTCGGCCTCGGCCCGGGCCAGCTCGATGGTGGCCGGGAGCAGGTCGACGCCGTCCTCGGTCTCGAGGATGACCGCGCTGGCGTCGAGGCCCTTGGTCAGCACGTGGTGGATCGACAGCTCGAGGTCCTCGGGGTCGATGCCCAGCGAGAACGTCAGGCACGCCTGGGGGTCGAGGTCGACGAGCAGGACCGAGTGCCCGAGCTCGGCCAGCGCGGCGCCGACCGACGCCACGGTCGTGGTCTTGGCGACGCCGCCCTTCTGGTTGGCGATCGCGAGTGTCGTGGTCATCGAGGCAATCATGCCGGACCGAGCGGCGCAGATCGCGGAGGCACCTGTTTGACTTGCGCCATGTCTGCATCGAGTACCGCCCCCCTCGTCGCCCTGGTGACCGGTCCGACCGCCGGAATCGGTCACGGCTTCGCCGTTCAGCTCGCCCAGCAGGGCTACGACCTGGTGCTCGTGGCCCGGGACGAGGCCCGGCTCGAGGCCGTCGCCGCCGAGCTCCGTACGGCGCACGGCGTCCAGGTCGAGGTGCTCGCGGCCGACCTCGTCGACCGCGACTCCCTGGCTCGCGTCGAGGCCCGCCTGGCCGACCGCGAGCGACCGGTGGACCTGCTGGTCAACAATGCGGGATTCGGGCTGAAGGGCCGCTTCCTCGCCAACTCGGCCGATGCCGAGACGGCGATGCTCGAGGTGCTGGTGACCTCGGTGCTGCGGCTCAGCCACGCGGCGCTGGGTGCGATGACCGAGCGTGGCCGCGGCGGCGTCATCAACGTCTCCAGCGTCGCGGCCTTCCTGCCCCGGGGCACCTACGCGGCGGCCAAGGCCTGGGTGAACAGCTTCAGCGAGTGGGCCGCCAACGAGTACCGCGACCAGGGCGTCACGGTCATGGCGCTGTGCCCCGGCTTCACGAAGACCGAGTTCCACGAGCGGATGGACGTCGACCGCGGTTCCGCTCCGGACTTCCTGTGGCTAGACGCCGACAAGCTCGTGGCCGACGCCCTGGCCGACTACGCGAAGGGCCGGACCTACTCGATCCCGAGCCTGCAGTACAAGGCCATCGCCACCGCGTCCCGGATCCTGCCCAACCGACTGCTCCAGCGACTCCAGTCCGTGGGTCGCAAGTAGCCGCCCTGCCCGGCCCTCGCTCCGCAACCGGCGTGGGCGTCAGCCCTCCCCGGCGATGAACGCTCGTACGGCGTCGGCGACCAGCTGCACGGCGATCGCCGACAGCAGGAGACCGGCGATCCGGGTGACCAGGAGGACCCCGCTCTCCCGGATGAGCCGCAGGATCGGCAGCGAGAACCTCATCGCGAGCCAGATGCACAGGTGCACGACGACGACCCCGGCGGACACGGCGACGAAGTCGGGCACGTCGTGGACGTCGCGGGAGAACACCATCGTCGCGACGATCGCGCCCGGTCCGGCCAGCAGCGGGGTCCCGAGCGGCACGAGCGCGACGTTGGTGCCTGCGGCGGCGGTCGGTTCCTTCTCGTTGCCGGTCAGCAGTTCCAGGGCGACGAGCAGCAGCAGCAGGCCGCCGGCGCACTGCAGCGCCGGCAACGAGATGTGGAGGTAGGCCAGGATCTGCTGGCCGAAGAACGCGAACACCGAGATCACCGCGAACGACACGGCCACTGCCTGCCAGGCCGCCCGCCGGGCGGTCGCAGCCGATCGTCCACTGGTCAGCGACAAGAAGATCGGCACGGTTCCCACTGGGTCCATGATCACGAAGAGCGTCACGTACACCTCGACGAACAGGACGCCGCTGATGATGCTGGTCACGGTCTGACCACCTGCGGGGTCTGTCGGCCCGAGCGTGCGGACGCCGCCGCGGCGAGCTCGAGGAGCCGCTCGTAGTCAGCGGCCGACGTCGTGTTCACCCCCAGGTCGTGGTCGATCTTTCCGGTGCCGTGGTGGTCGCTGGACCCGGTCACCACGAGGTCCAGGTCCCGCGCGATCGAGCGCAGCAGGCGCCGCGAGTCGGTGTCGTGGTCCTGGTGGTCCACCTCCACGCCCGACAGTCCCTCGTCCTTGAGCGCCGCCAGCTCGGCCGCTCCCGGCCAGTGCCGGCCGCTGCGCCCCCAGGGGTGGGCGATCACGCTGACCCCGCCGGCCTCGCGCACGAGCCGGATCGTGTCGACAAGCGGAGCGGCATAGCGGTCGACGTGCGCCGGACGCCCGGCGCCCAGGTAGCGGTCGAACGCCTCCGACCGGTCCGTCACCCGCCCCAGTGCGACCAGCGCATCGGCGACGTGCGGCCTGCCGGTGGCGGCGGTGCCGCCGGATGCACGGCGTACGTCCTCGTCGGTGATCTCGATGTCCATACCCCGCAGCCGGTCGAGCATCACCGGCACCCGCGAGCGGCGTCCGTCGAGGACCCGGGCCAGCTCGGTGAGCAGCGGGGGGTACGTCGGGTCCGGCAGGTACGCGAGCAGGTGAACTCCCCTGCCGTGGTGCTTCGTGCTGATCTCCATGCCCCGGACCAGCTCGAGACCGAGCTCCCGTGCGGTGCGCTCGGCCTCGGCCCACCCCGCGGACGTGTCGTGGTCCGTGATCGCGAGCACGTCGAGTCCCACTGTGACCGCGGCTCGCACCAGCTCCTCCGGCGACTGCGTGCCGTCGCTGGCCCGCGAGTGGGTGTGGAGGTCGATGCGCACGCGGCGAGCCTAGGCCGTGTCGCGTGGGGCGTGAGTCGCTGCCCTGAGGTCACCAAGGCGGCCGCGGGCCCCCGAAGGTCGTCTCCACCAGCGGCGGGCCCAGACGCGAGACATCGCGCAGGATCCACTCGTCGCGTAGCAGCAACATCGCCGAGGCGGGTCGCAGCACGATCCACAGCCACCGCCCGTGTGCCTCGCCCACGACGACCGAACGATCCCACTCCCCCGTCTGCCCGCTGGTCGACACCGGCCACAGGGACACCTGCAGGCTCTCGACCCGGACACGGACGGCCGGCGGCCCCTCGCCGACTCCCGGATCGTCGTGTCTGGTGCCCGCGCACCGTGCGCCGAGCCCGGTGCCGGCCTCCTCGGTCACGACGAGGACGTCGACCGGACCGTCGAGGTCGCTTGTCCCCGAACAGCAGGTCATCGTCGCCCGGGCCCGATCCGGCCGGTCGGCCACGACGGCGAAGTCGGTGACGCCCCATCCCGGGCTCATCGGCCACGGGAGGTACGTCGGGAACGCCGCCGCCGTCTGCAGGTGCTCGACGAACGCGTCGTACGACGCCTCTGCCGGCCGCCACAAGGGCAGCACCGCGCCGTGCTCGGGACACGACCAGCCGTGGTCCGAACCGTCCGACCACTCGGCGATGGGGGCCGAGCAGCGTGGGCATCCGGCACTCAGGGACATGCGCCAACGGTCCCCGTCCGGGGCTCACACGGTCAAGGGCAGTTCCAGCGCAGCAGCACCGGGCTGCCGCGCTCGTAACCCAGGACGGACACGGTCGCGGTGTCCAGCCGGAACAGCCGGCCATCGGTCCCCGCCAAGCCCAGCCACCGCGCCGCCAGCACTCGCAGCGAGTGCCCGTGCCCGAACGCCAGGACCGGCCCCTCGGCCGCGCGAACCCGCTCGACCACCCGGTCCTGACGTGCCGCCACTTCCGCTGCGGACTCGCCGCCGGGACTCGGATGCGTCCACACCGTCCAGTCCGGGACGGACTTGCGGATCTCGTCGGTGGTGATGCCCTCGTAGTCGCCGTACCTCCATTCCGCGAGGTCCTCCGTCTGCTCGGCATCGGCGAACCCGGTCAGCTCCGCCGTCCTGCGGGCGCGCAGCCGGGGGCTGGTGAGCACCAGGGCGAAGTTCTGTTCGGCCAGCCGCTCGCGGAGCCCGCGGGCGACCTCCTCGCCCTCGGGGAGCAGGGGCAGGTCGGTCGTGGACGTGTGCCGTCCGTCCCGGCTCCACTCGGTCTGCCCGTGCCGGACCAGCCACAGCTCGTGCTCGCTCATGGGTCGAGTCTCGCTCAGGACTCGGCCAGCACCACGACACGGTCGCCGGGAAGCACGGTGAACCGCTCCGACTTGGCCGGGTTCACCACCACGGCGAACGCGGTGCCGTCCCCGCGCGCGAGCTGCTCCGACTTGAAGCCGATGGCCGTCTCCCCGCGGCGCAGCGCGCCCGCCACGATCGTCGCGTAGCTGACCTCCGCACCCGGCTGGACGTACCACTCCGCGGGTCGCAGGTAGATCTCCGCGCCCGTGTTGCCGAGCAGCTCGGAGAAGACCAGCTCGAGGCGCTGGTCCTCGGAGAGCTGAGTGACGATCAGGCTGACGATCTCGCCGCTGACCACCACGTCGTCGACCTGTGCCACCTGGGCCAGGACCCGGTTGCGGTCGTCGAGCATCTCGCTGACCACCGGCGTCGGCGACCCGAAGCCGGACAGGATGTCGCGGACGTGGAGCAGCGTGACCAGGGTCCGTGCGTCCGCCGCCTGGACCGGGAGGTCGTCGGAGTAGCAGAGCACGATCACCTGGTCGAGGCCGTCGACGACATGCTTCTCCAGCGTCGCGCGATCGGTCGTGGCACCGGAGACGATCGTGACCGCGAGACTCTCGAGCTCGGGCACCTCAGGGTGACCGAACGACGTGAGCACGGTCAGGGTCGACCCGGGCTGTGCGTAGTGCTCGAGCTCGCGCAGCACGATCGGCGCGCGCTCGTTCCAGCCGATCAGCAGTGCCTGCGTGGGGTGCTCGTCGGTGCCGGTCTCGGTGCCGAGCAGTGTCAGATCGGGCTCGGCGAGAGAAGGGGACTGGCCGTCGAGGGCCGAGTCGTCCTCCGCGACGACGACGAGGCCGTGCCCGGAGATGACGGTGTCCGGGGGTGGGTTCAGACCCGGGATGCCGTCGGTGACCAGGCCGATGACCGAGGCGTTCTCGAAGGCGAGCTGAGCCTGGCCATACGTCGAGCCGTCCAGGTCATGCTTCTCGAGGAAGTAGATCTCGTCGCCCTCGTAGTCGAAGAGCTCGGTGTACACAGCGGACGCGCCGGACTGTCGGGACGTCTGCACGACCAGCTTGGCGACGGTCTCGCGGATGTCGAGCAGCACGGTGCGGTTGGCGCCCACCAGTCGCGCCGCCTCGAGGTTGCTCGGGTTGCGGATCTCGGCCACGATGCGGGGCCCGTCGCTCCCCCCGTGCGTGAGCGCCAGCAGGGTCTTGATGACCTCGCTGTCGGGGTCCTCGGAGTCCGGCGCCAGGAGGATCACCGAACGGGCCGTCTGGTGGCTGCTCAGCCTGAGGTCGTCGATGTCCATGGGTGAGCCGGACCGGCAGATCACCCGGGTTCCGCGGGAGTCCGGGACCTTGGCCTTGAGCTCGTCCTCCATCTCCACCTTGTCGCGGTCGGCGAGGATCACGATGACGGGCTTCCTGCGGCTCTCGTTGGCGATGGTCAGCTCACTCACGATCGTGAAGATCGAGTCCGACCAGCCGAGGATCACGGTGTGGCCGGACTCCAGCACGATGGATCGGCCGCGACGCAGCTCGGCGAGCTTGCTGTCGATGCCCGTCGCGATGACACCGATCAGCGCGCTCACGATGAAGAGGCCGGCGATCGTGAGTGCCAGCGTCGTGAGCAGGAATCGCCACGGACCGGAGTCACCCCCGATCGTGCCTGGATCCAGCGCGTGCAGCAGGCTGTAGAACATCTCGTGGAAGAAGCCGCGGTCGGCGTACGCCGCGGGCCGGAGCCGGAAGATCGTGACGAACACCGAGAAGACCAGGATCAGCACGAGCGTCACGACGGACAGCCAGGCGATCAGAGCCGGCGTTCCTCGCGACATGCTGTTGTCGAAGCGGTAGCGCAGCTTGTCGCCGAGGTCTGACTTCGGCGCTCGGGCGCCTCGGGTGACGGTTGGCGAGGCCGCCGTCCGGTCGGCCATCGCCCTCGCCGTGCGACTGCGCATCTGCTGGCCGGTGCGTGCCATTCCATCTCCTTGGTCGAGTGCGGTCCCGTGATGGTCCCGCACCGTCGGCACACCGAACACCATTTCGGCTTCTAGCGCCCCGGTGGACCAGAGCAGTCGTGCCACGATTCGGCCATGGACCTCTCCCGGGCTCGCGCCGCCGCCGCCGCCGGATTCCTGTCCCAGGGCCTGATCCTCCTCAGCCTCACGACCCGGCTCCCGGAGTTCCAGGACCGCTGGGACCTCTCGGACGTGGACCTCTCGCTCATCCTGTTGATGATGATCCTGCTGGCCGGGGCCGGTTCGGTCCTGGCCGAGGGTCTCGCCAGGCGCCGCGACAGCGCGTTGCTGCTGCGAGCCGGCCTCCTCATCGTCGCGGTGGCCGTGCCCGTTCTCTGCTCCGCCCAGAGCGCCGCGTTCTTCATCGGTGGGGTCGCGGCGTACGGGCTCGGTCTCGGCGTGGTCGATGCGAGCACGAACATGCAGGCGGTCGCGCTCGAGCACCGCTACGACCGTCCCATCCTCCCGTCGTTCCACGGCGCGTGGACGCTCGGTGGCGTGCTCGGCGCTGCCAGCACGCTCGCTACCTCCGACCTGCCGCTGCCGGCGAGCGCCGTGCTCGGGGTCGTCCCGCTGCTGGTCGCCTTCGGCCCGTTCCTGCCGCGCGACCACGGACCTACGGAGCTCGCGACCCAGGTCGCCGTACCGTGGCGGCCGATCATGCTGGTCGGCGTCGCGATGGTGCTCTTCTACATGGTCGACACGGCCGTGCAGACCTGGGGTCCGTTGTTCCTCGACCACACCTTCTCGACACCGCAACGCTACGTCGCCCTCGCGGCCCTTGCCTACCTGGTGGCCAGCGGCGCGGTCCGGATCGCGGGCGACTCGCTGGTCCGCCGCCATGGCGCCGTCCTCGTGCTGCGGGTGGGGGCTGTGGTCGCCGCGGCCGCGCTCGCGGTCGTCGTCTTCTCACCCAGCTGGCAGGTCGCCGTGCTCGGCTTCGCACTCCTCGGCGCGGGCGTCGCCGTGGTTGCGCCGTTGAGCTTCTCCGCTGCCGCGCGGATCGCCGGCGGCGAGGGTTTCGACCCCGCGGTCCGCCAGGCCCGGGTCGACGCCGTCATCGCCCGGTTCAACCAGTTCAACTACGTCGGCGCGCTGCTCGGTTCGGTGCTCACCGGGCTCATTGGCTCCGACTCGCTCCGGATCGGCTTCGCCGTACCCATGGTGCTTGTGCTCGGCATCGTCCCACTGGCTCCGGCGTTCGCTCCGCGGCTGGCGGCCTCACTCAACCGGCGCTGAGCCCGCCCAGTTCTTGTCCGGCTGCGGCACGGGACGACCGGGCTGCTCGCCACCACGGGCCTCGAGGTAGCTGTTCTTCGGCACCATCACCTTGCGGCGGAAGATGCACACGACCTTGCCGTCCTGGTTGTAGCCGATGGTCTCCACGTGGACGACGCCTCGGTCGTCCTTGCTCTTGCTCTCGGTCTTGTCCAGCACCGTGGTCTCTCCGTAGAGAGTGTCGCCGTGGAACGTCGGTGCGACATGCCGCAGAAACTCGACCTCGAGGTTGGCGATTGCCTTGCCGGAGACGTCGGCCACCGACATGCCGAGCAGGATCGAGTAGACGTAGTTGCCGACCACGACGTTCTTGCCGAACTGGGTGGTCTCCTCGGCGTAGTTGGCGTCGAGGTGCAGGGGGTGGTGGTTCATCGTGAGCAGGCAGAACAAGTGGTCGTCGTACTCCGTGACCGTCTTGCCGGGCCAGTGCTTGTACGTCGCGCCGACCTCGAACTCCTCGTAGCTACGACCGAACTGCATCCTGCTGCTCCTGTTCACCAGACGCTCGGCTATCCGCCGACCACGCCTATCGTGTCGAACGCGGCATCGAAGCGGCAGTCGTCTCGGGCGTGGCCATTGTCACGAGCCGCCCCCACCGGCCTTGCGTCGGTGCATCTTCGGGGCCCCGCCGACGACCTCGGAGCCGTGGGCCTTCTCCTTCACGGGGCCGTCCTGGTGGACGCCCTTCTCCTTGGAGTTCTTGCGATCCAGCGCCTCCCGCATCTTGGCCTTGAGGTCGTCGTTGTCCTTCGAGTCCGTCATGCGTTCCTCCGCGAGGTCTAGCCGGGCAGTCCTCCCACCCTGACACCACCATCCAACCGCGTCGACTCATATCCGGATCCTCCGGGGCGCGTCGAACGTCAGAACACCATGTCGCGACTCTCCCCTTCAGCCGTGCTGGTCGCCACCGTCGCGTGTCTCGCGCTCGCCGCGTGCGGCAACGACTCCGATCCCGGCACGGCCACCGACCCCGGAGGGTCCTCGAGCACCTCTCCCACTCCCACGGCGGAGCCCACGGTCGGGAGCTATCCCGCCTTCGAGCCGACCGACTACTCCTACTCCCTTTCCGTCAGCTGCTTCTGTGCCGACGCCGGCGTCCCGATCCGGGTCACGGTCGAGCACGGCGACGTCACGGCCGCGGTGTACGCCGAGGGTGGCCGCGGCGTGAAGCAGGGCGATCCGGTCGAGAAGTACCGCTGGCTGAGCATCAACGACGTCATCGACGCCGCCAACGACACCGGAGCGGCCTCGGTCGACGTGACGTGGCCCGATGGGCAGGACTACCCGAGCTCGGTCTACGTCGACCAGGACAAGAACGCCATGGACGAGGAGGTCGGCTACCAGGTGTCCGACGTGGCCGTCACCGGTTGACCGGGTCCGACGGCGTGCGGTCCTGGCTGGCTAGCAGAGCGTGTACTTGCCGCACTCGTTGACCACGAAAGCAGGCGGAAGCATGGCGCCGGCCACGATCATCGAATGATCGGTGGTCTTCCTGACCAGGGCACTCCGGTCGTCGACGTACGACGTGAAGCCGGTGTTCGACGAGCCGAAGATCCAGTCGATCCGGGTCGGCCGAGGGACCGCGCACGAGCCCCCGACGTTGGATCCTCCGTTCGCCGCGTGCAGGTCCGTGCTGCGGGTGACCTTGCAGAAGTAGGAGTCCTTCTCGTTCATGTCGCCGGTGAGGAACACCGGCAGGCCGGTGCTGGCGCGAAGCGCGTTGGCCTTGGCGATCTGGCGGGCGGCGGCGATGTTGCGCCACTTCTGGGCGGGCCCGCGCGCATTGGCCGGGTTGTGGAAGTTCATGAAGTAGGCCTGCTGACCGTTCTTCAGGTTCTGCAGCTTCACGACGGGCATCCGGATCTCGTTGCCGTGGAAGTAGGGGATCTTCATCCAGCCTGGTTCGACCAGGGACCACGTGTCGAGGCGCCAGGCGATGGAGTTGCGTACCGCGACCTTGCCCATGGTGTTGCCCGGATACACGCCCCAGCCGGCCCCGAGCTCGGACTTGAACACCCGATACTGCGGCAGCTCGAACTCCTGGAAGCCCACGACGTCCACGTCGTGACGCTGCAACAGCTCGATGGCCCAGTGCATCCGCTTCTCGCCGATCGCCCAACCGTGCTTGTTGCCGTTGGGGGAGGTGTGGCCGGCGCCGAGCACGTTGAACGAGCTCACCGTGAAGAACGTCGGCACCGACGGGTCGGTGGGGACGGGTCCGTCGGTCGGTGTCGGCGGGGCCGTCGTGGGGGTGCTGGAGGAGGAGGTCTCGGCGCTGAGCGACGCGTCGTCGTCATCGGAAGGCCCCGTGGCCAGGCGCAGCACACCGACGCCGATCATCGTCGCGACGAGGAGGACCGCCACCCAGGCTGCGCGAGCGCGCGGCAGACGCGGGCGGGGCAGGCGCATGGGTCCTCCGGGGCAGCGGACGGCGTGCCGGACCACACCGTCGACGGGGCGACTCTAGCGTCACTTTGGTCACATCCGTGCCATTTCGCCACAGTGGCACGAAGGGGGCACGAAGGGGCACGAAGGGGGCACGAAGGGATGCGCCGGACGCCAGCCCGGGTCAGCGCAGCTTGTAGTCCTCGATCACGCGGCGACCGATGATCATCTTCTGGATGTCAGCGGTGCCCTCACCGATGAGCAGCATCGGCGCCTCACGGTAGAGCCGCTCGATCTCGTACTCCTTGGAGAATCCGTAACCGCCGTGGATCCGGAACGAGTCCTCGACGACCTGGGAGCAGTACTCCGAGGCGAGGTACTTGGCCATGCCTGCCTCGAGGTCGTTGCGCTTGCCGGAGTCCTTCTTGCGGGCCGCGCGGACCATCATCTGGTGGGCGGCCTCGACCTTGGTGGCCATCTCTGCGAGCCGGAACATCACGGCCTGGTGCTCGGCGATCTTCTTGCCGAACGTCTCGCGCTGCTGGGCGTAGGCGACGCCGAGCTCGAACGCCCTGTTGGCGACGCCGCAGCCACGGGCCGCGACGTTCACGCGCCCGACCTCGACACCGTCCATCATCTGGTAGAAGCCCTTGCCCGGCTCACCACCCAGGATCTGCTCGGCCGAGATCTGGGCGCCCTCGAAGATCATCTCCGTGGTGTCGACGCCCTTGTAGCCCATCTTGTCGATCTTGCCGGGGATGGTGACGCCCGGAGCGGTCTCGCCGAACCCGACCTCCTTCTCCACCAGGAACGTCGTCATGTTCTTGTACGTCGACTCCGCACCCTCGTCGGTCTTGACGAGCACGGCGACCAGGTTGGCCGAGCCACCGTTGGTCAGCCACATCTTCTGGCCGTCGATCGTGTAGTTGCCGTCCTCGCCCTTGACCGCCTTGGTCTTGATGGCGGCCACGTCGGAGCCGCAACCGGGTTCCGACATCGAGAAGGCGCCGCGGATCTCGCCCTCGGCCATCTTCGGCAGGTACTTCTTCTTCTGCTCCTCGGTGCCGTGCTGGAGGAGCATGTAGGCCACGAGGAAGTGGGTGTTGATCACCCCGGACACGCTCATCCAGCCGCGGGCGATCTCCTCCACGACCAGGGCGTAGGTCAGCAGCGACTCTCCGAGCCCGCCGTACTCCTCGGGGATCATCAGGCCGAACAGGCCCATCTCCTTGAGCCCCTCGACGATCTCGGTGGGGTACTCGTCGGCGTGCTCGAGCTCGGTGGCGACCGGGAGGATCTTGTCCTCGACGAACGTCCGGACCGCCTTCAGGATCTCGGTCTGGTCGTCGGTCAGTCCGTCGGTCTCGCAGAGGCGGCCCATCAAGTTACCTTCCAGTAGATCGGATCCTTCTCACTCTAGAGGCGGGCCGCTCACATCTCATCATGAGAAGGATCACCGGGGCGGAGCCTGCGGGCTCTGCTCCGCAGCCTGCCCAAGATGCTCGTTCCCCCGGCCGACTCCCCGGGACCGGCGGCGGCCACGAACCCGTCCGCCAGTGCTGCCGGGTCGTCGTCGACCCGCTCAGCGGCCGGTACGTCGTCCGGGTGCACCTCGTCGTCGCCACCCAGCACCGGGAGCAGGTCGGCCGGATCGCCGTGGACGGGGTGACCACGGGACTCGATCTGCGACAACCAGGCCCGGGTGACGGGCTCGAACACCTCGCGCAGCGAGGCCGGCGTCCGCGGACGCGTCGACGACCGGCCGGCGAGCACACTCTCGGCGTACTCGCGCTTGACGATGCGCTGGTAGGCCCGGGGGTCGAGGCGACCGTCGAGGGCGAGGTTGACCTCGCGCAGCAGCCTGATCTCCGCGACGCCCAGCGACGGGTTGGCTCGTGCAGCGGCACCCGCGTCGACGAGGTCGGCGTCGAAGCCGGCCGCCTCTGCGAACCGACGCCAGAGCTCGTCGGGGGGTGCGCCCGCTGGCGGGCCGGCGACAAGGTGCACCCGACCGGGAGGGACCGCCGTCGACCAGCGCCGGAGGGCGTCCGCGAAGTCCTGGGCGTGCCAGAAGTGCGGCCGCACCCCGCCGGCGTCGGGGCCGGCGTCCGGACCGGTGTCGGCGCGGAACTGGTCCCGCTCGAAGGCTGCGAAGGACCGGGTCTCCCCCAGCTTCACCTCCTCCTGCCAGTGGGCGGTGGCCTGGCGGCCGAGGTCACGGGCGGTGACGACCACGTGCACCTCGAGCCCCGCCAGGGGAGCGATGGCGGCCGCGATCTGCTCGATCGTGGCGCCTGCGAGCACCTCGTGGCTGATCACCGTGGTGCCGGGAAACTCGCGCGCCCGGTCACAGAGCCGCTGCCAGGTGCCCGCGACGTCCTGCGGGCGGAGCCCGAACTTGTCATGGCTGCCCCGCACCTCGACCGCACCGCGGAACATCGCGCCGGGTCCGAGGAACGGGTAGAGCACGCCGCCGTCTCGCAGCCGGTCGCGGTTGGCAGCGAGCATCTCCTGGAGGTACGTCGTGCCCGTCTTGGGCAGCCCGACGTGCAGAACAACGCGCTGCGGAGGTCCGGAGGCCGCTGGCGACGGAGGGGGCGACGCTGAAGTCATGGTGCAGACATGGTGCCAGTGACGCTGCAGAGGGCGCGCCGACCGGTAGCGTTGCGGGACGTGAGCACCGCCCCCTCGCGCGTCTACGCGGCCCGTCTCGTCGGGCTGCCGATCTTCGACCCCCAAGGCGACCAGGTCGGCAAGGTGCGAGACCTCGTGGTGGCGATCCGGTCCGAGGTCAGCCAGCCCCGCGTGCTCGGCATGGTGGCCGAGGTCTTCGGTCGTCGCCGGATCTTCGTCCCGATGACCCGCGTGACGAACATCGACAGCGGTCAGGTGTACACGACGGGGCTGCTGAACATGCGCCGTTTCGAGCAGCGCTCGACCGAGACCCTCGTGATCGGCCAGCTGCTCGACCGGACCGTGACGATCCCGAGCGCCGGCATCACCGCGACGGTCTACGACGTGGGCATGGAGCAGGCCCGGAACCGCGACTGGGTGCTGAGCCGGGTCGCGGTGCAGGAGCCGGCCAAGGCGTTGCGTCGGCGCGGCCAGACCCACGTCGTCGAGTGGCGAGATGTCGAGGGGCTCACCCAGCGAGACGAGACCCAGGGTGCGACGCACCTGATCGCGGCACTCAACGAGATGCGGGTCGCCGACGCGGCGAGCATGATCCACGACCTCCCCCCGGAGCGACGCACGGCCGTCATCGCCGCCCTCGACGACGAACGACTTGCCGACGTGCTCGAGGAGCTGCCCGAGGAGGACCAGGTCGAGATCCTCGAGGCGCTCGACAACGAGCGCGCCGCCGACGTCCTCGAGGAGATGTCACCGGACGACGCCGCCGACCTGATCGCCGACCTTCCGGCGGAGACGGCCGAGGCACTCCTCCGGCTGATGGAGCCCGAGGAGGCCGAGGACGTGCGCCGGCTGATGTCGTACGTCGAGAACACCGCGGGCGCGATGATGACACCCGAGCCGGTGATCCTGGGGCCGGACGCCACGATCGCCGACGCCCTGGCCCAGGTGCGCAACCCGGAGCTCACGCCCGCGCTGGCCGCGCTCGTCTACGTCTGCCGGCCACCGCTCGAGACGCCTACGGGCAGGTTCCTCGGAGTGGCCCACATCCAGCGACTGCTGCGCGAGCCGCCGTCGACGCTGGTCGCGGGAGTGCTCGACGACTCCATGGACCCGCTGCGTCCGGAGGCCACGATCGACCAGGTGGCGGCCCACCTGGCGACGTACAACCTCGTGGCGGCGCCGGTGGTCGACGACAACGGGCACCTCGTCGGCGCGGTGAGCGTCGACGACCTCCTCGACCACATGCTCCCCGAGAACTGGCGCGACCAGGCGATCCGCTCGACCGACCGCCGACAGGGGGTGCGCCGTGCCTGAGACCCGGAGCCCCCGCTCCCGCCTGGACACCCCCAAGGAGACGCGCCGCACGATCGTGCGCCGGCCCGCGTTCAAGGCCGACGCCCTCGGGGTCTTCGCCGAGGAGTTCGCGCGGTTCATGGGCACCGCCCGGTTCCTGACCTACATGACCATGTTCGTGGCGGTCTGGGTGGTCTGGAACGTCGCCGCGCCCACCAACGCGCGCTGGGATGACTACCCGTTCATCTTCCTCACGCTGATCCTCAGCCTGCAGGCGTCGTACGCCGCTCCCCTGATCCTGCTCGCCCAGAACCGGCAGGAGACCCGCGACAAGGTGGTCGCCGAGCAGGACCGGCAGGCCAACGCGCGCGCCCACGCGGACATGGAGTTCCTCGCCCGTGAGGTGGCCTCGCTGCGGATGGCGGTCGGCGAGGTGGCCACCCGCGACTTCATGCGCTCGGAGCTCCGCTCGCTGCTCAGCGATCTCGACGAGCGGGCTCGCGGCGACGACGAGGACCCCCGGCTCGCCTGAGCGGTACGTCACGCCCACCGGCGGCTGTCGGTGTGCAACGACCAACTACCCTTGAGCATCATGAGCACCCCCACTCTCGAGCAGGTCCACCCCGAAATCTGGGCCGCCCTCGCGACCGTCAACGACCCCGAGATCAAGCGTCCGATCACCGACCTCGGCATGGTGGACTCCGTCGGGATCGACGACGCCGGTGTGGTGCGCCTGACCGTCCTGCTGACCGTGGCCGGCTGCCCCCTGAAGGACACGATCACCCGCGACGTGAACGCCGCCGTCCGTCAGGTGCCCGGGGTCACCGGTGTCGAGCTCGAGCTCGGGGTCATGAGCGCCGACCAGCGCTCGGGCCTGCAGGCGACGCTGCGCGGTGGCCAGGCGGCGCGCGAGATCCCGTTCGCGCAGCCGGGCTCGCTCACCAAGGTCTTCGCGATCGCCAGCGGCAAGGGTGGTGTGGGCAAGTCGTCGGTGACCGTCAACCTCGCGCTGGCGATGGCCAAGCAGGGGCTCAAGGTGGGCATCGTCGACGCCGACATCTACGGTCACTCGGTCCCAGCCATGCTCGGCATCGCCGACTCCCGTCCGACCCAGGTCGAGGACCTGATCATGCCCGTGCCCACGTCGAGCGGGGTCTCGGTCATCTCGATCGGGATGCTGAAGCCCAGCCGCGAGCAGGTCGTCGCCTGGCGGGGGCCGATGCTGGACCGGGCCCTCGTGCAGATGCTCGCGGACGTCTACTGGGGCGACCTCGACGTGCTGCTCCTCGACCTTCCGCCCGGCACCGGCGACGTCGCCATCTCCCTCGGCCAGCATCTGCCCGGCGCCGAGGTCGTGGTGGTGACCACGCCGCAGGAGGCCGCGGCCGAGGTGGCCGAACGCGCCGGCACGATGGCCTCGATGATGCACCAGCGCGTCGTGGGGGTCGTCGAGAACATGAGCTTCCTGGTCTGTCCACACTGCGCCGACTCGGGGAGCCCCGAGCACAAGCTCGAGATCTTCGGTAGCGGCGGTGGCGACCGGGTCGCGGCCACCCTCTCGCAGCGGTTCGGCTACGACGTTCCCGTCCTGGGCCGCGTGCCGCTGGACGTCTCGTTGCGTGAGGGCGGCGACGTCGGGAAGCCGATCGTCGACGCGGACCCCACGGCTCCGGCCGCCGTCGTGCTCTCGGGGATCGCGGACACGCTCTGTGGCCGAGGCCGCGGGCTGGCCGGCCTGCAGCTGGGTCTCACCCCTGCCAGTAGGTTCTAGTACGTGTTCGGAGTCGGCCTGCCAGAGTTCGCGGTGATCGCGTTCGTGGCCGTGCTGGTGTTCGGTCCCGACAAGCTGCCCGAACTCGCGCGCCAGGCCGGCCAGATGGTGCGCAAGGCCCGCACCTTCGCCAACGCGGCCCGCGACGAGCTGCGCAACGAGCTCGGCCCCGACTATGCCGACCTCGAGCTTCGCGACCTCGACCCCCGCACCATCGTGCGCAAGCACATCACCGAGGCGATGCAGGAGGCCGACCGCGCCGAGGCCACCCCCGCGCGCCGACGCGGCCTGCGACCCCTCGACGACGGCGAGGTCCCGCCGTACGACGCCGACGCGACCTAAGTCGACCTGTCACTTTTGGCCCCTGTAGGGCCATCGACTCGTCAGTTTTGGCCCGCTCTCGGGGCCAGAAGTGACAGGTCGGCAGGTTTCTGAGGGCCATTTCTGACAGGTCGGCGGATCAGTCGTGGCTCTGGACCGCGGCGATCGCGCCGAAGGGCACCAGTAGCTGTCGATCGGTGGCCACCAGGACCTCCACGAAGTCCGCGCCGACGCGCG
>JAOPXM010000027.1 GCA_025965125.1 Nocardioides sp.
GCGCATGTCGGCGATGGGCAGGCCCGAGACACCCTGTTCGAGCAGGTCTTCGGCGAACTGCGCTTCGCACTCGACGGCTTCGACAAGCATGTCCCGAACCTGCTGCGCGAGGTCGTCGTCGAACAGATCCGGCTCCTCCTGCCGCACCGTGTCGACGACGTCGAAGGCGAAGGCCATGTGCATCGACTCGTCCCGGAACACCCAGTTGGTGCCGGACGCGAGACCGTTGAGCAGGCCGCGTGATCGTAGGAAGTAGACGTAAGCGAACGCACCGTAGAAGAACAATCCTTCGATACACGTGGCAAAACAGATCACGTTGAGCAGGAACGCTCGCCGGTCGTCGCGGGTCTCGAGCCGGCGCAGTTCGAACACGGAGTCGATCCACCGGAAGCAGAAATCGGCTTTGCGCTTCAGCGAAGGGATGTTCTCAATCGCGGTGAAGGCCTCGAACCGCTCGGCCTCGTCGGACACGTACGTGTCGAGCAACGTCAGATAGAACTGGACGTGCACTGCCTCCTCGTACAGCTGCCGGGACAGGTAGAGCCGACCCTCCGGAGAGTTGACGTGCTGGTACAGGTTCAGCACCAGGTTGTTCGCCACGATCGTGTCGCCGGTCGCGAAGAACGCCACCAGTCGTGACACCAGGTGCCGCTCGGCCTCCGAGAGCTTCTGCAGGTCCTTCAGGTCGGTGTGCAGGTCGACCTCCTCGACGGTCCAGGTGTTCTTGATGGCGTCGCGGTAGCGGTCGTAGAAGTGCGGGTAGCGCATCGGCCGCAGGGTGAGGTTCATCCCGGGGTCGAGCAGCATCTGCTGGTCGTTGCTGGTGTTCTGGATCGCGGTCACTCGCAGGCCTCGCAGGTCTCGGGGTTCTCCAGGGAGCAGGCGACGGCGGCGCTGTCGGTTGTGCTGGTGACAGCAGCCTTGATCGTCGTCTGCTGGATGCGCGTCGCGGGCCGCGACCGCAGGTAGTACGTCGTCTTCAGCCCGGCCTTCCAGGCGTAGAGGTACATCGAGCTGAGCTTGCCGATCGTCGGGCTCAGCAGGAACAGATTCAGCGACTGGCTCTGGTCGATGTACGGCTGCCGGGCGGCAGCCATGTCGACGAGCGCCTTCTGCGGCAGCTCCCAGGCGGTCCGGAACAGCAGCCGGACGTCCTCCGGGATCGCCTCGATGCCCTGGATCGAGCCCTCCTGGCGCTTGATCTGCTCCCGCACCTCGGTGGTCCACAACCCGCGGGCCCGCAGCTCCCGCACCAGCGCCGCGTTGACCTGGAGGAACTCCCCCGACAGGGTCTCGCGCTTGAACAGGTTGGAGACCTGCGGCTCGATGCACTCGTAGGCGCCGACGATCGACGCGATCGTCGCCGTGGGCGCGATCGCCACGAGCAGCGAGTTGCGCAGCCCGTGCTCGGCCACCCGCTCGCGCAGCCGGGCCCAGCGTTCGGTCTGGGTGGGCGTGACGGACCAGAGATCGGGCTGTAGGTCACCCGCCGCGGCACGGGTGTCGGCGTACGCCGGGTGGGCGCCGTTCACCTCGGCCAGGTCGCAGGAGCTCTCCAGCGCGGAGAGGTAGATCTCCTCCGAGATCCGCGTCGACAGCTCCTGCGCCGCTGCGGAGTCGAACGGCAGGCCGAGCGCGAAGAACACGTCCTGCAGCCCCATCACGCCCAGCCCGACCGGGCGCCAGCGCGGGTTGGACGCAGCCGACTCGGGGCTCGGGTAGTAGTTGATGTCGATGACGCGGTCGAGGTACTTCACGGCCGTCCGGACGGTCCCGCGCAGCTTCTCCCAGTCCACGCCGTCGGCCGCCAGATGCCGAGCCAGGTTGATCGACCCGAGGTTGCACACGGCTGTCTCGTCGTCGCTGGAGACCTCGACGATCTCGGTGCACAGGTTGGACAGGTGTACGACGTTGCCGGCCTTCGCGGTCTGGTTGCAGGTGCGGTTGGCGGCGTCCTTGAACGTCATCCAGCCGTTGCCGGTCTGGGCGAGGGTCCGCATCATCTTGGCGTAGAGGTCTCGCGCCGCCACCCGTCGTACGACGCGACCGTCGGCCTCGGCGGCGAGGTAGGCGGCCTCGAACTCCGCGCCCCACAGGTCGGGCAGCTCGGGCACCTGGTCGGGGTCGATCAGGCTCCACTGCTCGTCGGCCTCGACCCGCTGCATGAACAGGTCGGGCACCCAGTTGGCGAGGTTGAGGTTGTGCGTGCGCCGGGCGTCCTCCCCGGTGTTGTCGCGCAGCTCGAGGAACTCCTCGATGTCGGGGTGCCACGGCTCGAGGTAGACGCAGGCGGCGCCCTTGCGCCGGCCGCCCTGGTTGACCGCCGACACCGACGCGTCGAGGGTGCGAAGGAACGGCACGATCCCGTTGGAGTGGCCGTTGGTGCCGCGGATCAGCGCACCGCGGCCACGGACCCGCGAGAAGGCGATGCCGATGCCGCCGGCGAACTTCGAGAGCGCTGCGACCTGGGTGTAGCGCGCGTAGATCGACTCGAGCTCGTCACGCGGGGAGTCGACGAGGTAGCAGGAAGACATCTGGCTGTGCCGGGTGCCTGAGTTGAACAGCGTCGGCGAGCTCGGCAGGTAGGCCAGCGATGACATCAGCTCGTAGAGCTCGATCGCCTCCGCCGGCGTGGTGGCGAGCCCGCAGGCGACCCGGAGCAGCCAGTACTGCGGTGTCTCGATCACGAGCCGCGTCTCGGGGTGGCGCAGCAGGTAGCGGTCGTAGACCGTGCGCAGCCCGAAGTACTCGAAGCCGAGGTCCTTCGAGACGTCCACCGCCTGGTCGAGCTTGCGCGCGTTGGCCTCGACGAAACCCGCGGTCTCGGCGCCGACGAGACCCTCCAGGTGGCCGAGCCGGACTGCCTGGCTGAACGACGCGATCTGTTGGCCGGCCACCTCCTTGGCGATGTAGCCGGAGAGGAGGCGCGCAGCGAGGCGCGAGTACTCCGGCTCGTTGGCGGTCAGCTCGGCCGCGGTCTGGATCGAGAGTCGGTCCAGCTCCGCGGTCGTGGCGCCGTCGTACAGCCCGGAGATCGTGCGCGTTGCCACCGTGAGCGGCTCGACGTACGAGAGTCCGGTCGCGCAGCGCTCGACGGCGCGGACGATCTTGTTGAGGTCGACGGGTTCGCTGTCGCCGTTGCGCTTGCGAACCGCCATGGCCGTGCGGGTGCCCACCTCGGTGGACGTGGTTTCTGTCTGGGTCATGAGTTGCTCTCTCCTCGCGAGCTCACCGGATGTCGGGAACGTCGGGGGAAGAGACGACGACAGGGACGCCACGTCGTCCGAGGACGAGCGGGTCCGTGCAGTCGGCCGACCCGCCCTCGAGGTCCACGACCACCGCACACGGTCGTGTGCGGGCGCTGGCAGGTCTTCGGACTCGTGGGCGTTCCTGGCCAGCTGACCAGGGTTCCTACCGACCGTCGCTTCCCGGATCCTTGGGGGCATCCAGTGCTCGTTGACGGTTGTCGTTCCCACTCACCGCTGCGGGGCAGTCCCGGAATCACACCGGCTTCCCTCTTGCCCCGGGACGAGCGCCTGAGGGCGACCGTTCCGGACCAGCACGATGACCATATCTAGGGACCGGTCAACATTTTGGCACCACATCTTGTGTCGGCGTGTCGCTTCCGGCGCATGACAGGCTGGACCCGTGCAGATCGTGATCGCGGGCGCGTCGGGCTTCCTGGGCAACAACCTCGCCGAGGAGCTGGTCCGGCGTGGGCACGCGGTCACGGCGTTGGTGCGGCGGCCCACGTCGGCATCGGACGAGTCGAGCTGGGACCCGTACGCCGGCACCTACGACCGCGCGGTGATCGAGTCCGCCGACGTCGTGGTGAACCTGGCTGGCTCACCCACGGCCGGCAACCCGCACTCGAAGAAGTGGTCCCGGGAGCTTCGCGAGAGCCGGATCACGACCACCCGGGTGCTGGCCCGGGCGATCGCCGACTCCGGCGCGAAACCGGCCTTCCTGGCCGGCAACGGCATCTCCTACTACGGGGACCGCGGGGAGCAGGTGCTGACGGAGGCGTCCGACAGCCGTGGCCAGGCGTTGCTCACCGTCCTCGCCCGCGACTGGCAGGCGGCCACCGCGCCGGCAGCCGAGGCGGGGGCACGGGTCTGCATCCTGCGCACCGCGCCGGTCATGGACCGCCGCAGCGCCCCGCTCAAGCAGCTGCGGCTGCTGTTCAGGGCCGGGCTCGGTGCCCGGCTCGGGGACGGCAACCAGTACATGGCGATGCTCTCGCTGCGCGACTGGGTCGGGGCCGTCGCGCACCTTGCGGAGCACGACGACGCCAGCGGGCCGTTCAACCTGTGCTGCCCGGAGGCACCCACCAACCGCGAGTTCACCGCGGAACTGGCGGCGGCGCTGCACCGCAGGGCCCTCATCCCGGTCCCGAAGTTTCCGCTCAAGCTCGGCGCCGGCGCGCTGGCCTCCGAGATCCTCGGCTCCCTCAACGTGCGCCCGGCCGCGCTCGAGGCCGCGGGCTACCAGTTCAAGGACATCAACGTGCGTGCGGTGCTGCAGACCGGTCTCGCCTGAGGGTTTCGTCCCGTACCGACGAGACCCGCCACTCCCCCGCGATCCGGCGCAGCGCCACCGTGTGTGTGGACGCCCGGTCCGCGGGCAGGTCCCGACGTACGCCGGACCCGACCGCGACCGCACCGGTGAGCCGGTCGGTGACCACGAGGACGACCCGCCCGGCGGTGCGCCCGCGCACCCGGACGTCGAGCACCTGCATCGTCAGGTGCCGAACCACGAGCCCACGGTCCCGCCACAGACGCAGCATCGCGCAGTCGCGCACCCCCGCCATCGAGCTCGCCGTGTAGAGCCCCCGCAAGGCCCGGACGTCACCGTCCGCCCAGGCCCGGGACCGCCGCCGGTCCCAGGCGTGCAGGACCGACAGCGTGTCGTTGCGCAGGACCCCATCGGCCGACGGTCCCGGCTCGGCCGGCTGCGGTCGGGGACCCGCTGCGTCGGTGAGGCGCAGCACTCCAGCAGCACCGACCGTCAGGCCGACCACGAGCACCGCCGCAAGGATCATCCGGGACCACGTCATCCCGTCCTCCTACCCCGCTCGGCGGGCCTCGTCCCGGGTTGTCCACAGGGCCCGATGCTGACCTCGCGCCGAGCGTTACATCGTCCGCGCCGCAGTCCGTGCCCCAGTCCGCGTCGGCAACGCCTGGCAGCGTCGGCGTACGGCGTCGGGCTAAGGTCGAGGAGTGAGTGAGCCGATCTTCCGGACCGTGGGCCTGGGCGCCGACGCGGTGGACTACACGACCGCGTGGAGCCTCCAGCGCGGCGTGCATGCCCGCGTGGCTGCGGGCACGGACCCCGACACCGTGCTGCTGCTCGAGCACCCGCCGGTCTACACCGCGGGCAAGCGCACCGAGCCCCACGAGCGCCCCGCGGACGCCGGTGGCGCCGAGGTGATCGACGTGGACCGCGGCGGCAAGATCACGTTCCACGGCCCCGGCCAGCTGGTCGGCTACCCCATCGTCACGCTGCCCGACCACGTCAAGGTCGTCGACTACGTACGCCGGGTCGAGGAGGCCCTCATCCGGGTGTGCGCCGACTTCGGCGTCACCACCGCGCGGGTCCCCGGACGCAGCGGCGTCTGGCTGCGCGCCGACGACCGCGGTCCCGAGCGCAAGGTGGCCGCCCTCGGCATCCGGGTCAGCCGGGGCGTCACCATGCACGGCTTCTCGCTGAACTGCGACGTCGACCTGGCGTGGTACGACCGGTTCGTCCCGTGCGGCATCGCCGACGCCGGGGTGACGACCCTGAGCCGCGAGCTGGGCCGCGACGTGACCGTGCACGACGTGCTGCCGAGCGTGCAGCGGCACCTGACCCACTACCTCGCGTGGGCGCCGTACACCCCCACGGCCGACTACGACGCCCGTCCCGAGCCCGGGCGCACCCCCCGCATCCACCTGCTCACCCCCTGACCCGCGGCGCGTCCTCCGGGCCTGGGGGATGGCGGCTGGTTGGATCGGCTACTCAACGACGGACGAGCCGAGGCGGGGGCCCATGACGGATCTGGTGATCGAGACCACCGGTCTCCGCAAGGAGTTCCGCGGACGTGGGGGCGTGCGGGTCGCCGTCCAGAACCTCGACCTGGCCGTCTCGGCCGGCGGGGTCCACGGCTTCCTGGGTCCGAACGGCTCGGGCAAGACCACCACCATCCGGATGCTGCTCGGCCTCGCCCGTGCGACACAGGGCACGATGCGGCTGTTCGGCCAGCCGGTGCCGCACCTGCTGCCGTCGGTCATCGACCGGGTGGGCGCCGTCGTCGAGTCTCCGAAGTTCTCGCCCAACCTGACCGGGCGCCAGAACCTCCTGCTCCTGTCGCGCGCGATCGGCGCCCCCGCGAGCCGGGTCGACGCCGCCATCGAGACCGTGGGGCTCCCCGGTCGCGACCGGGACCGGTTCAAGGTCTACTCCATGGGCATGAAGCAACGCCTGGCCATCGCCGCCACCCTGCTCAAGGACCCCGAGCTACTGATCCTCGACGAGCCGACCAACGGCCTCGACCCGGCCGGCATCCGGGAGATCCGCGACACCATCCGCGACCTCGGCAGCTCGGGCGTCACCGTGCTGCTCAGCTCCCACATCCTCGCGGAGGTGCAGGCGGTCTGCGGCTCGGCCACGATCATCGGGAACGGCCGTCTGCTCGCCAGCGGGCGAGTGGAGGACCTGCTCGGCGACCGTACGTCGTACCGCGTCGCCGCCGCGGAAGCCGACGCCGCCCGCCGGACGCTCGAGGGTGCGGGCTTCGTCGTGGCCCCGGCAGTGACCGGTGACACGGACAGCGCCCTGACCGTCGAGTCCGACGACCCCGCGGCGATCACCCGGGTGCTGGCCGGTGCCGACATCTGGGTCACCGAGCTGACTCCGCTCAGACCCGACCTCGAGACCGTGTTCCTGCAGCTGACTGCCGCCGACACCCTTGGCCACGAACACGTCGACACCGACGAGACAAGGGCAGGCAAATGAGACGCCTCGTGGCCGTCGAGCTGACCCGGCTCCGGTGGCGGCGGGCCATCCTGCTGCTGCTGGCCGCTGCGGTGGTCGTGCCCGCCGTGATCTTCGGCGCCACCGCCTGGAACACCCGGGCCCCGTCCGCCGCGGAGCAGGCGCGGATGGAGCAGATCATCGAGAAGGAGACGAACCGGCACCAGGTCCAGCGCCAGCTGGCCAAGTGCATCGCGAACCCCGCGCAGTACGGCCTTCCCGATGACGGCGATCCCCAGGCGGCCTGCGAGGAGATGACGCTGCCCCAGCCCGAGTGGTACGGCCTTCGCCAGCCGCTCGACCTCGTCAACGAGCGCGAGCAGGGCTCGGCCATCGGCGTGGTCGTGGTCCTGGTCCTGCTGATGCTCCTGGGAGGTACGACGTTCGTCGGCCATGACTGGAACAGCGGCTCGATGAGCAACCAGCTGCTCTTCGAACCACGTCGGGGCCGGGTGTGGGCGGCCAAGGGACTGGTCGTGCTGCTGAGCGGCTTCGTGGTCTGCCTTGCCGTCCTCACGGCGTACTGGCTCGGTCTTGCCGGGCTCGCGTCGCACCGCAACCTGACGGTGCCGGACGGGGCCCTGGCCGACGGGCTGAAGCAGGGCCTGCGCGGCACGCTCATCGCGGCCTTCGCCGGGCTGGCGGGCTATGCGCTCACGATGCTCTTCCGGAGCACGGTCGCCACGCTGGGCATCCTGTTCGCGGTGGCGGTCGCCGGCGGCATGCTGCTGGCGGTCCTGGGGATCTCGAACAACCAGCAGTGGCAACCGCAGAACAACGCGGCGGCGGTGGTCATGGACGGCTACCACTACTACGACGACAGCGGGCTGCCCTCGTCGTGCTTCACCGGCCAGGCGCAGGACCCTGCGGAGTGCTCGACGGAGCGCACCCTCAGCGCCGGCCAGGGCGGCCGCTATCTCGGCAGCCTGCTGCTCCTGGTGGGCATCCCGTCTGTCCTGTCGTTCCGACGCCGCGACGTGCCGTAGCCCGATTGACCCTGTCGGCGGGCGGTCAGGAGATGTCGAGCTGGGCGACTTCCTGCCCGACTCCGCCTCCGGAGCTCTTGAGCACGATCGACAGGGGGACGGCGTCGACGCTGATCTTGATGTCGGCCGACTCGTCGGGAGCCAATGTCAGGTCCTGCTTGCTGAAGCTGGCGGCGCCCACGGGCACCACGGACAGCTGGTAGGCGTCGGGAAGCCGGCCGGTGTTGGTCACGGTCGCGGTGACGGTGTCGCCGGGTTCGGCGGTGTCCGGACCCGTGAAGTCGACGGAGAAGGGGCTGCCGGTCGGGGCCGTCGGGGAGCTCTCGTCGGCGCCGGGGTCGTCGCCCGAGCTGGAGCAGCCGGCGGTGACCGAGCACGCCAGGGCGAGCACGAGACCCAGGCCGACGCGGGCAGCCAGACGGGGGCGCCGGGAGCGCAGCAGAGTCGGGTTCATGATGTCCCGACGTTAGTCGGGCACCGGTGGGCGGCCGAATTGGGAGGCCCTCCCCCGCGGCGTAGAGTTCGTTGCTGTGACGCAAGCTCCCCCCAACTCATCCGATCTCGGCCCCAAGGATCTGGCAGGGGGCCGCAAGTTGCTGCGCCTCGAGGTCCGCAACGCGGAGACCCCGATCGAGCGCAAGCCGGAGTGGATCAGGACGAGAGCGACGATGGGCCCCGAGTACAAGGCCCTGCAGAGCCTGGTGAAGTCCGAGGGACTGCACACCGTCTGCCAGGCGGCCGGCTGCCCCAACATCTTCGAGTGCTGGGAGGGCCGCGAGGCGACGTTCCTCATCGGCGGCGACCAGTGCACCCGGCGCTGTGACTTCTGCCAGATCGACACCGGCAAGCCGCAGCCGCTGGACCGCGACGAGCCACGCCGGGTCGCGGAGACCGTGCAGAAGATGCAGCTGCGCTACGCCACCATCACCGGAGTCGCCCGTGACGACATCGAGGACGGCGGTGCCTGGCTGTACGCCGAGACCGTCCGCGCGATCCACGAGGTCAACCCCGGCACCGGCGTCGAGAACCTGATCCCCGACTTCAACGGCAAGCCCGACCTGCTGCGCGAGGTCTTCGAGTCCCGGCCCGAGGTGCTCGCCCACAACGTCGAGACGGTGCCGCGCATCTGCAAGCGGATCCGGCCGGCGTTCCGCTACGAGCGTTCCCTCGACGTGCTGACCCAGGCCCGCGACTTCGGACTTGTCACCAAGTCCAACCTCATCCTCGGCATGGGCGAGACCCGCGAGGAGGTCTCGCAAGCACTTCAGGACCTCTACGACGCCGGCTGCGAGCTCGTGACGATCACCCAGTACCTCCGCCCCTCCGCGCGCCACCACCCGGTGGAGCGCTGGGTGAAGCCCGAGGAGTTCGTCGAGCTCAAGGACGAGGCCGACCAGATCGGCTTCTCGGGGGTGCTGTCCGGTCCGCTGGTGCGCTCGTCGTACCGTGCCGGTCGCCTGTACGGTCAGGCGATGGAGGCCCGGCAGGGTTCCCCTGTCTGACCTCGTCTGACCACCACCTCCAGAAGTAAGGCAGCGCCCCGGCATGGCCAAGGAAACTGATCCCGAGAAGATGAGTCGGCGACAGCAGATCGTCGAGACCTTCCGCATGACCCGGCGCGGCGACCGCGCGATCACCTGGTGGTTGCTCGGCTCGTTCCTGATCGTCGGCGCCATCGGCTTCGCCGTCTTCTACTTCCTGCTGCCCGGCTCCGGGGTGATCCACTCGGTCATCTCGGTGATCGGTGCCGTGCTGTTCGGGTCCCTTGCCGCGATGATCATCTTCGGCAGGCGCGCCCAGCGGGCGGCGTACAACCAGATGGAGGGTCAGCCGGGCGCCGCCGCGGCCGCGCTGCGGATGCTCCGCCGGGGCTGGAAGACCGACCCGGTCATCGCCTTCAACAAGCAGCAGGACATCGTCCACCGCGTGGTTGGCCCGCCAGGGATCGTGCTGATCGGTGAGGGCAACCCGAACCGGGTCCGGCAGCTGATGACCAACGAGCGCCGCAAGCACGAGCGGGTGGTCTCCGAGGTGCCGATCCACGAGATTCTGGTCGGCGTCGGCGAGGGCCAGGTGCCGTTGCCCAAGCTGGTGCGCAAGGTCCAGAAGCTCGGCCGCGCCGTGAAGCCGGCTCAGATGACCGACGTGCTCAACCGGCTCAAGGCGCTCGACGCCCGACGCTCCAACATCCCACTGCCCAAGGGGCCCATGCCGACCAGCATGAAGGGCATGCGCCAGAACATGAAGGGTCGCTGACGCGCGCTCGCGTTGGAGCCGGGTTCAGCCGCCGGGTGCCGTGGTGACCTCGTTGGGGGCCGGAGCCTCGATCGTGACCGGCTCTCCCCATTTCTCGTAGTGCACCTCGAGGCTTCCCGTGGTGGCGCCGAACGCCACGCGCATCTGGCGGAACATTCCGTCGCCGTCGAACCACATGCCGTACGTGACGTTCTTCGGGAGCTCCATCCCGGGCGCTGCGGTCTGACCCGCCTGCTCGAGGATCACCGAGCTGTCGACGGTCACCTCGTAGTGGTCCATGGTTTCGCCGCCGACGTCCTCCGAGCCCACGTAGATGGCCTCCTTGAGGCCCTTCTCGAACCCGTCGAACATGGTCCGTGGGTCGAGCTGGTCGGAGAGCACCGTGCCGAACGGGTTGCTCGGGTCGTCGAGGTTGAACTTGATGAACTTCTTCCCGAGCATCGGCAGCTTGATGTAGAAGGTCCCGTCGATGAGCCGGATCTCGGCGACGCCGTCGCCGAACTGCGGGCTCTGCATGGTCATCGCCATCGACAGTGGCGTGGTCGTGTAGTCGGCGACGCCGTCGGAGGTGAGCTCCGCGCCCTGGCCGCCGCTGGTCATGGTCATGTGCGCGGTGGTGGCGTTCTCGAAGGCCTTGCGGAACACGCTCATGAACTCGTCGGTGCTGACCGTGGAGCCCCCGGTGGGCGCGTCGCTGGCCTCGTCGGTCGCCGACGAGTCGGTGGGCCCGGTCGTGGACGACGAGGGCGAGTCGCTGACGGACTCGGAGGCCTTGGGCGTCTCGTCGCCGCCACCGCAGGCGACCAGAGAGGCCATGGCCAGCGGCAGGAGCGCCGCGCCGACGGCACGACGTACGGAGGAACGGGTCATGGCGATGCCTTTCCGATCGAACCGGGGCCGATCGGCAACCGGTAGCCGGACGAGCATAGGCCGGGCCGACGCGTCGTAGATGGCTAACGCCCGGCGTGCTGGCGCCAGGTCTGCAGGGTGACGGTCGCCGTGCCGGCGGCGAGGTCGTGGAGCCCGCGCCCGTCCGGCCGGTAGACCAGTGGCGGGATCACCAGCAGCACCAGTGCGTGCCGCAGCACGCTGCGCAGCAGCGGGACCGGGCCGCCCGACACGGACACGACCCGCAGCCGGGTCGCGAGCTGCCCGAACGACCCGCCGGCGAGCGAGGTGAGCAGCGAGGCCTCGACCAGGTACGCCGCGAACACGTACAGCTGGGCGTACTGGTTGTCGGCGCCGTAGTAGTTGGCCGGCCCGCCGACGAGCACCACCACCACGAACGTGCAGGCGATCCAGTCGACGACGAGTGCCAGGACCCGGCGCGCCCAGGTCGCGGTCTCGATGGCTGGTTCGGGCACGCAAGCAGGGTAGGTGGCCCGCTCGCGGGGGGCGGAGGCGGCCACGGAGTGACCCACCTGTTACATCGGAGAAACAAACTCGATACGGTCCTGAAACCGCTCCCGCAAAGGATTGGGGGGCATCGCCCGGTGCAGCGTCGCTCCGGGCTGTCCAACCGTAGACGTGTCGGTTGTCCATGCACGGGGCAGCCAAGGAGGACGAATGTTCCAGAACAGCGACGAGCTGCTCAAGTACGTCAAGGACAACGGTGTCGAGATGGTCGACATCCGTTTCTGTGACCTTCCCGGTGTCATGCAGCACTTCACGGTCCCGGTGTCGTCCTTCGACCAGGCGGTCTTCGACGACGGCCTGAACTTCGACGGCTCCTCGATCCGAGGCTTCCAGGCCATCCACGAGTCCGACATGTCGCTGTTCCCGGACCCGACCACGGCCTACATCGACCCGTTCCGCACCGCGAAGACGCTGGTCGTGAACTTCTTCATCCACGACCCGCTCACCGGTGAGGCGTACTCCCGCGACCCGCGCAACATCGCCCGCAAGGCGATGGCGTACCTCGGCACGACCGGCATCGGCGACACGGCGTTCTTCGCCCCCGAGGCCGAGTTCTACGTCTTCGACAACGTGCGCTTCGAGACCAAGCAGAACGCCGGTTACTACGAGATCAACTCCTCGGCGGGCGCTTGGAACACCGGCGACGCTTTCGAGAACGACAACCGCGGCTACAAGGTGAAGTACAAGGGCGGCTACTTCCCCGTCGCCCCGACCGACCACTTCGGCGAGCTGCGCGACGAGATGGTGATCGAGCTCGAGAAGTCGGGCCTGCACGTCGAGCGCGCCCACCACGAGGTCGGCACCGCCGGCCAGGCCGAGATCAACTACCGGTTCGACGAGCTGCTCAAGGCGGCCGACGACGTGATGAAGTTCAAGTACATCATCAAGAACGTCGCCTGGCGCAACGGCAAGACCGCCACCTTCATGCCGAAGCCGATCTTCGGCGACAACGGCTCGGGCATGCACGTGCACCAGTCGATCTGGAACGCCGGCGAGCCGTTGTTCTACGACGAGACCGGCTACGGCGGCCTGTCCGACATCGCGCGCTACTACATCGGCGGCCTGCTCAAGCACGCGCCGTCCCTGCTGGCCTTCACCAACCCGACGGTGAACTCCTACCACCGTCTGGTGCCCGGCTTCGAGGCGCCGATCTCGCTGGTCTACAGCCAGCGCAACCGCTCGGCCTGCGTCCGCATCCCGATCACCGGCTCGAACCCGAAGGCCAAGCGGATCGAGTTCCGCTGCCCCGACCCGTCGTCGAACCCCTACCTCGCCTTCTCGGCGCTGCTCCTCGCCGGCCTCGACGGCATCAAGAACAAGATCGAGCCGCCCGCCCCGATCGACAAGGACATCTACGAGCTGCCGCCGGACGAGATGGCCGACATCGCGCAGGTGCCGACCTCGCTCAACGCGGTCCTCGACTCCCTCGAGGCCGACCACGAGTTCCTCACCGCCGGCAACGTCTTCACCTCGGACCTGATCGAGACCTGGGTCGACTTCAAGCGCACCATGGAGATCCTCCCCGTGCAGATGCGCCCGCACCCGCACGAGTTCGAGCTCTATTACGACATCTGAGTCGACCCGCGACCAGACAGTGCAGGATCTCCGGCA
>JAOPXM010000003.1 GCA_025965125.1 Nocardioides sp.
CGAGCTCGGCATCTCCCTGGTGACGACGATGCCCGGCGGCGACGACCCGGTCGCGTGGACCACGGACGTGTGCGAGCGGGTGCTGCCGCGGCTCAAGGAGCTGTGAGCACGCCGGCCTGATCGGCACCAGCCGGGTCCGGAAGGACCGCCCGACCCCCGAGATGCAACGTATGGTTGCGTATCTCTGGCCGCGGGTATAGCCTCCTGTGCAACCAAACGTTGCAGAAAGAGGGAAGCCCATGGAGTTCGGGACAATTGAGCGCGAGATCCACGTCGACGCCTCGCCCGAGGTGGTGTTCGAGGTCGTCAGCAGCCCTCAACATCTCCGGGAGTGGTGGCCCGACGATGCCGAGCTCGAGGCTTCACCCGGTGCCGTCGGTGAGCTCGTCTTCGGAGACAGGGGAGCGGGGACGGTCGTCCCCCTGACTGTGGTGGACGTGGAGCCACCCCGGTTGTTCTCGTTCCGCTGGATCCACGCGCACGACGAGGTGGCGGCTCCCGGCAACTCACTGCTGGTGACCTTCGAGCTCGTCCCTTCCGGCGCAGGGACCACGGTCCGGATGACCGAGACCGGGTTTCGTGAGATGGGCTGGGGGGCTGCCGTGCTCGAGGAGGCCTACCAGGAGCACAGCGCGGGGTGGAACCTCTTCATTCCGCGGCTCGGCGAGTACGTCACGCGGCTGGTGTCCGCGCCGTGACCGTGATGGTCGACGACGACCTCTGGTCGGCGATCGGGGACCCGACTCGGCGACGGATGCTCGACCTGCTCCTGGTCGACGGGGGTGGAACGGCCACCACCCTGAGCGAACACCTCCCCGTGACGCGGCAGGCCGTCGCGAAGCATCTCGGGGTGCTGGACCGGGTCGGCCTGGTCCACGTCACCCCGGCCGGGCGGGAGCGGCGCTACCGGGTCGACGACGCGCAGCTCGCCCGCGCGGTCGCCCAGCTCTCCACGGTCGGGGCGACCTGGGACGCCCGACTGCAGCGCATCAAGCGGATCGCCGAGGCCATCCAACGCAGCAAGGACAGCAGCGAAACCAGCTGAGTCAGTCAACGAAGCGAACGAGAAGAGGGACCGAAATGGTGGACATCCTGCACAGAGTCGGTGTCGAGTCGTCGTCCTTGGACGATGTCTACGAGGCATTGACCACGCTCGAGGGTCTTTCCGGCTGGTGGGCGGAGGACACTAAGGGACAGACCGAGGTCGGCGGAGTGCTCGAGTTCCGCTTTGCCCCCGGCGGCTTCGACATCAAGGTCGTCGAGCTCCATCCGGCCGAGCGCGTGCTCTGGGAGGTGGTTGACGGCCCCGAGGAGTGGATCGGCACCGAGGTGAGCTGGGAGCTCAAGCAGGAGGGCGACTACACGATCATCCTGTTCAAGCACCAGGGGTGGAAGGAGCCGGTGGAGTTCATGCACCACTGCAGCACCAAGTGGGGTGTCTTCCTGCTGAGCCTCAAGCAGCTCCTCGAGACAGGCTCCGGCGCCCCGGAACCCCACGACGTCAAGATCAGCAACTGGCACTGACCGCCACTGCTCTGTGCGCGGATCAGCCCCAGTTCCGGGGGCGGGGGTAGACGCGGTGTTTGAGGGGTCCAGGAATGCGTATGTTGACATAATGTCAGTTATCGGCGATGCGTGAGGCGCTGATCGTCGATGTGGAGACGGGCCGGTGCCAGTCTGTGTCAGTCGAGGCAGAACTCGTTTCCCTCGGGGTCGGTCATCACGATGAAGCCGGCGCTCATCGGCGGCTCGGGCGCGAACAGTCGGACCTGGGTCGCTCCCAGGGCGACGAGCCGGGCCGACTCGGCCTCCAGCGCCGCCATCCGCTGCTCTCCCTCCAGTCCCGGAGCCGCCCGGACGTCGAGGTGGACGCGGTTCTTGGCGACCTTGTCCTCCGGCACCTGCTGGAAGAACACCCGTGGGCCATGCCCGTCCGGGTCCTCGATGGCCGATCTCGAGTTGTGCTCGTCCTCAGGCACGCCCGCACGGGTGAGGAAGTCGTCCCAGGCGGCCAGCGGGTCGGCCCCCTCGGGCAGGTCGACGCCCGGTGGGCCCGGGTGGACGTAGCCGAGCGCGTCACGCCAGAAGGAGGACAGCGCCCGCGGGTCGTGGGCGTCGAAGGTGACCTGGATGTGGCGGCTCATCGGGTCGCTCCAGGACTCGTCTGGTGAAGCTCTCGCTGGAGCAGCTGGGCGACGATGAATCGGCCGGTCTGGCCCGTCCCGCCGTAGACCACCACAGCATCTGTTGAACCCATGACTTCCCCGATCTCATTGGTCAAACTCCGATGTTGTGATCATGCCCGGACGCACCGACATCGACCATCTCCTGCGAGCAGGAGCGGATCGGGGCCCGTGGACGGTGTTCGGGCCGGCCCTCGCTCACGTGGCGACGTAGGCCGCGAGGTGCTCGCCGGTGAGAGTGGAACGGCCCGCGACGAGGTCGGCGGGCGTCCCCTCGAAGACGATCCGGCCGCCGTCGTGCCCGGCACCCGGGCCCAGGTCGATGATCCAGTCGGAGTTCGCCATCACCGCCTGGTGGTGCGCGATGACGATGAGAGACTTTCCCGAGTCGACGAGCCGGTCGAGCAGCCCCAGCAGATGCTGGACGTCGGCGAGGTGGAGGCCGGTGGTCGGCTCGTCGAGGACGTAGACGTCGCCCTTCTCGCCCAGGTGGGTTGCCAGCTTGATCCGCTGCCGCTCGCCGCCCGACAGCGTCGTGAGTGGCTGGCCGAGGGTGAGATAGCCGAGCCCGACGTCGTCGAGCCGCTCGAGGACCTTGTGCGCGGCCGGCGTGCTCGCCTCGCCGGCGCCGAAGAACTCCAGCGCCTCCGCGACGGGCATCGCCAGCACCTCGCTGATGTCCTTGCCCCCGAGCTTGTGGTCCAGCACCTCTGCCTGGAACCGCTTTCCCTCGCACACCTCGCAGGGTGCGGCGACACCCGCCATGATCGCGAGGTCGGTGAAGGTGACGCCGGCGCCGTTGCAGTTCGGGCAGGCGCCCTCGGAGTTGGCGCTGAACAGCGCCGGCTTGACCCCGTTCTCCTTCGCGAACGCCTTGCGGATCGGGTCGAGCAGGCCGGTGTACGTCGCCGGGTTGCTCCGTCGAGAGCCGCGGATCGCGGTCTGGTCGATCACCACCACCCCGTCGAGGCCGGACACGGAGCCGTGGATCAGCGAGCTCTTGCCCGAGCCAGCCACCCCGGTGACGACGACGAGGATGCCCAGCGGGATGTCGACGTCGACGTCCCGGAGGTTGTGGGTGTCGGCCCCCCGGATCTCCAGGGCACCGGTCGGCGTCCGTAGTTCCCGCTTGAGGGCGGCCCGGTCGTCGAGGTGGCGGCCCGTGATGGTGTCGCTCCCCCGCAGCCCCGCGACCGTGCCCTCGTAGACGACCTCGCCGCCCTCGCTGCCGGCCTTCGGGCCGAGGTCGACGACGTGGTCGGCGATCGCGATCGTCTCGGGCTTGTGCTCCACGACCAGCAGGGTGTTGCCCTTGTCCCGCAGCTGGAGCAGCAGGTGGTTCATCCGCTCGATGTCGTGGGGGTGCAGCCCGATCGTGGGCTCGTCGAAGACGTAGGTGACGTCGGTGAGCGACGACCCGAGGTGTCGGATCATCTTGGTGCGCTGTCCCTCGCCGCCCGAGAGCGTGCCCGACGGGCGGTCGAGGCTGAGATAGCCGAGGCCGATCTCCACGAACGACTCGAGGGTGTGCTGCAACGACGTCAGGAGCGGCGCCACCGACGCCTCGTCCTGGCCGCGCACCCACTCGGCCAGGTCGCTGATCTGCATGGCGCACGCCTGGGCGATGTTGATCCCCTTGATCTTCGAGGACCTGGCCTCCTTGCTGAGCCGGGTGCCGTCGCACGCGGGACAGATGGAGAAGGTGACCGCTCGTTCGACGAAGGCTCGGATGTGCGGCTGCAGCGAGTCGACGTCCTTTGACAGCATCGACTTCTGGATCTTGGGAATCACCCCCTCGTAGGTGAGGTTGATGCCCTCGACCTTGATCTTGGTCGGCTCCTTGTACAGGAGGTCGTCGAGCTCCTTCCTGGTGAACTTCTTGATGGGCTTGTCCGGGTCGAAGTAGCCACAACCGGTGAAGATTCGGCCGTACCAGCCGTCCATGCTGTAGCCGGGGATCGTGAGGGCGCCCTCGTTGAGCGACCGGCTGTCGTCGTACAGCTGGGTGAGGTCGATGTCGTTGACGGCGCCCCGGCCCTCGCAGCGCGGGCACATGCCGCCGAGAATGCTGAAGCTCCGCCTCTCCTTGGTGGTGCGCCCGGCGCGCTCGATCGTGACCGCGCCGGCGCCACTGATCGAGGCGACGTTGAAGGAGAACGCCTGAGGTGAGCCGATGTGCGGATTCCCGAGACGGCTGAAGAGGATGCGCAGCATCGCGTTGGCGTCGGTAGCGGTCCCGACGGTGGAGCGTGGGTCGGCTCCCAGTCGTTCCTGGTCGACGATGATCGCGGTCGTCAGCCCGTCCAGCACGTCGACCTCGGGACGGGCCAGCGTCGGCATGAAGCCCTGCACGAACGAGCTGTACGTCTCGTTGATCAACCGCTGCGACTCCGCGGCGATCGTGCCGAAAACGAGCGAGCTCTTGCCGGAGCCGGACACGCCGGTGAACACCGTCAGCCGGCGCTTCGGGATCTCGATGCTGACGTCCCTGAGGTTGTTCACGCGCGCGCCGTGCACGCGGATCAGGTCGTGGGTGTCAGCCTCGTGCAGCGCCTGCGTCGTGGTCCTCGGGCCCATCCGTCCAGCAATCTCCTTCGTCCGTTCGATCAGGCGTCGGGAAGTTCCGCGAACTGCCGCTTGGTGTCCTTGTACCAACCCATTCCCTTGAGGGGGTGCTTCCACCGACCCTTCATCTCCCTCAGGGCCTCCTCGTGCGTCGCGTCACCCGCTGCGACCGCCTCTCTGAGGTGCCGGTCCTGCGCCTTGATCACCTCGTCAGCGGTAGCTCCATGGAGCGCAAGATCGCAGGCTCCACCCAGTTGCTTGCAGGTCATCGTCTTCATGATTCCGGGTTCCTGTTCTGCGCGTTCGATGAGAGAGCGGCCACTTCAGCTGACCTCGTTGATGCGGATCAGGTTGCCTGCGGGGTCGCGGACGGCGCAGTCGCGAACGCCGTACGGCTGCTCGATCGGCTCCTGGACGATCTCCGTGCCGCTCGCCACCAGCTCGGCGAAGGTGCTGTCGAGGTCGGGAGTGGCCAGGGTGAGGATTGCGTAGGTCCCCTTGGCCATCATCTCGATGACGGTGCGGCGCTCGTCGTCGGTGACGCCAGGGTCGGCGGCCGGCGGGGTCAGGACGAGGGACGTGCCGGGCTGGTCGGGATGTCCGACCGTGAGCCAGCGCATCCCGTTGTAGCCGACGTCGTTGCGCACCTGGAAGCCGAGGGTGTCGCGATAGAAGCTCAAGGCGGCGTCTGCATCGTTGTGCGGGAGAAAGGCGTTGTGAATGGTGATGTCCATGTCGGTCAGGCTAGGTGCGGCTCGGTGACCGGCGCTTCTCGATTCCTGATCGGTCTGGTGACCTGTTTCGCCACGCACGACGGCATCCCCGCAGTCACGCGAGCTGTCTGGCGCCGATAGGTGCTGGGTGGCACACCGACCAGCTCGGTGAAACGGGTGCTGAAGGTGCCCAGCGACGAACAGCCGACCGCGAAGCAGACGTCGGTGACGCTGAGGTCGCCACGACGCAGCAGCGCCATCGCGCGCTCGATGCGCCGCGTCATCAGATACGTGTACGGCGGCTCACCGTAGGCGAGCCGGAACTCGCGGCTCAGGTGCCCGGCCGACATGTGCACGTCGCGGGCAAGTGCCTCGACGTCCAGCGGCTGTGCGTACTCCCGGTCGATGCGGTCGCGAACGCGGCGCAAGCGCGCGAGGTCGCGCAGGTGCTGCACCTCGGCGGGACTGCTGGTCACCTGCGAGATCGTGCCACGTCGCACCGTGCCTCGTCGCCGGAGGACCCAGGTCGGGGGGTCGTGAGCGGCTCACCGGGCCCGCCCGATCGGGCAGCCCGCGTCGACACCCGGGAGGCACGAACAGGTAGATCTCATGGTCCGAAGGGGCTACTTGCGGCGCGTTTCACCACTTCTTCAGGAACTCGCACCTAACGTCGTGATCACCAGGAAGGAGAACGCCATGTGGGACACCGCCCAGACCAGCAACCACCAGCTGTCGCACGACATGCCGTGCCCGAGCTGCGGGCACGCGATGCACACCTTCCTGGCCTGCTCCGACACCTGTGAGTGTGAGCGGGCCGCTGTTCGCGGCCTCCTGCTGGTCTGACCCTCTCGACCGGCCAGCCGGGTCACCTCGATGACTCGGCGCCACTGATCCGGTCTGCACAGGTATCAGCAGCCTCGGCTTCGGCTCCTCCTGCACAGGGAACGATTCCGTAGGTCCACGAGAGGAGGCACCAGCCATGTGGGACACCGTCCAGACGAACACCGTGCACCTGTCGCACGACCTGCCGTGCCCGCGCTGCGGACATGGCGTCCACACCTTCCTTGCGTGTGACGACACCTGCGACTGCCAGCCCGTGGTGCTGCCCGGTCAGGCCGCCTGAGCTCGCTCAGCCGCCGACGTCGGCGCTGGCCACGAGCTGCAGGGTGGGCAGGTCCGGTGGCCGCCCGGTGACATCCCCGCGTGACCACCACAGCCGCATCCCGGACCCGCGCAGCTCGAGCACAGCGAGGTTGTTGTCGTACCAGGGCCCCTTGGTGAGCCGCCACCGCAGCGGTGAACGAGGCACCTTGCCACCCAGCAGCCTGCCCGTCGGCCTCGCGGCCCCGAGCGCGGCCATGTGCACGAAGGTCCGCATCACCGAGGGCAGCGGGTTGCGGATCGGTGAGCACACGGCCTGGACCACCGCGCTCGACAGCTGCTTTCCCGACGCCGGGTCGGGCCAGGCCTCTGCCACGTAGCTGTGGTGGACGTCGCCGGACAGGAACGTCACAGTGCCCGGGGCACGCCCGCGCTCCCCCGCCGCCACCTCGGTCGTCATCGTGGCCAGCCGGACGAAGCCCTCCTCGAACGCGGCCCAGTGCTCCAGGTCGGCCACCCGGCGCAGTCGCTCGCCCAACTTCCCCAGCTGGCGGCCCCACGCGCCCTCGGCCAGTGCCTCCCCGAACGCCTCGACGTGATGCAGTGCGGGCGCCATCAGGAACGGCAGCGACGTGCCCACGATCAGGTGGTCGACGTCGCCGCGCATCCGGTCGTCGAGCCACTCCATCTCGGCCTCGTCGAGGATGGAACGACGATCCGGCTGCAGGACACGGGCCGCGCGGGAGTCCACGACCACGAGCCGCGCCTGCGTGTCGAACTCGCGGGCGTAGCTCCACCGGTAGCTGTCCGGGTGCTGGTCGGCGGCGTCCGCAAGGTTGTCGAGCTCGGTGGTGATGTCCAGCTCGGCATCACCGTCGTACGACGAGATGTGCTGCCACAGCGGGTCCTCGGCCAGATCTGCCGGAGCGAGGTTGCCCAGGTGCTGGTAGACCCAGTAGGCGCCCAGGCCGCCGACGACCCGGTCGTGCCACCAGGAGGTGGCTTCCATCTTGCGGCGCCAGTCGACGCTGGTGTTCCAGTCGTCGCGGATGTCGTGGTCGTCGAAGATCATCGCGCTGGGCAGCGTCGACAGCAGCCAGCGGTTGGCCGGATCGCTCCAGGCGAGCCGGTAGAGGTGTGCGTACTCCTCGAAGTCCTTCAGCTCGTACCACGGGGCCTCCTGCGGGTCGCGCCGCTGCTCGATGAAATCCTTCATCCTCGGGCTGGTCTCGTCGGCGTAGACCTGGTCACCGAGGAAGAGCACCAGGTCCGGACGGCGCGAGTCGGGCTGTGACTTCTCGTCCTCCGGCGTGACGCCGGCGAGTCGGAGGGCATAGGCGCGCAGCGCGTCGACACCGTGCTCGGCAATGCCCTGCTCGTCGTGGGAGATGCTCACGCGGCAGGATCCGAACGCCATCCGCAACGGCCGACCGGGCTCCAGGGTGGCGATCACCGACGGTCCGAAGGCCGCGTGTTCGGGCTCGGTCTCGGGCCAGACCTGCTCGCCGTCGACGTGGACGGTGTACGACGTGCTGGTGCCGGGGCGGAACCCCTCCACACCGACAAGGGCGTAGTGGTGCCCGTGCGCCGAGAACGTGCGTGCTGACCCGGATCGCTCCCCCGCGACGACCGAGACCGTGGCCGCGGACTCCGTCTCCACCCAGATGGTCGCGGTGGTGTCGTCGACATGGCGCAGCAGAGGACCGAGCCGCAGCCGTGTCATCGCAGCGCCTCGATCACGGCTCGATCATGACCTTGATCGAGCGACGTTCGTCCATGGCCCGGTAGCCCTCGGCCACCTCGTCCAGCGGCAGCGTCGAGTCGAAGACGATGCCCGGGTTGATCTGTCCGGACAGGACCAGCCCGAGGAGCTCCGGCAGGTAGCGCCGGACAGGTGCGATGCCGCCCGCCAGGCCGATGTTCTTCTGGAACATGCGACGGATCGGCAGCTCCACGCCGTGCGGTACGCCGACGAACCCCACCGTCGCACCCGGTCGGGCGACGGCGAACGCCGTACCCATCGCGTCGCCGGTGCCCACACACTCGAGCACGGCGTCGGCGCCCACGCCGGAGGTGATCTCCTTGACCGCGGCGGCGGCGGCCGTCCCGCGCTCGGCGACGATGTGGGTGGCACCGAACTCCGTCGCGATCTTCTGCCGCGGCTCGTGGCGCGACATCGCGATGATCTTCTCGGCGCCCATCGTCGCGGCCGCCAGAACCCCGCACAGCCCCACGGCGCCGTCGCCCACCACGACCACCGTGCCTCCCCTCCGCACCCCGGCGGCAACGGCGGCGTGCCATCCCGTCGGCAGCACGTCGGAGAGCGTCAGGAGGGACGGGATCAGGGCGGTGTCCGGCGCACCGTCGGTCTTGACGAGACTTCCCTCGGCCTGGGTGACGAGCGCGTACTCCGCCTGCCCGCTCTGGGTCATGTTCGAGTTGACACAGGCGGACTGCACCCCCGCCGCGCAGTGCGGGCAGGTGTTGTCGCAGTGGCAGAACGGCACGATGACGAAGTCGCCGGGTGCGAAGGACGACACGTCCGAGCCGACCTCCTCGACCACACCGACGCACTCGTGGCCGATCGTGCTCCCCGCCTTGACCGGGTTCTCGCCGCGATACGGCCACAGGTCCGAGCCGCAGACGCAGCCCGCGACGACCTTCACGATCGCGTCCGTGGGAACCCCGATGGTGGGGTCAGGCACGTCTTCGACGCGGATGTCTCCAGGAGCGTGGATCGTGGTGGCGCGCATGTCAGGCATCCTTGCACCCGGTGGAAACCGCTCCCCCTCCCCCGGGCCGGCGGGTGTTCCACCGTGCGAAGACCCGCCCGCGGGGCTTTGTTGCAATATCTCACATGTGAGTTACCGTGATCTTCATGAGCACTGACTACAAGGGACGTATCGGGAACCTCATCCGCGACGCCCGCAAGCATCGGGGACTGACCCAGCACCAGCTGGCCGACCTGCTGGCGACCAGCCAGAGTGCGATCAACCGGATCGAGAAGGGCCACCAGAACCTCTCGCTCGAGATGCTGGCGCGCATCGGCGCCGCACTGGACTCCGAGATCGTGGCCCTCGGCGGCGGGCCCACGCACCTGCGAGTGACCGGTCCGACCACGCTCTCCGGCAGCATCGACGTGAAGACCTCGAAGAACGCCGGCGTGGCGCTGCTCTGCGCGTCGTTGCTGAACCGGGGCCGCACCACCCTGCGCAAGGTGGCCCGGATCGAGGAGGTCAACCGCCTGCTCGAGGTGCTCAACAGCGTCGGCGTCCAGACGCGGTGGCTCAACTCCGACAACGACCTCGAGATCATCCCGCCCAAGGAGCTCGACCTCGGTCACATCAACGAGGAAGCCGCCCGCCGCACTCGCTCGATCATCATGTTCCTCGGGCCGCTGCTGCACCGGCTCGACACGTT
>JAOPXM010000050.1 GCA_025965125.1 Nocardioides sp.
CCAGGAGGGCCACTTCCCGGGGCCCCTCAAGTACGGCTACCTCAGCGTCGGTGTCGCCGAACGGGGCCCCCCGGAGCTGCGCGGTCGCACCGTCTTCTGCCTCTACCCGCACCAGACCGCGTACGTCGTGCCAGCCCGGGCCGTGGTCGTCGTGCCGGAAGGCGTGCCGCCGGAGCGGGCGGTCCTCGCGGGAACCGTGGAGACGGCGGTCAACGCGCTCTGGGACGCTGCGCCACTCGTGGGCGACCGGGTCACGGTCGTCGGAGCGGGAATGGTCGGCTGCTGCGTCGCCCGCCTGCTGGCCCGGTTCCCCGGGGTCCGCGTCACGCTCGTCGACGTCGATGCCTGCCGTGCCGATGTCGCGGCTGCCCTCGGCGTCGAGTTCGCCCTACCGGGCGCCGCCGCGGACGGCCAGGACCTCGTCGTGCACACCAGCGCGACGTCCGCCGGGCTCCAGCGGTCGCTGGACCTGCTGGTCGCCGAGGGCGCCGTCATCGATCTCAGCTGGTACGGCGATGGCCAGGTCCAGCTCGCGCTGGGCGGTGCCTTCCACTCGGGGCGGCTGTCCATCCGGGCGAGCCAGGTGGGCACGGTGGCGGCTGCGCGCCGGGGACGTCGCTCGCCTGCCGACAGGCTGGCACTCGCGCTGGACCTGCTGCGCGACCCCGCGTACGACGCGCTGATCACCGGAACCTCCCCGTTCGACGAGCTTCCGGACGTGATGGCCCGGCTGGCGGGCGGCAGCCTGCCGGCGCTCTGCCACACCGTCTCCTACGGCGAAGGGTGAATTCGATGTTCAGCGTGACCGTCCGCGACCACATGATGATCGCGCACAGCTTCCGAGGCGAGGTGTTCGGACCCGCACAGCGGCTGCACGGTGCGACGTACGTCATCGACGCGACCTTCCGCAGGGACGCGCTCGACGCCGACAACATCGTGGTCGACATCGGGCGCGCCACCGAGGCGCTGCGCGCCGTCGTCGGGGAGCTCACCTATCGCAATCTCGACGACGAAGCCGCGTTCGCCGACGTCAACACGTCGACCGAGTGGCTGGCCAAGGTGGTCGCCGACCGGCTTGCCGATCGGCTGCTCGCCGGTGCCCTCGGCGACGGCGCTCGGGACGTGTCCGCAATTGCGGTGACCCTGCACGAGTCGCACGTCGCCTGGGCGAGCTACGAGCGGGCGCCATGACCACGCCCAGCACCGTCTACGTCGTGGTGCCGGACGGCATCGATGACCCTGCCCGGCCCAGCGGGGGCAACCTCTACGACCGGCGCGTCTGTTCCGAGCTCGCCGCGACCGGGTGGACCGTGCACGAGCGCGCCGTGCCGGGCACCTGGCCGCAGCCGGACGGGGTTGCTCTCGACGCACTGGCGAGCGCGTTCGACCACGTCCCCGAGGGGGCCGTCGTGCTGATCGACGGCCTGATCGCCTCGGCGGCCCCGGAGGTGCTCGTGCCCGAGGCGCGCCGGCTCCGGCTGGCGGTGCTCGTGCACATGCCGCTCGGCGACCGGGCGGGGGATGGGGTCACCGGCAGCCGGGAGGGCGCGGCACTTTCGGCGGTCGCCGCCATCGTCACGACCAGCACCTGGACGAGGACGTGGTTGCTCGATCGGTACCCGCTGGTCCCCCGGCGGGTGCACGTGGCCGAACCCGGAGTCGATGCCGCCGCTCTGGCGCGGGGTACGGCGGACGGCGGGCAGCTGATCTGCGTCGGAGCGGTGACGCGAGGCAAGGGACACGACGTCCTGATCGCGGCGCTGGCCATGATCCGGGACCTGCCATGGCGCTGCGTCTGTGTGGGTTCCCTGGACCGCGATCCAGGCTTTGTCGCCAGCCTCGGCAGCCAGTCAAGGGCCGGGGCCGTCGAGGACCGGGTCCGGTTCACCGGCCCGCTGACCGGCGCCGACCTCGCCGGTGCGTACGCCGCAGCCGACCTGCTCGTGCTGGCATCGCGCGGTGAGACGTACGGCATGGTCGTCACGGAGGCGCTCGCGCGGGGCGTTCCGGTCGTCACGACGGCCGTCGGGGGAGTGTCCGAGGCGCTGGGGCGTGCGTCGGATGGCCGGCCTCCCGGGCTGCTGGTGCCCCGCGACGACCCGGCGGCCCTCGCAGCGGCCGTGCGCTTCTGGCTCGGCGACCCCCACTCACGCGATCGGCTCCGCCAGGCTGCCCGGGACCGCCGCCGGATGCTCTCCCCGTGGTCGGCCACTTCCGACCGGATCTCCCAGGTGCTGGCCGCGGTGGCGGCATGAACCGCACCTGGTGGGGGAGCGCGCGGCTGCTGGGCGGCGCATCGATCCTTGCCGTGCTGGTGTGGCGGGTGGGCGCCGGCCCGTTCCTCGCCGGGGCCCGCACCGTGGACGGCTGGTCGCTGGTGGCCGCTGCCGGGATCGCGGTGCTCACGACGTGGTGCTGCGCGTGGCGATGGAGCCTGGTCGCGCGAGGCCTGGGCGTTGCGGTGCCCCTGCGCGTGGCGTTCGCGGCGTACTACCGGTCGCAGTTCCTCAACACGACACTGCCCGGCGGCGTGCTCGGCGACGTGCACCGCGCCGTACGTCATGGCCGTGACGTGGGCGACGTCGGGCTCGGACTGCGGGCCGTTGCCTGGGAGCGCTGCGCGGGACAGGTCGTCCAGGTCGTGCTGGCGATGGCCGTGCTGCTGATGCTGCCGTCGCCGGTGCACTCGGCCATGCCGGCCATCGCCGGGGCGGTCGTTGTGGGCGGCCTCGGCGTCGTGCTCCTCGTTCGGTCCCTGCCTCGTGGCGGGCAGTCCCTGTGGGCGCGAACCGCGCGAGGCGCCGCGGGCGACCTGCGAGACGGACTGCTCGCCTACCGGGCCTGGCCCGGCATCGTGCTTGCCTCCGCACTGGCCGTGGTCGGCCACACCGCCACCTTCCTGATCGCGGCGCGGACTGCCGGCTCGACTGCGTCGCTTCTGGAGCTCACCCCACTGGCACTTCTCGTGCTCCTGGCGATGGGAGTGCCGACCAACATCGCCGGGTGGGGCCCCCGGGAGGGCGTCGCTGCCTGGGCGTTCGGTGCAGCCGGGCTGGGCGCCGCCCAGGGCGTGGCAGCCGCGGTCGTGTTCGGCGTCCTCGTGCTCGTGGCCAGCCTCCCGGGAGCCGCGGTCCTGGTCGTCGGGTGGCTGCGCCGAGACCCCGCCCGTGCCGCACAGGTCGCGACGACGCGGTGGTCGCCAACCGCAGCCCGGGAAGGTGCCGCCCATGGCTGAACGTCCCTACACCCTGCTGAGCTGCAGCATGTCGATCGACGGCTACCTCGACGGCGCGTCGGAACAACGGCTGCTGCTCTCCAACGACGCCGACCTGGACCGCGTGGACGCCGTGCGGGCCGAGTGCGATGCGATCCTGGTCGGGGCGGCAACGGTCCGCAACGACAACCCCCGACTCCTCGTGCGGGCGGAGTCGCGCCGGCAGCAGCGCGCCGCCCGGGGGAAGCGACCCTCACCGATCAAGGTGACGATCACCAGGAGCGCCCAGCTCGATGCGTGTGCCAACTTCTTCGCAACGGGTGACTGCGAGAAGCTGGTCTACTGCGCAAGCCCGGGCCTGCCCGAGGCCTGCCATCGTCTCGGCTCCGTCGCCACCGTCGTGGACGGCGGTCATCCGGTGGACCTGCGCCGGATGAGCCAGGACCTGTACGCCCGAGGAGTGCGGCGGCTGATGGTCGAGGGCGGCGGGACGGTGCACACCCAGTTCCTCACCGCCGACCTCGCCGACGAGCTGCACCTGGTCGTCGCGCCGTTCTTCGTGGGGAACTCCAGGGCCCGGCGCTTCGTGGGCGATGGTCACTTCCCGTGGAACCCCGACCGCCGCGCGACCCTCGCCGAGGTGCGCGCCCTCGACGACGTGGTGCTGCTGCGGTATGCGCTCTCCAACCGATTCCGCATGAACTGAGAGCAGGAGACCCGATGCCGCTGTTGCCGTCCGCCGCGACGATCCGCACCGAGGTGGCGTTGCCGTTGCGCTTTGCCGACGGGTACGCCGCGACCGCGCGGGTGTGCACGTTCGCGGGACTCGTCGACGGTCGAGAACACCTGGCCCTCGTCTTCGGGGAGGCACGGCTGGGCGCGCCGCCACTCGTGCGGCTGCACAGCGAGTGCCTCACGGGTGACGTCTTCGGCAGCGAGCGTTGTGACTGCGGGGCCCAGCTGCGTGAGTCGGTCGAGCGCATCGATGCCGCCGGAGGAGTTCTGCTGTACCTGCGCCAGGAGGGCCGCGGCATCGGCCTCTACCGCAAGCTCGACGCCTACCTGCTCCAGGACGCCGGGCTCGACACCTACGAGGCCAACCTGGCGTTGGGGCACGCGGAGGACGAGCGCGACTACACCGCCGCGGCGCAGATGATCCTCGCCCTGGGCCTGTCGGGGGGCGTGGCGCTGCTGAGCAACAACCCGGACAAGGCCGCGCAGCTCGCCCGGCTCGGCGTGATCGTGATCGAGCGGGTGCCGACCCGGCTGCACCTCACCGCGGCCAACGCGCGCTACCTGGCCACCAAGGCCCAGCACGGCGATCACACGCTCGACCTGCCGCTCGACCTGACCTGCCGACCGGCTGGGTAGCGTCTGTCCGGGGCGCCCCGCTCCCTGACGTCGAGGAGACACATGCCCGAGAACACCGAGTGGATCCAGGCACTGCGGCGCTCACACGACCGGCTGAGCGGCCTGCTGGGGCTCCTGTCGTCCGACGAGGTCACCGGCCCGTCGTACGACGACGACTGGACCATCGCCGACGTCGCCTCCCACCTCGGCAGTCAGGCGGAGATCTTCGACCTCTTCCTCGACGCCGGCCTGGCCGGTGCCGGTGCGCCCGGTGGCGACTCCTTCCCACCGATCTGGGACCGCTGGAACGCGATGCCGCCACAGGAGCAGGTCGCCAGCAGCATCTCCGCCAACGAGTCCTTCGTACGTCGCGTGGAGTCCCTGTCCGCGGACGAGCAGGACCGATTCTCTCTTGACCTCTTCGGCATCCAGGCCGATCTGGGCGGTCTGGCGGCCATGCGTCTGGGCGAGCACGCGCTGCACACCTGGGACGTGGCAGTGATGGCCGATCCGACAGCGGAGGTCCCAGCCGACGAGGTGGCCCTGCTCGTCGACACCGTCTCCCTCACTGCCGGTCGGGCGGCGGCGCCCGTGGACGGCGCGGGAGTTTTCGCCATCAAGACCACCGCACCCGAACGGTCCTTCGTGGTCGACGGTGGGGCGGGCGCCCTGCTGGAGGTCGCGCCGGCCGACGCGACCACTCTCACGATGCCGGCGGAGGCGTTCGTGCGCCTCGTGTACGGCCGGCTCGACGACCGGCACACGCCGGACACCGTCGCCGCGCCCGACGACGCTCTGGACGTGCTGAGAACGGTCTTTCCGGGTTTCTGAGCGAGTCCTCAGGCCAGGTCGGGGTGCGCGCGCCCGGCGATGAGCGGCAGGTCCAGGTAGGTCTTGATGCCGGGGTCGGCGGCGACGACGTACGGGATCGAGTTGACGCAATGCATGGCCGTGGCGACGACGCCGGGGTTGCGGACCAGGCCCTCCTCGACCGTCTCGGGCTGCCAGCCCTTGATGGTGACGAACGCGTTCGGGTCGCCCTTGATCTCGACCTCGAAGCGCTCGCCCTCCGGGCCGAACGTCCAGGCCGGTTCCAGGTTCTCCTCGCCCATCAGCCAGTTCACGGCAATGTGCACAACGACCTGCTCGCCGACGAACCCCTCCCAGATGAAGCGTTGCCCCGCGACCAGACCGGGCTCGATGACCCCGATCGGGGTGTCGATGGGAGCGGTCGCGACTGCGACCTCCTGTCGGGGTCGGACCTCGGCCTCCTTGGAGAAGCCCAGCGCATCCAGGCACATGCGGGCCGACTGGATGAAGCCGCCGGAGAGCAGCCCCATCATCGGACCGTCCATGGCATCCTCGGGCTTGCCGCCGAACATCATGATGTGCCGGACGACGTCGGGTGCGTTGTAGGTGCGGATGTCGGAGAACTCCTCGCCCCGCACGTACGTCACGGCCGACGAGAGGGCCGAGAACATCAGGGGGTGCAGCTCAGTGATGCCGCCGGGGTTGATGCCGGTGCCGTGCAGCGTGGTGCCCGACTCCGCGCAGGCGGCCGCGAGCGGCGCGCCGTCTCGCTCCGTGGGGTAGAACCAGCCCACGGGGGTCACGACGTTCTTGCCGGAGCGCAGGATGTCCGCGACCTCGTTGCGGTCAGGGATCATGGGGGAGTAGACGACGCAGTCAGCCTCCATCGCCAGGATCTCGTCCTTGCTGCTGGTCGCGACCACCCCGATCGCGTCCGTGCCGAGAATCTCCCCGACGTCCTTCCCGTTCTTGGCGTCCGAGTGGACCCAACAGCCCACCAGCTCGAGCTCGGGGTGCAGCAGGATGCCTTCGATGGCGGCCCGGCCCACGCCACCAGTGGCCCATTGGATGACGCGCAGCGCCACGTTGATCACTCCTCAAGCTCTACGGATGCGCGTCACTGTCGCACTAGAACGTGTTCTTGTCGACACGTCGCAGCGGCTGGGGGCTACTGGCCGAACATGACGCCGACGGACTCCCGCTGGAAGCCGGGGAAGACCGCGGCCGTCGACGCTCCGAAGCGCGACGCCACGATCTCAGCGAGCACGCTGCGATAGTCGGTCGTGACCATCAGGTCCGCGTCGAGGTCGTTGGAGAGCCCGGGCCACGAGCCGTAGTACTGGCCGCCCTTCACGCCGGCACCGGCGACGAACATGACGTTGCCGTACCCGTGGTCGAGACCGTAGTTGTCGTTCTCGACGACGCGGCGCCCGAACTCGCTGAGCGCGACCAGGGTGACCTTGCCGGCCTGGTCACCGAGGTCGTCGAAGAACGCGGCGATGGAACCGGCGAGGTCGCCGGCGTTGTTGAGCATCCGGCCCCACTCGAGCGTGCCCAGGTCGGAGTGCATGTCCCAGTCACCCTGGTCGACGGTGACGACCTCGACGCCCACGTCTCCACGGACGACGCGGGCGACTCCGGCCAGCGCCCGGCCGAGGTCCGAGCCGGGGTACGTCGCGGCGTGGTCCGCCGTCTGCTGCACGGGGGAGAAGTCAGCGGTGGCGGCGAACGTCGAGCGCATGCCCCGGCCGAGCGGACCGGTGTTGCCGTCCCAGAGGGTGTGCAGGGACGCCTTGCGGCCGCCCGTGGTGTCCCACTCGTCGTCGCCCGGGATGCCGACCGAGTCGACGTCGCCTGACGACATGACTGGCTGCTCGCCGTACAGAGAGGTCGGGACGACGCCCGGACCCAGGTTGAAGCCCTGCAGCGATGAGGTGCTCGCGTCGGTGCCGATGAGCCGGTTCAGCCAGCCCTGACGGGTGGTCGAGCCGGGGTTCGCATCCTCGACCTCCTCCATCGCGGCGAAGTGTGAGCGGTTCGGTGCCGGCAGACCGGTGGCATGGACAGCGGCGAGCTTCCCGGCGTTCCACAGGGGCAGGAGGGGAGCCAGCTGAGGATGGAGGCCGAAGAACCCGTCCTTCGCGAGCAGCGCGGAGGCGGGCACCGCGAGGTGCGGCCGCGCCTCGTAGTAGACCGGGTCGGCATGAGGTACGACGAGGGAGAGACCGTCGGCGGCGCCGCGCAACGAGAGGACGACGAGCACTGAGTCCGCCGAGGCGGCCCGGGCGGGGGACGCGGTGATCACGGCGGTGCCGATGACCGTGCTGGTGCCGGCCAGCGCGAGCGCGCCCGCAAACAGCCCCCGGCGCGACACCGCGGCGAACTCGGCGCAACAAGGCTGCGCGTCGATGGGGCCCATCCGTGTCGTGTCCGTCATCGGGTCAGGTGGGCGGGTGAGTCGAAGAAGGTCGTCAGCAGTCGGGGGAAGCTCCACCGGACCAGGCCGTGGTCGGCGTTGATCATCTCCGTGGGTGTGACGTCGACGGCCTGGCAGCACGCCTCGAGGAGCTGCGCCGTGGATCGGCGATGGAGCAGTTGCTGGGACAGGTGGTCGACGAGCACGTTGAAGCGCAGGGACGGCTTCGGCATCCAGTCCATGGGCTCTCGGTAGGTGATCCCGACGCTGGGCCACCAACCACCGCTCATCCCGTAGTGGACGTCCATGGATGCGATCAGCCGGGACGGGGACGACCACGAGTCGTTGTCGATCGGCTGACCGTCGGGCCGCGGCCAGGCGAAGGGCGACGTGCCCAGGTTGGCGACCTGCCAGAGCATCGCGGTCGCGGCGTACGGCTCCGCGGCATCCCCCTCCGGCGGGCGCTGCACCCGGACGCCAAGGGCGCGGTAGGTCGCCACGACGTCCTCACCGGGGTCGCGGACCTTCGAGCCGACGCCCCTTCCGAACGCCGTGGTGGCCACCAGCGCGCGCAGCACCGGCTTGATCGCCGTGTCGTTGTCGAGGTACACCCCCGCCAGCTTGTCGACCAGGGCGCGCGAGGGGTTGTCGCCGACGAACTTCACCGCGAGCTTGCGCGCGATCCGCTGCGCCGTCGCGGGATGGTGGGCGAGGTAGGACAGGTAGCGCCTGGTCACTGCGCGTCCGTCGGAGGCGGTGTTGGCGTCGGAGAACCCCATCACGCGGACGGGCCCGAGCCAGTGGTCCTGGGTCTCGTAGCTCGCCGCCCACGTCTCCCACATGTCGACCGACCAGCCGGTCAGGATCCGCGCCGAGTTCTTGACGTCGTCCTCGGTGTAGTTGCCCCGACCGACGGTGTGCAGCTCGAGGAGCTCTCGTCCGAGGTTCTCGTTCGGGTGCGCGGCGGTCGAGACGGCCCCGTCGAGGTAGATGAGCATCGCCGGGTGCGTGATGGTGGCGTGCAACAGGTCGTCGAAGCGTCCCAGTGCCTGGCGGCGGATGGCGGCGCCGTACGACGTGCGCCAGGTGAAGGTCGCGTCGCCCCAGACCGGCACGTTGAAGTGGTTCTCCCAGAACTCCGTCATGGTCTCGAGCACCTGACGCTTGGTGTGCATGCGCCGGAGCATCACCCAACGGGCGTAGTCGGCCATCACCTCCCAGCCACCCTCGATCTCCTGGATCTGGCGCTGCCACAGCTCCTGGGGACCGCGGGACAGGCTGGGGTACCACCCGAGGAGCGCATCCGCGGCAGGGTCGCTGATCCTGTTCGCGGCCAGCTGCTTCTCCAGCCAGCGGTTCGCGCCGCCGGCGGCGAGCACCTCGGTGGCGAGACGCGCTGTGACGCCGTAGGAGAAGCGGCCCACGAGGTGGCGACCCGACGTCGAGAGCAGCGGCGCCCCACGGAAGTGAGCTGGGGCGTAGGACGTGTCGGCCGAGGCGGCCCCCGGCCGGCCGACGGACGCGGCAGCGACGGTCGCACCGACTGCGGCGGCGCGACCGAGGACCGCGCGGCGTGAGTGGGACACGTCGTCAAGATAGGGATGACCGGCGTCCGGCGCAGCCCCTTCGGCCCAAGATCAACCGATCGGAGGATCCCGGTACAGTGGTGCGCTCACCGGCCCTGAGCGAAAAGGACCCTGAGCATCCCCGATGGACGGCTCTCAAAGTAGTTCGCTCTCCCACAGCGGAGAGCGCCCATGACCGCCCTGCTCCTCCTGGCTCTCGCCCTGCTCCTGATCGTCGCGTGTGGGGTGTTCGTGGCCGCGGAGTTCTCCTTCGTCACCGTCGACCGGGCCCGCGTCGAGACGGCCGCGGCCTCGGGCGACGCCGGCGCGATCGGGCTCCAGGCCGCCCTGCGCACCCTGTCGACCCAGCTCTCCGGCGCGCAGGTCGGCATCACGGTCACCAACCTGGCCGTCGGGTTCCTGGCAGAACCTGCGATTGCCGGCCTCATCGAGGGACCCCTGGAGAGCTCCGGAGTGCCCCAGGGGGCGGTGGCGCCGATCGCCGTGGGATTCGGACTCGTGCTCGGCACGTTCCTCACGATGATCTTCGGTGAGCTGGTCCCCAAGAACCTGGCGCTCGCCAAGCCGATGGAGGTGGCCCGGGCAACGCAGCGCTTCCAGCGCACGTTCACCGCCGTCTCCCGCTACCCCATTCGCCTGCTCAACGGCTCCGCCAACTGGTTCGTCCGTCGCCTCGGTGTGGAGCCCCAGGAGGAGCTGAGATCGGCACGCAGCTCGACGGAGCTCGCCTCCCTGATCCAGCGATCGGCCGACCAGGGCACTCTCGACGCCGACACCGCCGAGCTGATGGAGCGCTCGGTGGAGTTCGGGTCGCGTTCCGCCGGCGAGATCATGACCCCGCGGGTGCGCACGGTCAGCCTCGACGTCAACGACCGCGCCAGCGCCGTGATCGAGGCTACGCGCCAGACCGGACACTCGCGGTTTCCCGTGCTCGACGCGGAAGAGAACATCGTGGGCACGGTGCACGTGAAGAACGCCGTGGCGTTGCCGATGGGTGAACGCGCGACCACCAAGGTGAAGCACCTGGTCGCCAAGCCGATCGTCGTCCCGGACTCGATCAGGCTCGACCCCCTGCTCGCGCTGCTCCGCAAGGACGGCTTCCAGATGGCTGTCGTCCTCGACGAGTACGGCGGGTACGCCGGCATCGTGACTCTCGAGGACGTCATCGAGGAGATCGTCGGCGACATCGCGGACGAGCACGACCGGCTGGGCTCACGCGGACGGCAGCAGCGCGACGGGTCATGGCTGCTGTCCGGCCTGCTGAGACCCGACGAGGTCGAGGACCTCACCGGGATCGTGCTGCCGGACCACGAGGACTACGACACGATCGCCGGCCTGGTTCTCCAGGTGCTGGGCCGGATCCCGGAGACCGGCGAGATCGCCGAGGTCCCGGTGCCGTACCACTCGGATCCCGACGAGACCCGCGAGCAGCTCGCCGTGCTGACCGTCGAGCACATGGATGGGCTGCGCATCGACCGGGTCTCCCTGCGCCTGCTGGACGGGGAGACCCGGTGAGCACGCCCGCCGCTCTGGTCTTCGCCCTGGCGCTGCTGCTGGGCAATGCGTTCTTCGTGGCCGCCGAGTTCGCGCTGGTCTCTGCCCGGCGCACTCAGATCGAGCCGCGCGCCGAGGCAGGCTCGCGGATGGCACGCACGACGTTGAAGGCGATGGAGAACATGTCCCTCGTCATCGGCGTCAACCAGCTCGGCATCACGGTGTGCTCATTGGTGCTCGGAGCCGTGGGAGAGCCCGCCGTCGCGCACCTCCTCGAGCCCGGCTTCGATGCGGCACGCTTGCCCGAGTCGTTCCTGCACCCGCTGTCGTTCGCGGTCGGGCTGCTGATCGTCGTCTACCTGCACGTCGTGCTGGGCGAGATGATCCCCAAGAACCTCGCTCTCGCCGGGCCGGACCGGGTCGCCCTCATCCTCGGTCCACCCATCTGGGGCGTCGTCACGGTGCTCCGTCCCGTCATCCGGGTGATCAACGCTGTCGCGTCCGGCGTGCTGCACCTCATCGGCGTGAAGCTCATGGACGAAGTGAGCTCGACGTACACGCGTGAGGAGGTGGCGGCCCTGGTCGAGGAGTCGCGCGGCGAAGGACTCCTCGAGGCCGACGAGTACGACCGGCTCGCCGGGGCCCTGGGCTTCAGCGAGAAGACCGTGGCAGCGGTGCTGATGCCTCCCGACACCCTGACCACGGTGGTCCGCGGTGCGACGCCGGCCGACGTCGAGGCACTGTGTGCAGCGACCGGTTTCAGCCGTTTCCCGGTCGTCTCGGAGGACAGCGAGCTGTTGGGCTACGTGCACATCAAGGACGTGCTCGAGACCGAGGAGACCCGGCGCGCGCAGCCGATCGACGCGAAGTGGATCCGTCCGTTCGCACCGGTCACCGCCGACCAGAGCCTGCACGAGGTCCTCGAGACCCTGCAGCGCCGTGGTGCGCACCTGGCCCGCGTCGTCGACACCGAGGGGACCACGCTCGGGCTCGCCACGCTCGAGGACGTGATCGAGGAGCTGGTCGGCGAGATCCGCGACGCCGCGCACCTGGAGGAATCGGTCTGAACCGGCTCGCAACAGTGTGTCGGCACACTGCCGTCTCGTCGGCCAGCCGACGACTAGGGTGCACACGTGGCAGATGACGCGACACGCAGCTACGGCGTGTGGACACTGCCCAACCTGATCAGCCTGTTGCGGCTCGCCGGCGTACCGGTGTTCCTCTGGCTGGTCCTGGGGCCAGAGGCCGACGGCTGGGCACTCGCGCTCCTCATGGTGTCCGGGGTCACGGACTTCCTCGACGGCTGGCTGGCGCGCAAACTCAACCAGACCTCGGTCCTCGGCCAGATCCTCGACCCGGTTGCCGACCGGCTCTACATCCTCGCGGTCGTGGTCGGGCTGGCCCTGCGCGACGTGATCCCGTGGTGGATGGCCATCTCGCTGCCGTTGCGAGACCTCTTGATGTGGGGTCTGGTGCCGTTCCTGAGGACGCGCGGCTACAGCGCCCTGCCTGTCCACTTCCTCGGGAAGGCGGCGACGTTCAACCTCCTCTACGCCTTTCCGTTGCTCCTGCTCGGGGATGGCGATGGGGTGGTCCCCACCCTCGCTCGGGTGTTCGGCTGGGCCTTCGCGTTCTGGGGGATCGGGCTGTACTGGTGGGCGGGCGTGCTCTACGCCTGGCAGGTGCGCAAGCTGCTGAGCACGACGGAGCGCCGGGCGGCGATCCAGGATGCCTGAGCTGCCTCAGCGCGTGACCATGCCGCTGCTCACGCTGATCACCCAGCAGGCGCTGGACGAGGACTACCTGCACGTGGCCGAGCGTCGCGCGATGGCCGCGCCCGGCCCACCCCGGGGCCGGCCCCGGCGCACGGCGGCGGTGATGGTCGCGGTGTTCGGCGTGCTCGTCGCCACGGCCGCGATCCAGACGTCACGAAACCACGGCGTCGACCAGGCCAGCCGCACCACGCTCGTCACCCGCATCAACGACGAGCGTGGTTCAGTCTCGAAGCTCCAGGACAAGATCGCACGGCTCCGCGACCGCATCAGCGCCCTGCAGGCGCAGAGCGACCAGCTGTCGACCACTGAGCAGGCCGCGGTCTCCAGGCTGCGCCGGCTCCAGGTCCGCACCGGATTCGTGGCCGTGCACGGCGAAGGGATCCGGATCACCATCGACGACGCACCGGACGGCGACCCGGATGGCAAGGTCAGGGACGAGGACCTCGCCAAGGTGGCAAACGGCTTGTGGGAGGCCGGCGCCGAGGCGGTCTCGATCAATGGGCAGCGGCTGACTGCAGTCAGCGCGATCCGCAACTCCAGCCTGGCGATCCAGGTGAACACGTTCCCGCTGACGCCGCCGTACACCGTGCTGGCGATCGGCGACACCCGGACCCTGCAAGCCAATTTCCTGGACTCTGACGGGGGCCAGCTGTTCTCGGACGTGGTCAGTCAGGTCAACCTTGGCTTCGACATGGAGAATGTGGACGCACTGTCGCTCCCGGCCGCGCCGGCCAAGCTGCTCCGGCTGACCTCGGTGCAGGCGGGGGCGTCCGATGACCTGCCCGCCCATGACAAGGAGACCACGCCGTGATCGCCGCACTCGGGCTGCTCGTCGGCATCGCCCTGGGCCTGATCTTCCAGCCCGACGTCCCCGTGTCCCTCGAGCCCTACCTGCCGATCGCAGTTGTCGCCGCCCTGGACGCGGTCTTCGGCGGCCTGCGGGCCTATCTCGACGGAATCTTCGACGACAAGGTCTTTGTCGTGTCGTTCGTCAGCAACGTCGTGATCGCCGCCGCCATCGTCTACCTGGGCGACAAGCTCGGCGTCGGGGGCCAGCTCTCGACCGGCGTGATCGTCGTGCTCGGCATCCGCATCTTCTCGAACGTCGCCGCGATCCGGAGGCACCTGTTCCATGCCTGACGATCCCGAGCTCAGCAAGGACGACGAGTCGGCCGAGACCCTCGACACCGGCGAACCGTCCAGCCGTCAGCCACCCGCATCGGGACGGCAACGCCTCATCGCCGCGCTGTTCCGGCCATCGCGAGCGCAGGCCGTGGTGGCGGTGCTGCTGGCCCTCGTGGCGTTCGCGACCATCACGCAGGTCCGCACCAACCGGGTGGACGACACCTACTCCGGTTACCGGGAGCAGGACCTCATCGACGTCCTGACCGGTCTGGCCGGGACCACGCAGCGAGCCCGCGCGGAGATCACCCGCCTCGAGCGCACCCGCGACAACCTCCAGTCCGACACCAACGCCCACTCCGCCGCCCTCGCCCAGGCGCAGACCGAGGCCGACACCCTGAGCATCCTCGCTGGGCTGGTCCCTGTGACGGGGCCCGGGATCCGCGTCACGGTCACCGAGACCGACACCGCCATCGGCGTCAACTCGATGATCGACACGATCCAGGAGCTGCGCACCGCTGGCGCGGAGGCCATCCAGTTCAACGGCCAGGTCCGGCTGATCGCGCAGAGCGCGATCGAGGACGGTGTGGGTGGCATCGTGATCGACGGCCAGCAGCTCTCCGCGCCGTACGTCATCGACGTGATCGGGGAACCGAGCACGCTGGCGGGTGCGATCACGTTTCCCGGGGGTCCGCGCCAGCAGTTCGAAGAAGTCGATGCCAACGTCGAGATCCAGGAGCTGAAGTCGCTCGACATCGAGAGCATCCGCGAAGCCGTGCAACCTGACTTCGCCCAGCCGGACGGGTCCCAGTAACCTGCCCGGGTCCACGAGCAAAGAACGACAGGAGACCCTGTGTACCCCGACGACCTGAAATACACCACCGAGCACGAGTGGCTGCGCACGCCCGGTGAGCACGAGGGTTCGGTCCGGATCGGTATCACGCACTACGCCCAGGACGCTCTGGGCGACATCGTCTACGTCTCCCTGCCCGAGGTCGGCATCACCGTCGACGCCGGCACCACCTGCGGCGAGCTCGAGTCGACCAAGTCGGTCAGCGATGTCTACGCGCCCGTGTCCGGCGAGGTCGTTGCCCGCAACGAGTCGCTGGATGCCACCCCGGAGCTCGTGAACAACGACCCGTACGGCGGCGGCTGGCTGTTCGAGGTCGTGCCCAGCGACCCGAGTCAGCTCGACGGTCTGCTCGACGCGGCGACCTACGAGGGCTCGCTCGAGGGCTGAGCTCGGCTGACTCGAGACCGGGCGGTCGCAACCTTCCTTGATCGGGCCCTGCGGGCTGATAGGTTCGGGGCAACCGTCAACCTCAGCCCGGCCTTGAGGGTTTGTCCGGACTGACAGGCTGGCGGCACCGATCCGATCCGGAGGGATGACCGATGCCGTTCTGCACAGCATGTGGGAAGCAGAACCCCGATGACGCCCGCTTCTGCGCGCAGTGCGGCACGCGCCTGGACACCCCGGCCGCCCCGGCTCCCGCAGCCGCGCAGCCGCTGGACGAGTCCACCGCGACCATCCAGATCGGCGTAGGTGACACCGGCACCGCGAGCAAGGTCGAGACCTCCGACCGCCAGCTCAACCCGGTCGACGCCGCAGCTGTGGACGCGCTGCCCGCCGGGCATGCGCTGCTCGTCGTGCAGCGAGGTCCCGGGTCCGGTAGCAGGTTCCTGCTCGACGCCGATGTGATCACCGCCGGCCGTCATCCGGACAGCGAGATCTTCCTCGACGACGTGACGGTGTCGCGCCGCCATGCCGAGTTCAACCGGTCCGGCGACACGTTCACGGTCCATGACGCTGGCAGTCTCAACGGCACCTACGTCAACCGCGACCGCATCGACCGGGTGCAGCTCAAGGACGGCGACGAGGTGCAGATCGGCAAGTACCGCCTGGTCTTCTTCTCCGGGCACGAGGGCGACTGAGCGTGACCACCACCTCGGTGTCGGGGGGCACGTCATCCGGGTCCGCACGGTCCCGGATGAACATCGGTGAGGTGCTCGACCGGCTGCGACCGGACTTCCCGGGCGTCACGATCCCCAAGATCCGCTTCCTCGAGGACAAGGGGCTGATCAAGCCCGAGCGGACGCCCGCCGGCTATCGCAAGTTCTCCCAGGAGGACGTCGACCGCCTCCGCTACGTGCTGCGGATGCAGCGCGATCACTACCTGCCGTTGAAGGTGATCGGCGAGCACCTCGACGCCATCGACCGCGGGCTCGAACCACCGCCGCTGGACGCCGTGGTCCCGACGGTCCCCAAGGTCGCGCTGGCCGCGGACGGCCTGCCGAGCGCCGAGTCGTTCAGCCGACGCGACAACCTGAGGCTGTCGCGCCGCGAGCTGCTGAAGATCTCGGAGATCTCCGAAGAGCTTCTCGACGAGCTCGAGCAGTTCGGGCTGATCACCTCGACCCGGGGGACCGGCCACTACGACACCGACGCCCTGGTGATCGCCCAGACCGCGCGGGAGCTGGCCGACTTCGGATTCGAACCGCGGCACCTGCGCGCCTTCAAGTCCGCAGCGGACCGCGAGGTCGGTCTGGTGGAGCAGGTCGTGGCCCCGCACAAGCGCGGTCGGGACGCCGCTGCGAAGGCCCGTGCCGAGGAAGCGGTCAGCGAGATCGCTGCCTTGTCCGTCCGACTGCACGCCACGCTGGTGAAGGCCGGCCTGCGGTCCTCCTGACGGGTTCGAAGGCCCTCCGGCCCGGAGTAGGGTTGGGAACGTGCGCGAAGTCGATGTCATGGGTGTCCGGGTCGAGATGCCCTCGAACCAGCCGATCGTGCTGCTGCGCGAGGTGACCGGGGAGCGTTACCTCCCCATCTGGATCGGCGCGGTCGAGGCGACGGCGATCGCCTTCGCCCAGCAGGGCGTGGTGCCGCCGCGACCGCTGACCCATGACCTGCTCAAGGACGTGCTCGATGCCACCGGCAACGAGCTGGCCGAGGTGCGGATCACCGACGTGAAGGACGGCGTCTTCTTCGCGACCCTCATCCTCGGCTCGGGAGTGGAGGTGAGTGCGCGCCCGTCGGACTCGATCGCGCTCGCGCTGCGCACCGGAACCCGGATCGTGTGTGCCGAGGAGGTGCTCGACGAGGCCGGGCTGGCTGTGCCGGCCGAGCAGGAGGACGAGGTGGAGAAGTTCCGCGAGTTCCTCGACCAGGTGACGCCCGAGGACTTCGAGGCGCCCACCGACCCCGGCTGAACCGCCCAAACCCTCACCCTCATGTATAGGTTGAGGGTTGCGACACGCCGGGCAGGTCTTTGACCGCCCCGCCGCACCGGCCTACCTTGAACTGTCTCTGTTGTAACTCCACCGCTGTGGTTGCTCCTCTTCGAGGTTCGCACCACAACTTCCCCGGCAGTTACGTGCAAGCGGAGTAGACCCACGGAGGACCGTGTGAACGAGCAAGAGCATGAGCTGGGCGCAGCAGCGGCCGAGCTCGCCGCCGAGGTGGCCGAGGAGCAAGGCCTCCTCTTCACCGACGACGTGTCCCCGTTGCCCAGCGACACCGGCTACCGCGGGCCGACGGCCTGCAGCGCGGCCGGCATCAGCTACCGCCAGCTCGACTACTGGGCCCGCACCGGGCTCGTGGAGCCGACCGTTCGCGGGGCCAGTGGCTCCGGCACCCAGCGGCTCTACTCCTTTCGCGACATCTTGATCCTCAAGGTCATCAAGCGCCTCCTCGACGCCGGCATCTCGCTGCAGCAGATCCGGACGGCGGTCCAGCACCTGCGCGAGCGCGGCACCGACGACCTGACCCGCGTCACGCTGATGAGCGACGGCGCCACCGTCTACGAGTGCACCAGCAACGACGAGGTCATCGACCTGCTCCAGGGCGGCCAGGGCGTCTTCGGCATCGCGATCGGTGGTGTCTGGCGTGAGATCGAGGGCACCCTCGCCGAACTGCCGAGCGAGCGGACCACCGACGAGGAAAGCTCCGCCGCCCGTGACGAGCTCGCCGCTCGCCGGGCGGCGCGCAAGATCGGCTGAGGTTCTGGTGGCGGGCCGGAGTCGTCCCTGCTGGTAGATTTGCGTTGCTGACAATCCCGCACGGGAGAGTCTTCGACCCCTGAGCAGTCGGGAGGGGATCGGAGCGCCGAAGGGGCAATTCCTCCCCGGAACCTCTCAGGCGCCAGGACCGTGCGGAGCAGGCAACTCTGGAGAGCCAACGACGGCTCGACAGAGGGGGAGGCCGATCGATCGACCCCGATCCGAGGAGCCCCTGATGTCAGACGCCGATCGCACCCTGCCGCCCGCCTCGGGCAGCCTCGTCGAACTCGACGCGGCGTTGCCGTTCGTCGAACGGCACATCGGCATCCGTCCCGACGACGAGGCCGTGATGCTGAAGCGGCTCGGCTTCGCCTCGCTCGAGGCCCTCATGGACGCGGCCGTGCCCGGCGGCATCCGGTCGGCCGCCGACCTGGCCCTCCCGCCGGCCCAGACCGAGGAGGCCACCGCTCGCGAGCTGCGTGAGATCGCCGCGGCCAACCGCCCGGGCGAGGCGATGATCGGGCTCGGGTATCACGCAACCCTGACTCCGCCGGTGATCCGTCGCAACGTCCTCGAGGATCCGAGCTGGTACACCGCCTACACGCCGTACCAACCGGAGATCTCCCAGGGCCGGCTCGAAGCGCTCATCAACTTCCAAACCGTCATCGGCGACCTCACCGGGCTGCCGACTGCCAACGCCTCACTGCTGGACGAGGCGACCGCCGCGGCCGAGGCGATGACGCTCGTGCGACGGGGCAACCGGACCGCCTCGGGACCGTTCGTGGTGGATGCCGACGCGCTACCGCAGACCATCGACGTGGTCCGCACCCGGGCCGAGGCCATGGGCATCGACGTGGTCGTGACCGATCTGAGCGGTGGGCTCCCCGAGGGGGAGCTGTGCGGCGTCCTGGTGCAGTACCCCGGTGCCTCCGGCAGGATCCTCGACCCCCGCGCGCTGATCGCCGAGGCCCACGACCGCAATGCTCTGGCAGTCGTGGCCGCCGATCTCCTGGGCCTCACCCTGCTCGAGGCCCCCGGACAGCTCGGGGCCGATGTGGTGATCGGGTCCTCGCAGCGGTTCGGGGTGCCGTTGTTCTACGGCGGCCCGCACGCCGGCTACATGGCCGTCGCCGCCGGGCTGGAGAGGCACCTGCCGGGGCGGCTCGTCGGGGTGTCCATCGACGCCGAGGGACGCCCGGCGTATCGCCTCGCGCTGCAGACCCGAGAGCAGCACATCCGACGCGACAAGGCCACGTCCAACATCTGCACCGCCCAGGTGCTCTTGGCCGTCGTCGCCTCGATGTACGCCGTCTACCACGGGCCGGAGGGCCTGCGCGCGATCGCGACCCGGGCGCACCGCTACGCCGCCGTCCTCGCGGGGGCGCTCGGCGACGCAGGACTCCCGGTCACCCATCCGGAGTTCTTCGACACCCTCACCGTTTCGGTGCCGGGCCGGGCCGCCGAGGTCGTGGCGGCCGCGCGCGAGCGGGGGCTGCAGCTGCGACTCACCGACGGTGACACGGTCGGCGTCAGCACCTCGGAGTGCACCACTGCCTCGACGGTGGCCAACGTGCTCGAGGCATTCGGAGTGGACACCGACAACCTCGACATCGCGGCGGTGGACCCGCAGACCCGGGACGCGCTGCCAGAGGCACTGCGTCGGGAGACGCCGTACCTCACCCACGAGGTGTTCTCGTCCCACCACAGCGAGACCGCGATGCTGCGTTATCTGCGCCGGTTGTCGGCCCGCGACTACGCGCTCGACCGGGGCATGATCCCGCTGGGCTCCTGCACCATGAAGCTCAACGCCACCACCGAGATGGAGCCGGTCTCCCTGCCCGGCTTCGCGGACCTGCACCCGTTCGCGCCCGCCGAGGACGCCCTCGGCTACCAGCTTCTCGTCGACCAGCTCGAGGGCTGGCTGGCCGAGGTCACCGGCTACGACAAGGTCTCCATCCAGCCGAATGCCGGGTCGCAGGGTGAGCTCGCCGGCCTGCTGGCGATCCGTGCCTACCACCGGGCCAACGGCGACGCCGGGCGGAACATCTGCCTGATCCCGTCCTCGGCGCACGGCACCAACGCGGCCTCGGCGGTGATGGCCGGCATGAAGGTCGTGGTGGTGAAGGCGGCAGCCGACGGCGCCGTCGACCTCGGCGACCTGAAGGCCCAGTGCGACAAGCACGCCGACGACCTGGCGGCGATCATGGTGACCTACCCGTCGACCCACGGCGCTTACGAGGACACGATCACCGAACTGTGCTCGATCGTGCACGGCCACGGTGGACAGGTCTACGTCGACGGCGCGAACCTGAACGCCCTGCTGGGCTTCGCCAAGCCCGGCGAGTTCGGCGGCGATGTCTCACACCTCAACCTGCACAAGACGTTCTGCATCCCGCACGGCGGCGGTGGCCCCGGGGTAGGGCCGGTGGCCGTTCGCGCGCACCTGGCGCCGTACCTCCCTTCGCACCCCATGCACCCGGACGCCGCCAAGCGAGCGGGCATCGGCCCGATCAGTGCGGCGCCGTACGGTTCCGCGGGCATCCTGCCGATCTCGTGGGCCTATGTCCGGCTGATGGGAGCGGCCGGACTGACGCGCGCGACCGCCTCCGCTGTCCTGTCCGCGAACTACATCGCGGCGCGGCTGGGGGCGCACTATCCCGTGCTGTACCAGGGTCACGGGGGCCTGGTGGCTCACGAGTGCATCCTCGACGTCCGCGGGCTCACCAAGGACACCGGCGTGACAGTCGACGATGTGGCGAAACGCCTGGTCGACTACGGCTTCCACGCGCCGACGATGTCGTTCCCGGTGGCCGGCACGCTGATGGTCGAGCCGACGGAGTCCGAGGATCTTGGTGAGATTGACCGCTTCTGCGACGCGATGATCGCGATCAAGGCCGAGATCGACCGCGTGGGTGCGGGGGAGTGGACGTCGGAGGACTCGCCGCTCCGTGGTGCCCCGCACACGGCGCGGGCCCTCGTCGGCGAGTGGGACCGCGCCTACTCGCGCGAGCTCGCGGTGTTCCCGACCGGTGTCGACCCCGACAAGTACTGGCCGCCGGTGGCGCGCATCGACCAGGCGTACGGCGATCGCAACCTGGTGTGCGCCTGCCCACCACCCGAGGCGTTCGCCGAGGACCCGACGCAGTGACCGCTGTTCAGGGCGGCACCGGGCACCGCCTGCAGGCGCGGCTCGCGGCCGCCCAGGCATCCGGGCGGCTGCCGTCCGTGGTCGCCGCAGTGGTCCGCGACGGCGAGCCCGTGTGGGCCGGGTCGTACGGCGGTCCGGCCGACACCGGGCACGATCCGCTCGACGTCCAGTACCGGATCGGGTCGATCACCAAGACCATGACCGCCGTGCTGGTGCTCCAACTGGTCCGCGACGGTCGGCTGGGCCTCGACGACCCGGCGTCCGGCGTGGTCGGCGACGTCGGCTACGCCGACCGGACCATCCGGTCTCTGCTCGCGCACAACTCGGGCATGCAGTCGGAGCCCGTCGGCCCGTGGTGGGAACGGTCGGCGGGCTTGTCCTTCGACGAGCTCGCCGCTGCGAACGACGGCTCGGGCGCGGTGTTCCCGGCGCTGCAGCAGTTCCACTACTCCAACCTGGGTTATGCGCTGCTCGGCGAGGTGGCGGCTCGACTTCATGGCCGGACCTGGTGGGACTGCGTCGAGACCCTGATACTGCGTCCCCTCGAGATGACGCGGACGTCGTACCTCCCGACCGGCGACGCGGCAGAGGGTCACAGCGTGCACCCGTACGCCGGCACCCTCGTCGACGAACCCGCGACGGACACCGGTGCGATGGCTCCCGCGGGCCAGGTGTGGGCGACCGTCACGGACCTCGCCACCTACGCCGCGTTCCTGCTCGACGGTCATCCCGAGGTGCTGTCGGCCGACCTGCTGCACGACGCGTACCGACCGCAGTCGGGCGATCGTGACGACGCGCTCGCCTACGCGCACGGGTTGGGGTTCCAGATGTTCGCCGGCGGGTCGGGAGTGCTGGTCGGCCACAGCGGGTCGATGCCGGGATTCCTTGCGGCTTGCCTCGTCGACCGCAACCGCCGGACCGGCTCGGTGGTGCTCGCCAACGCGACCGCCGGGCACAGCCCCGTGGAGCTGGCGACCGTCCTGCTCGATGAGCTCGAGCGAAGCGAACCGACGATCGTCCGCCCGTGGACACCAACCGTCTCGGTGCCTCCCGAGCTCGTCGACGCCCTGGGGGTCTGGCACTGGGGCAACACACCGTTCGTCTTCTCGATGGCCGGCGACGAGCTGGTAGCCAGACGAGACGGAGCAGAGAGGTTCCGGTTCCGGGTGCTGGACGGCCGGATCGTCGGCGTCTCGGGCTACCACGCCGGTGAGACGCTGCACGTCGTACGCCGCGCTGACGGTTCGGTGAGTCACCTCGACATCGCGACGTTCATCCTCACCCGGACGCCGTACGACCCGGACGCCCCCATTCCGGGAGGACATCCGGGTCGCTGAGGTCAGCCCTCGATCGGCTCCCGGGTGACCGTGAGGTCGTAGTAGAACGCCGGAGCACAGTCGAGCGGGACCGTCTTCTGGCCGTACTTCAGGACCAGGTCGTTGGCGAGGTGGCGGTGGAAGCCGTCGGACACGATGTGTTCGCCGCCGTCCTCGATGACCTCGTGCACGTGCCGCTTGGGTCCGACTCGCTCCGCGGTGCCGGAGATCGAGACGCGCTTGGCGTTGATCGTGATGCCCGTCTTGACCACGCCGTCGTTGAGGAAGGGCTGGGCCAGCTCGCGCGACTTGGCGGTGTCCGGGTTGTCGTTGAGGATGACCTGCACGACATTGCCGTGCTTGTCGTTCTCGTAGAGATCCACGTAGACCGACAAGCCCTGGGCGCTGCCGGTGCAGGTGATGACGACGCCGCGCTGCTTCTCCGTGGTCGGAGCGGCAGCAGAGGCGGGGGCCGCCGACGCGCCCAGCCCGATCAGGGCAGAGGTCGCGAGGGCAGCGAGGTAGGTCGTGGTGCGCATGATGGTGGTGCTCCTGTGATCGATTCTGTGTTGTCGGGAGGGATACGCCCGGGCTCGGCACCCGGTTGCATCCACTTCCGCGGTCCAGACCAGGTCACGGGCCGACGACCACGAGCGCGACCACCGACTCACATCGCCTGGGAGACGCTCGACATGTTGAAGTCGGGGACCCGCAGGGCCGGAGTGGCCGTGCGGGAGAAGTAGTCGTCGCCCCACTCGCGGCTGAAGCTCAGCTCGGTCTCCGACGCGTGGGTGAACCGCCGCAGGAGGTCGATCGGGCTCTCGTTGAACCGGTAGTTGTTGACCGCGCCGGCGATCTCGCCGTTCTCCACCAGATAGACGCCGTCGCGGGTCAGCCCGGTGAGCAGAAGCGACTGCGGGTCGACCTCGCGGATGTACCAGAGGCAGGTGAGCAGCAGCCCGCGCTCGGTGCCGGCGACCAGCTCGTCGATGCTGCCGCTCGACCCGTCGACGGTCAGCACCAGGTTGTCGATGGCCGGAGTGACGGGTTGCCTGGTCATGGCGGCCGAGTGCCTGGTCTGCAGCAGCGCCGTCAGCTCCCCGTCCCGGATCCAGTCGGTGTGCCCCAGGGGAAGACCGTTGTCGAAGACCGACGACTCGTTGCCCGAGGACGACGCGACGTTGAACGGCGCGCACTCCAGGCCGGGGTAGGCGGGGTCGGAGAACAGGTTCACGCCCGGTGCCGTGATCGTCTGCCCGATGCGGGTGCCGACACCACGCTGGCTGTAGACCGACTGTCCCTCGTGGGCGACGCGGGCCCCGGCGTACCAGTAGGCGTCGATCATCAGGTCAGCCACGGCGGTGGGCGGCAGGATCGTGTCGTAGCGACCCGCGGGCAGGTCGACCCGGCGCGAGCCCCAGGCCAGTCGCTGCGCCAGCTTCTCCTCCATGGCCAGGGCGTCGACGTCGGCGAAGTCCCGGGTCGCCCCACCGACCCAGGCGCTCTGGGACAGGTCGGCGGTCTTGCCGGTGCAGGCGTAGTGACCGGTCGGCTGGACATGACGCAGGCGCAACCCCGTGCTGGAGCCGAGATACGTCGTGGTCAGCTCGTGGTTGACGAACCCGTAGAGCACGCGCCCGTCGGACCCGGCGCGGCCGAACGCCTCACCCAGGGCGGGAGCGAACGCGTCGTACACATGGATGTCGGTGTGCACCGGTGCGTCGTCCCAGTCGACCGACGACCGGTCGCGGACAAGCTCGTTGGCATCCTCGGCAGGAGAGCCCGCACGGGCGGCCGCGTCGGCTGCCGTGACGAGGTCGCTGACCTGAGCCTGCGAGCTCGCGCTGCCGCTGACCGATCCGGTCGAGACACCCTCGGCCGTGCGGATGAACGAGATCACCGTGACCGAGATGCCGTGCATGACGCCGTTCGTGGTCAACGTGTTGTTGGCCCAACGCAGGTTGGCGCTGGTCTTGTCCTGCACGATGACGATGCAGTCGTCGGCGATCGACGTGGCCAGCGCGTGCTCGACCAGGGACTGGGGGATCATCAGTGGCCCGCCTCGTCGTTGGTGTTGAGGATGTTGACGCCACGGAACAGCGAGGTGGGGCAACCGTGGCTGACGCTCGCCACCTGCCCGGGTTGGGCCTTGCCGCAGTTGAACGCCCCGCCGAGCACCCAGGTCTGGGATCCGCCGACGGCCTCCATGGAGTTCCAGAACTCGGTGGTCGTGGCTTGGTAGGCGGCGTCGCGCACCTGGCCGACGAGCTCACCGTCGCTGATCTTGTAGAAACGCTGCCCGGTGAACTGGAAGTTGAATCGCTGCATGTCGATCGACCAGCTCTTGTCGCCGACGACGTACAGCCCGCGCTCGACGCGGCTGATCAGCTCGTCGGTGGTGGGACCGTTGGCGGCGGGCTGAAGCGACACGTTCGCCATTCGCTGGATCGGGATGTGCCCGGACGAGTCGGCGTAGGCGCAGCCATTCGAGCGGCCGCCGTTGAGCTCCGGCTTCATGAGGCCCATCGGCCGGTCCAGCTGGTAGCCCACGAGCACGCCATCTCGGACGATGTCCCACGACTGCGTCTGGACGCCTTCGTCGTCGTAGCCGATGGTGGCGAGGCCGCTCTCGACGGTGCGGTCGCCCGTGACGTTCATGATCGGTGAGCCGTACTGCAGCGTGTTGAGCTTGTCGTACGTCGCGAACGACGTGCCGGCGTAGTTGGCCTCGTAACCGAGGGCGCGGTCGAGCTCGGTCGCATGTCCGATCGACTCGTGGATGGTCAGCCACAGGTTCGACGGATGGATGACCAGGTCGTAGCTGCCCGCCTCGACGCTGGGCGCCTTGAGCTTCTCGGCGAGCAGCTCGGGGACCTGCTCGATCTCTTCGTCCCAGTCGTAGCTGCCATCCGTGAGGTACTCCCAGCCGCGGCCGACCGGTGGCGCGATCGAGCTCATCGAGTCGAACGTGTCGGCGCCGGCGCCCATCGCCTCGAACCCGGGCATCAGCCGGACTCGCTGCTGGGTGGTGTGGGTGCCGGCAAGGTCGGCGTAGTACTTGTTCTCCTGGACCTGCTGGAGGAATGCGGACGCGTGGTCGACGGCCGCGCCGCTGCGGAGCCGGTTGGTCCAGTCGATCAGGAGCGCTGCCTTCTCTGCGGTGGGCACGTCGAGCGGATTGGTGAGGTACGACGAGACCCAGGTCGCGTCGTCGTACACCGGCTCCGGTGCAATCTCGACCGGCGTGCTCGTCATCTCCGCGGCCACCTGGGCGACGGCGACGGCTGTGTCGGCGACCCGGACGGCCTCCTCTGCGGTCAGGATGACGCCCGAGGCGAAGCCCCAGGATCCGCGATGGATGACACGGACCGCGAAGCCGAGGTCCTCGGTGTCGCTGGCGCCCTGCAGGACGCCGTCGCGCACACCGATGTTCTGGTGGCGGAGCCGCTCGAAGCGGAAGTCGGCGTGGGTGGCACCGAGCTCCTGGGCCCGAGCCAGCGCGACGTCGCCGAGGCTGCGGTAGGGGAGTGCCATGAAGGTCGGATCGAGACTGGGACCGGTTCCCGGGAGGCCACTCATGCTGGCGAACCTATCCGAACGGGCGGACACTCGATCGGGTGAACCCCCACGCAGCCGCCCTGGACCGAGCTCATCAGCACACCCTCGACTGGTTGTCGTCGCTGAGGGATCGCCCGGTTCCGCCGCAGGCCTCGAGCGACCAGGTGACTCGCGACCTCGGAGGTGACCTGCCCGCCGGGCCGACCGACGCGGCGACGGTCGTCGATCTGCTCGTGGCGGCCTGCGAGCCGGGACTGACGGCCATGCCGTCGGGACGCTTCTTCGGGATGGTGATCGGCGGGACACATCCCGCCGCCCTCGCAACGGACTGGCTGACCAGCGCCTGGGACCAGAACTGTGGGCTGCGCCGGCTGACGCCCGCGCACACCGCGGTGGAGGAACTGGCGAGCACGTGGCTCCTCGACCTGCTCTGCCTGCCGTCGGAGAGCGCCGTCGGCTTCGTCACCGGGGCAACCATGTCGAACTTCACCGGGCTGGCCGCGGCACGTGATGCCGTGCTTCGTGGCGCGGGGTGGGACGTCGCCGAGCACGGTCTGAACGGCGGGCCGCCGGTCCGCGTGCTCGTGGGTGCCGAACGGCACGACACCGTGGACCTGGCCCTGCGCTACCTCGGACTGGGCGCACCGGAGGTGGTGCCGGTGGACGGCCAGGGTCGCGTGCGGACCGAGGCGATGCGAACAGCGCTCGCTGGGGAGGACGGGCCGTGCATCGTCGTCCTCCAGGCTGGCAACGTGCACTCGGGGGCGTACGACGCGTTCCCGGAGGTGATCGCGGACGCGCATCGGCACGGAGCGTGGGTGCACGTGGACGGCGCCTTCGGCCTCTGGGCCGCGGCCTCGCCGGCCCACCGGGACCTGCTGGCCGGTGTCTCGGACGCCGACTCCTGGACCACGGACGCGCACAAGACCCTCAACGTGCCCTACGACAGCGGGCTCGTGATCGTCCGTGATCGCGCCGCACTGAAGGCGGCGATGGGCATGCACGGCGCCTACCTGATCCACGACGAGCAGGGCGAACCGTTCGACAAGGTCCCCGAGATCTCCCGGCGCGGACGCGCGTTCCCGGTCTGGGCGGTGCTGCGTTCCCTCGGTCGGGACGGGGTCGCCGAGCTGGTCGACCGGCTCTGTCGGCATGCCTCGGCATTCGCCGAGGGCTTGGCCGCGATGCCCGAGGCCACCGTCCTGAACGACGTGGTGTTCACCCAGGTCTGCGTCTCGTTCGGCAGCGACGAACGGACCGAGAAGGTGGTGCAGAAGCTGCTGGAGGACGGTTCCGCCTGGATGTCCGGCTCCACCTGGCGAGGCCAGAGCGTGCTCCGGATATCGGTGAGCAACTGGTCGACGACCGACGACGACGTACGGCGGAGCCTCGCGGCGCTCCGGCGCGTGGTGGAGGGTCTGTGACTCGCTAGGGTTCACGCCATGGCATCACCGGCGTGGTTGGGCATCGGAGCGCAACGAAGCGGTACGACGTGGTTCACCGACCTGCTCACCCAGCACCCGTCGGTGGGACTGGGAACCAACGGCAAGAAGGAGCAGCAGCTCCTGCACAAGGTGGCCGACGGGCGCGTCCCCGATGCGGACTACCTCGACCTGTTCCCGGCCGACGGTGTGCGCCGCGGCGACTGGACACCGCAGTACCTCCGCCACGCCTCCGCGCCAGCGGCCGCGGCCCGGCTCGTGCCCGACGCCCCGATCCTGGTGCTGCTCCGCGACCCGGTGGAGCGATTCCGCTCGGCGATGCGCCTGGCCGCCACCCGCGGCAAGTCCTGGCCGTACCCGGTGCCGATCACGGTGCAGACGTGGAGCGGGTTCTACGCCGACCAGCTCGATGCCTGGGCCGCGGCCGTGGGCCGCGAGCGGATGCACGTGATGGTCTACGAGGAGATCCGCAACGACCCCCAGGCCGCGGTCGCCGAGGTCTGGCGCCTCGTCGGCGTCGACCCGGTGCCGCTGGAGCAGGTGGCTCGGGAGTCCGCGTCCTCCTCGAAGGCCGACTGGGACTGGACGCCGGGTCTCAAGGAGTCGCTGCAGGTGATGTACCGCCTGCAGGCCGAGCGGCTCGAGAAGGACTGGGGCCTCGACGTCAGCGGGTGGACCGGACTGGCCGCGGGCTGAGGCGGCCGTCGGGGGCGGAGCGGTTGGTCGGCACTCGTGGAGGCTAGGTCGGTCGCCGGCAGATGTAGACGAACGCCGGCGGCACATTGCGCCAGACGGTGGTCGTGACGACGACCTCGTCAAACGTCTCGCGAAGGGTCCTGCGGAACTGTCGTGCGGCCGGGAGCGTCATGCCGTGCAGGTAGGCGAACGTGGCGAATGCGCCGGTGCTGCCGATCACGCGGCTGATCTCATCGAGGATCTTCGACTGGGTGTCCGGGTCGAACAGGGCCCAGGGCAACCCGCAGATGACCGCGTCGACCCGCCGGATGTTGCGCTCGGCGAGCAGGCTCGCCAGGTCGGCTGCATCGCCCGGCACGACCTCGAGCTCAGGTCGCGTGCGGCGCAGGAAGTCGACCATCTTCGGGTCCAGCTCGATGGCGAGGTGTCGCGACCCGGGGGGCAGTCGCTCTGCGATGACCGCGCTCACGGCGCCGGTGCCGGGACCGAGCTCGACGACGACCGGCGTGTGGTCACGGGGGACAACCGAGGCAAGCACCTCGGCCAACCGCCTCGAGCTCGGGACGACGGCCCCCACCGAGCCGGGACGACGGATCGCCGCGGAGATGAAGGCCCGCCGCGCGGACGGCCCGGAGTCGTGGGTCACGTCGTCTCGCTGACGGCCACAGTCGACCCGTGCCGCGACTTCGACACCAGGAGCTGGGTGGGGATCCGGTCGCGCATCTCTGCGACATGGCTCACGACGCCGACGACACGTCCGCCGTCGCGCAACGAGTCGAGGGTGTCCATCACGTCATCGAGGGTGTCGGCGTCGAGCGAGCCGAACCCCTCGTCGACGAACAGGGTGTCGAGATCGGCGCCGCCCGCCTCCTGGGTGATGACGTCGGCCAGGCCGAGCGCGAGCGCCAGCGAGACGACGAACGTCTCGCCACCGGACAGCGTCGCCGGGTCTCGGGACTCGCCGGACCAGTCGTCCCTGACGAGCAGGCTCAGGCCACCTCGCGTCTCACCGGCACCGCGGCGACCGGTGTGCTCGAGGGAGTAGCGCTGGTCACTCATCCGGGCCAGCCGTTCGTTGGCCGCAGCGACCACCTGGGAGAGCCGGTAGGCCAGGACGTACGCCGACAGCCGCATCTGCAGCCGGTTGTCGGGCGACTTGCCCTCCACGAAGCCAGCCAGCCGCGCGGTGAGCTCGAGGTCGTCCCGGATCGGGCTCCAGGTGCGCAGCGACCCCTCGAGCTGGGCGGTGAGCGCGGTGAGCCGGTCGACCCGCGTCGACCAGAGCGCCACGCTCGACCTGGCCACGCCGAGGGCGGCAAGGGCGTCGACGTGAGAGGCCTCGAGCGCGACGAGGTCGGGCACCTCGACCGTCGCGATCCGCGAAGAGTCGAGGGATGCCAGCACCGCTTCGACGGCCGCGACGCGGCGGTCGTGCTCGGCGACACGTGCGGCCAGAGCGTCCAAGGCGGCCGCGCCGAGCTGGGCGCCGATCGCGGCGTGCGGAGACTCGAAGCCAGCCTCGGACGCGGCACACGTCAGTGCGGTGCGGGCTCGATCGAGGGCGGCGTCGGACCCGTCGAGTGCGACGAGTGCCTGCGTGGCCGCCCCGGCTGCCGCCGCCTGCGCGGTGTGGCGCTCGAGAAGGCCGTCGAGGTCGACCTCTCCGGTGCCTTCGAGGAGCGCGTCGATCTCCGCAGCCAGCTGGTCGCGGACCGCGCGGTGCCCGGCGGCGGACGTCGCGAGCTCGGCGGACTCGACCTCGAGCCGCCGCTGCTCTCGCTGCTCGTGCTCGAGTGCCTGCTCGGCCTGAGCCAACGCCGCCTGGACCGACTCCGCTTGCGTGCCGGCCTCGTGGAGCTCATCGAGCTGCCGGGCCAGCAGGTCACGCTCCTCGATCACTGCGTCGGGGGCGGCGTCCCCGGCACTCTCGCCCGCGACGGCGAGCCGTGTGACGAGGTCGCGCACCCGCTCGTCGTGCAGGAGCTCGGTCGCCTTGGCGTCGTCGAGGATCCGGAGCGCGGTCTTCTCCGCCGCGGCATCGGGTGCGCCCGGGGAGGCCATGGCCTTGTGGGGGTGGTGGTCGGAGCCGCACACCGGGCAACAGGCGCCGACCGCGAGGGCACCCGCGATCTCCGCGGCCATCCCGTCCAGACGGGCTTCGCGCAGGTCGAGCCAGTGCTCGCGACGGGTGGTTGACTCGACCTGGGCGGCCAGCAAGTCGGTGCGGGCGGACTCGAGCTCGGTCGTCAGCTCGAGGACCTGCGCGTGCGCGGTCACCTGGTCGGTGACGTGGGCCAGCCGTGCCTCGACGGTGGGCAGACGCGACAGCGCCTGGGCGATCTCGTCGAGTCGGGTGCGCAGCTCGACGACCCGCGCGGGGAGGGCGGCGCGCCGCTCGGTGGCGGCCTTGACGTGCACCGCAAGCTCGGCACGCGTTGCCTCGACTGCGGTGAGCCGATGGGTCGCCTCCAGGTGCAGGGCGGCGCGCGGCTGGGCGGCGCGCACGCGTGCGGCCTCGTCGGTGTGGTGGGCGGCGGCCGCGGCCAGGGCCGCCTGGTCGAGGTCGTTGCGTCCGAGCTGGTCGCGGGCGACAGCCGCGGCGGCCAGGGATGCGTCGAGCGCGGCGCCCCGGGCGTGTGCGGCCTCGACGGCGATGCGGTGCAACGGCGCCACCGCAGCTGCCTTGCGCGCCGCAGCAAGTCGGACCAGCTCCGAGGCATGGGCCTCGGCCGAGGCCACCAGCGATGCCTGCTCTGCCACCGCCCGGTCGTGCCGGGCCCGTCGCTCGGCCAGCGCCCGGGCCGCCTCCAGGGTGCCCCTGGACCGCTCCTCGAAGCGGGCCGCCTGCTCGGCCAGCGTGGTTGCCTGTTCGCGCGCGTCGACCGCCCGGTCGCGGAGCTCGGCCGCCCAGTCCGAGAGGTCGGCGGCGTCCCAGTCGTCGGGCTCAGCGACATCGGTCGCTTCGCTGATGCGGCTGACCAGGTCGGCGACCTCTCGGTGAGCGGAGTCGGACCTGCGCGTGAGCTCGACGCGGCGGTCGCGCAGCCAGCGCTCGACGTCCTCGAACCGGCCGGTGCGGAACAGCTGTTGCAGCAGCTTGTGACGCTCCTCGGAGCGGGCCCGGAGGAACGCCTGGAAGCGCCCCTGGGGCAGCATCGCCACCTGGGTGAACTGGGTGACGTTCATGCCCACGAGGTGACCGACCAGGTGACCCGTCTCGTCGAGGCGACTGGACAGCGGTACCCAGCTGCCGCCGACCAGCTCGGAGATGGTCACCGACGCCTGCTGAGTGGTGGTGCCCGTGCCGCGCTTCTTGGCGCGCTCCCACGCCGGTGAGCGCACGATGCTGAAGCGCCGACCCGAGAGGGTCACCTCGAGCTGGACCCGCGGGGCGAGTCCCGGCGCAGCCTGGTCGGCCCTCAGGCGCTTCGCGGTGTTGCGGTCGCCGGGGACATCGCCGTACAGCGCGAAGCAGACGGCGTCGAGCACGCTCGTCTTGCCGGCTCCGGTTGCCCCGGAGAGCAGGAACAGCCCGGCTCCCGAGAGCCGGTCGAAGTCGACCGACACCGAGGCGGCGAAGGGGCCGAAGGCCGTGGCCTCGAGGCGATGCAGCCGCATCAGCCCGGGTCGCCGTCGGAGACGAGGGTGTCGAAATCAGGGTCGTCGCAGCACGCGTCGACAGCTTGGTCGAGCAGCGTCGTCTCGGCCTCGCTGGGCGGGGCGCCGCGCAGCTCGAGCATGAAGTCGTGGGCGATGTCGTGGTCGGTGCGGCCATGTGTCCGGGACGCGGGCAGCGACCCAAGGCCTGGCGCGGCGGCCTCGAAGCCGATCACGAGCGTGTGGGGGAATCGAGCGCGCAGCCGGTCCATCGCCTGCATCGGGCGGCTGGCGTCGGTGAGGGTGACCTGAACCCACGACGACTCGTGCCGGGTGTGGGCCGGGTCGGCCAGCAGGTCGTCGATGCCGCCACGAAGCCGCGCCAGCGGCCGGGGCACCGGCGCCTCGACGAACTCGGCGGCGACCATCCCGACCGGGCCGAGCTCGACCAGCCAGGACCCCTTGAGCTGGTCGGACTCGGAGAACGAGTAGGCGAGCGGCGAGCCGCTGTAGCGCACCGAGTCGGTCAGCGTGTGCCGGCCGTGCAGGTGGCCGAGAGCGGTGTAGTCGATGCCAGCGAAGAGCGACGTCGGGACCAGCGACACGCCGCCGACGCTGATGTCGCGCTCGGAGTCGCTCGGCTCGGCTCCCGCGACGAACGCATGCGCGAGCACCACGGAGCGGGTGCGCGCCGATCGTGCGCCCAGGTCGGCCCGGACTCGTCTCATGGCTTCATCCAGCGCGGCTTCGTGCGAGCGCCCGGCGAGGGCCCACGGCCCCAGGACGGCATGGGGATCGAGATAGGGGATCGCGTGGATCGCAACGGGTCCGTGCTCGTCGTCGAGCAGCACCGGGGTGCCGACGGAAGCGGCGTCGGTGCGGATGAAGACACCCGCGGCGTCGATCAGCCGCGAGCTGAACCCGAGCCGCTGGGCCGAGTCGTGGTTGCCGCTGGACAGCACCACCTTGGCACCGGACGAGGCCAGCCGGACCAGGATGTCATCGGCCAGCCGCACGGCATCGACGTGGGGGAGCGCGCGGTCGTAGACGTCACCGGAGACCACCACGACGTCGACGCGCTCCGAGGCCACGACCTCGAGCAGGTGGTCGACGTACGCCGCTTGGTGCGCGAGCATCCCCTCTCGGTGGAAGGACCGGCCCAGGTGCCAGTCGGAGGTGTGGAGGATGCGCACATCAGCACGCTAGGAGCAAGGACCGACACTCTCCGGCCCCCACGCCGGGCCTCGGGTCGCGACGTCATGCGTTCCGGGGCCTGGGGGCACACTTCGTGTGACGTCCCGCGGCAGCGCGACCACCGAAGTGTCAGCAGTAGCGCACGCAGCGGTCCGCGGAGGTGAACCCGAAGACAGCCAGCCCGGCGCGCTCGGCCAGGTGTACGGCGAGGCTGGTGGGCGCCCCCACGGCGACCAGTGCCCCGGTGCCGGCGGTGACCGCCTTCTGCACCAGCTCGAAGCCGGCCCGCCCGCTGACGACCAGGGCGGCCTCGGCGAAGGACTCTCCGGCGAGCACCCGTGCGCCGGTCACCTTGTCGACCGCGTTGTGCCGTCCCACGTCCTCCCGGACCACCAGCGCGTCACCCTCGGCGGTGAACAGTCCGGCTGCGTGCACCCCTCCGGTGCGCTCGAAGACCGTCTGCTTGCCGCGGAGCAGCACAGGCAGTCTTCGTACGACGTCGGGCTCCGGCAGCGAGCCCGCCCAGCGGGACCCGGGCGCGACGTCCAGCGCGGCCGCGATGCTGTCCTTGCCGCACACGCCGCAGGCCGACGAGCCGGTCGCCTGGGTGGAGTGCCGATGACCCAGGTCCGCAGCGGGCCCGGACGCCAGCGTCACCGTGACGACGTTGAACTCCTGCTCGGGCTGCAGGTCCCGGTCGGTGCAGTAGGCCACGCCCGAGACGTCGGCCGGGCGAGCCAGCCCCTCGTGGACCAGCCATCCCGCTGCGAGGTCGAAGTCGTGGCCGGGGGTGCGCATAGTGACCCACACCCGGCGGGCGGGTGCTCCCGGCCAGGCCAGCCGGATCTCCAGCGGCTCCTCGGTCGCCAGCCGGTCCTCGCGGCGTCGTTCACCGGCGGACGTCAGCTCGCGGACCCGGGTGCGGACCGTGGGTCCAGGTCGGCGGGCGCGGTCCGGGGTCACGAGTGCGGGTACGCCTTCCGGACGGCCAGCATCCGCGCCAGCTCGTCGGCCTGGTCGACCAGGCGGCGCCGGATGGACGCATCCAGTGAATCGTCGGCGATCAACGCCTCGGCCCTGGCCAGCGTCGCCTTGTCCAGGGACGTCGCCGGGAAGAAGAACTCGGTCGCATCGGCGAGCACCCAGCCGCTGCGCACCTGGACGGTGCCCGGCAGGTCGGCGAAGTAGCGGTCGACGTACTCGTCGGTGAGATGTTCCTGCCCGCCGCGCCACATGCCGAGCCCCGCTGCCTCGAGCTCGTAGTTCGGCACGTCCACCTCGCCGGTGAACCTTGCCCAGGCGAATGCCTTGGCCTCGGCGTCCGGGAGGGAGACCAGCGCGCGGGTGTGCTCGACCCGCGACTTCGCGGTGGGTCGGGCGTCGAGGGCGGCCTGCAGCTCGGCCCGGTCGGTCTCGCCGAGCACGGCCAGCCGCACCAGGAGTCGCCAGCGCAGGTCCAGATCGATCTCGATGCCGTCCGGCGCCCGGTCGAGCCAGGATCTCAGCTGGGCGGCGTCTGCACCCGAGGTGATCGCCGTGCGGAATGCGGCCAGCTGGTGCTCGGAGCCGCGTGGCGTGGACCCGAGCTTCCCCATGGCCGCGCGGTGCACGCGCTCGAGACCGGCGTGCGGGGCCAGGGGGAGCAGCGTCGAGAAGACCCAGCTCATGGTGCGCCGGCGGGTGTCCTCGGTGTCCTCGATCGGCAGGCTCACCTCGACCAGGTCGAGGGCGTCAGCGGGGTCGATGGCGGCGTTGTGCAGTGCGCTGCGGACGTTGTTCCAGACGCCGGCGCGCAACAGGTCGTCCTCGATCGCGGGCAGCAGCGTCTTGAGCGCGTCGATCGTGAGCTCGTCGGGCTGGACCAACGCCCAGGACTCCTCGTAGGGGTCCAGCACGACGGGGTTGTCGCCGGCCTCGAACGGGGTCTCCGGGGCATCGACCACGAGCGTCTGGTCCGCCCACTTGCCGTCAGTGGCGACCGCGACCCGGAAGGTGTGTGAGCGGTCCGCAGGGTGCCCGGCCGGGGGAGTACGGCGTACGACGCCGGCCGCGCGGTCGAGCAGGATCGCGTCCGGGCCGGCCGTGCGCAACCAGTTGCTGGTGAACGACGAGAGGTCGCCCGCGCCGGCCCGCTCCCAGCTCTGGAACAGGTCGTGCATCGTGGCGTTGCCGAAGCGGTGCCGAGTGAAGTGGTCGATCGCGCCGGCGAAGAAGACGTCGTCGCCGAGTGAGGCGTTGAGCTGCTTGAGGATGCTCGAACCCTTGGCGTAGGAGATGCCGTCGAAGTCCTGCAGCGCGGCGGTGGCGTCGACGGCCCCGGTGCCGGCGACGGGGTGGGTGCTCGGCCGCTGGTCGGCGGTGAGCCCCCATTGTCGGCGGGCGTAGGCGTCGTCGGTCCAGGCGTCGTCGTACTCCGTCACGTCGGCGGTCACCCGGTTGCCCATGTATTCGGCGAACGACTCGTTGAGCCAGAGGTCGTCCCACCACTTCGGGGTCACGATGTTGCCGAACCACTGGTGCGCCATCTCGTGGGCGAGCGTCGTGGCCCGGGCGATCCGGACGCCACGGGTCACCCGCGAGCTGAAGATCAGCGGGTCGCGGAACGTCACACAGCCGGGGTTCTCCATGGCGCCGGCGTTGAACTCCGGCACGAAGGCCTGGTGGTAGTTGCCGAACGGGTAGCGGATCCCGAACAGCCGGTGGAACTCGTCGAAGCACTGCTTGGTCATCGTGAACAGCTCGTCGGCATCGGTGTCGAGGTCCTTGCCGATGCTGGCGCGGGCGCTGAGGCCCAGCGGGATGCCGTCGTGCTCGTCCTGGATGAGGTGGTAGGGCCCGGCGACCAGGGTGACGAAGTACGTCGAGAGAGGCTGGGTCCGCTCGAACTCCCACTCGCCCGCGCCGACGCGGGTGCCCGGGGCGTTGCCGATCACGACCCAGTCCGAGGGCGCGGTGACGTGGAACGTGTAGGGCGCCTTGAGGTCCGGCTGGTCGAAGCACGCGAAGATGCTGGGTGCCGCGTCCATGAACGACATGCCGTAGACGTAGTGCCTGCCGTCGGCCGGGTCGACGCTGCGGTGCAGTCCTTCCCCGTCGTTGCGGAAGCGCATCACAGCGTCGACGACGAGCTCGTTGGCGCCCTCGACGGTCTCCAGCGGCAGACGGCCGCGGTCCAGGAGGTCGGCGCTCACCTCGCCGCCGTTGAACCGGATGCCGTTGACCGACGCGGGCTTCAGGTCGGCGAACGTGGGGCCTCCCCCCGAGTCGAACCGGACCGTGGTCACCGACCGGAAGGTCGCCTCGTCCGTGGCCAGGTCCAGGCGCACGTCGTACGACGTGATCGTGAGCAGGTCGAACCGGGCCTGTGCCTCGGTGCGCTGGAGGCTCTGGAAGGGATTGGTCACGTCCTTCAGCGTAGATGGGGCTACCCGGAGTCGCGCCAACCGCAACCAAACGGGCCTCGAGCGGGTCACACTGGCACCCGGCGTGAACCCCACGCCCTGTTCGGGAGGAACGACCCCATGTCGCGCAGCACACTCCGCCGCCGGGCCCGCGCCCTGGCCGCACTCACCACGGTCGCGGGGCTCGGCCTCGCCGTCACCGCGGTCACCTCCGGCGCTGCCCAGTCCGTCGTACCGGGCGGCGACTGCACCGCGGCGTACCCCGTCGACGAGCTGGTGGACGGGGCCCCGGTCACCGGGCTCACCGTCGACCACGGCACAACCCCGGAGGCCTTCTCCGGCGAGCTGATCGGTGTGCTCGACAACGGCATCGCCCCGGGCCTCGACATGATCATGGTCCGGCTGACCTCGCCCGAGATCGACCGGGTGGGCGGCATCTGGCAGGGCATGTCCGGATCTCCGGTGTACGCCGCGGACGGCCGGTTGATCGGCGCCGTCGCCTACGGACTCGCGGCAGGGGCTTCACCGGTGGCGGGGGTGACGCCGTTCGCGGACATGGACGACCATCTCGGGACCCCGGCCACTTCCGTGCCCGTGAGTCGGTCCGCCGCGACGGCCATCGCCCGCAGCTCCGATGTCACCAGCGCACAGGCACGCGAGGGCTTCACCCAGCTCCCGATGCCCCTGGGCGTCTCCGGCGTCAGCAGCCGCCGGCTCTCCGCGGCGCTGGCGCAGGCCGACGACCACGCCTACCTGTCGGCCGCCAGCTACCTGCTCGGCCGGGCCAGCGGGGCCGCTGCTCCCGGCCCCGAGACCATCGTCGCCGGCGGCAACATCGCTGCCTCCCTGTCGTACGGCGACATCGCCATGGCCGGCGTCGGCACCGCCACATCGGTCTGCGACGGCCGGGTGGTCGGCTTCGGCCATCCACTGGGCTTCTTCGGCGACACCACCGAGAGCATGCACCCGGCCGATGCCCTCTACGTCCAGGAGGACCTGTTCGCCCCGTTCAAGGTCGCGAATCTCGGCGACCCCGTCGGCACCATCACCGACGACCGGATGACGGGCATCACGGGCACATTCGGGCCGCTCCCTGACGTCACCACGGTGACCTCGTCCGTCACGTTCGGCGACCGCACCCGGACGGGGGTGAGCAAGGTGTCCGTGCGGAGCGCGGACGCGCTGGCCAACACCACGTTCTACGAGATCATCGCCAACCACGATCGCGTGGTGGACGGTCTGTCGAAAGGCTCCGAGTCGATCTCCTGGACGATCCAGGGCACCGACGTCGACGGCTCGCCGTTCGCGCTGTCGTTCACCGACCGCTACGCCTCCTCCTACGACCTGACTGCGGACGTCGGCTTCGACCTCGGCGACATCGTCTACGCGCTCGGCCAGATCGACGGCGTCTCGATCGACTCGATCAACGCGGACTCCCAGTTCGTCGACGACAGCTCGACGTGGCAGCTCAAGTCGCTGCAGCAGTACCGTGCCGGGGGTTGGGTCGCCATCAGCAGGAGCGAGCCCGCAGTCGCCGTCGCCGGGCACCGCCTCATCGCGCGGGCCCTCCTTGTCTCGGGTGATGACACGGTCACGGTGCCGGTCTCGTTCAAGGTCCCTGATCGCGCGAAGGGGCTGACTCCCATCCTGAGCATGGTCGGCGGCAACGACATCTACTCCGGCGGGGACCTCAGCTCGATCTCGAAGGCACGCCGCTACCTGCGCAACCTGGTCCGCAACGACGAGCTGATCGCCGACTTCGGCACCTCGGGCGGCTTCTACGGCGGTGGCTACTCCGGCGGCACCAGCGCGATCGAGGGCCGGGGCCGCGGTGGCTTCGACAAGAGCAAGGTGCTTGGTCCGCTCGACAAGGTCGTCGGCAACGCGGTGCGGGTCAAGGTGATCGTCCGGTAGTGGGACGATGGCGCCATGACGCGGCAGGACACCGATGCGCTGCTCCAGCTGATCCGGGAGTCCGTGATCGGCGAGGACCAGGTGATGCAGACGCCGTACGGCTCTCGCCGCGTCACGTACGCCGACTACACAGCGTCCGGGCGTGCGCTGGGGTTCATCGAGGACTTCATCCGCGACCAGGTGCTGCCGAGCTATGCGAACACGCACACCGAGTCCAGCGGCACCGGCCTGCAGACCACCCGGCTCCGTGAGGACGCGCGCGCCATCATCCACGAGGCCGTGGGCGGTGACGACGACTCGGTGGTGGTGTTCGCGGGCTCGGGCTGCACCGGGGCGATCGCCAAGCTGATCGGCGTGCTCGGTCTGCGGATCCCTTCGGTGCTCGAGGACGCGCACGGCCTCAGCGAGCACATCGCGCCCTCGGAGCGCCCGGTCATCTTCCTCGGGCCCTACGAGCACCACTCCAACGAGGTGCCGTGGCGTGAGACGATCGCCGACGTCGTGGTGATCCACGAGGACGCCGACGGGGGAGTGGACCAGGACGACCTGCGTGTCCAGCTCGAGAAGTACGCCGACCGGCCGCTCAAGATCGGGTCGTTCTCGGCAGCCTCGAACGTGACCGGCATCGTGTCCGACACGGCCGGTGTCGCGACGCTGCTCCACGAGCACGGCGCCCTCAGCTTCTGGGACTTCGCCGCGGCCGCGCCGTACATCGACATCTCGATGTCGTCGGTCGATGCGAGCCAACCGCTGTCCTACAAGGACGCGATCTTCCTCTCGCCGCACAAGTTCATCGGCGGCCCGTCGACGCCCGGGGTGCTGGTCGCGCGACGCGAGCTGTTCAGCAACCGGGTTCCGGACGTGCCCGGTGGCGGCACCGTCATGTACGTCAACCCGACCGAGCACCGCTACCTCGACGACAAGGCCCATCGCGAGGAGGGCGGCACCCCCGCCATCGTGGAGTCGATCCGCGCCGGGCTGGTCTTCCAGCTCAAGCAGGCCGTCGGCGTGGAGACCATCCAGGCGCACGAGGAGCGGATGCTCGCGCGCGCCGTCGAGGCGTGGGTGGCCGAGCCGACGATCCAGATCCTCGGCAACCTCGAGGCGCAGCGGCTCTCGATCGTGTCC
>JAOPXM010000057.1 GCA_025965125.1 Nocardioides sp.
GAACTGGTCGTCGCCGGGCGCGATCGTCGGCGGCTTGACGATGTTGTCGTCCTCGTCGACCCACACGACCGATGGCACGTTGGTGATGCCGTAGCGCTCCGCGGTCACGTGTGCGGTGTCCACCGCGACGGGGTACGACGGGTTGCCGGCCTCGATCCACGGCCGGGAGTCCTCGGGGTCGGCGTCGAGCGCGACCGAGAACAGCTTGAGTCCCGAGTCGGCCAGCTCGTCCTGAAGCTTCTGCCACCCGGCCAGCTCGTGCCGGCAGCCGCACCAGGAGGCCCAGGTGATCAGCACCCGCTTGTGACCGGCGAACTCGTCGAACGAAACCGGGTTGCCGTCGACGTCGTTGAGGGTGAGCGATGGCGCCTTGCCGTTGCGGAGCTCCTGCAGCCGGGCCGCTGCCGAGGGCGCCAGAGCGGCGATCGACGCCGTCTCGTCTCGAGCGAGGACGAGGCCGAGGGCCTCGGCCCACTGGTCGAGATCGATCAGGTCGGGTTTGGCGGGGTGGGCGACGGCCCGGCCGAACAGCGGGACGCAGATCTCGCCGCGGCAGAGTCCGACAGGTTTCAGTGTCCAACCGGTGGCGGCCGCCAGGTCGGCGGCGTCGAGATACCCGTCGGCGATCGCCACCTGGTGCTCGGTGCCGTCGACGTCGATCAGGGTCAGCATCGCCTCAGGATCGCATGGAACTGGAACTTGTTCTAGTTTTCCGCGTACGCTGCCCGCATGAACGATGCCCCCGACGAGACCAGGGGAACCGCCCTCCCGGAAGTCCTGCCCGCCTCGGTCCTGAGCGACGACACCGAGTCCTTCGACGTGGTGATCGTCGGATTCGGCATCGCCGGCGGTTGCGCCGCCCTCGAGGCGGCACGCGCCGGAGCCCGGGTGCTGCTGCTGGAGCGGGCCGCGGTGCACGGGGGCACGTCCAGCATGTCCGGCGGGCACTTCTACCTCGGTGGCGGCACCGCCGTACAGCAGGCCACCGGGCATCCCGACTCGGTCGAGGAGATGTACAAGTACCTCATCGCGACGTCGAAGGACCCCGAGCCCGACAAGATCCGGGCCTACTGCGAAGGGTCGGTCGAGCACTTCGACTGGGTCGAGTCGCTGGGCTTCCAGTTCGAGCGCTCCTACTTCCCCGGCAAGGCCGTGATCCAGCCCGGCACCGAGGGCCTGATGTTCACCGGCAACGAGAAGGTCTGGCCCTACCTCAACGAGGCCACCCCCGCACCGCGCGGTCACAAGGTGCCCGTCCCCGGTGACACCGAGGGCACCAAGATCGTGATGGACCTGCTCCGAGAGCGGGTGGAGGAAGCCGGCGTCACGGTCCGCTACGAGACCGGCGCGACCAACCTCGTCGCCTCCGACTCCGGTGCCGTGGTGGGGCTTGCCTGGCGCAGCTTCGGTGAGACCGGCGTCGTGGCCGCCGACGCCGTGGTGGTCGCCGCCGGTGGGTTCGTGATGAACGCCGACATGGTGGCCGCCCACACACCGGCCCTCGGCTCGAAGCTCTTCACGCTCGGCTCGACGTACGACGACGGGCTGGGCATCCGGCTCGGGTCCTCGGTGGGCGCCGAGCTCAAGCACATGGACGAGCCGTTCATCACCGCGCCGTTCTACCCCCCGTCGATCCTCGTCAAGGGCCTGATCGTCAACAAGCTCGGAAAGCGGTTCGTCGCGGAGGACAGCTACCACGCGCGGACGTCGTACCACGTCATCGCGCAGCCAGACTCCGCGGCGTACCTCATCGTCGACAGCGAGCACGTCGAGCACCCGAAGATGCCCCTGGTCCCGTTCCTCGACGGCTACGAGACGGTGCCCGAGATGGAGGCCGGCCTGGGCCTGCCCGAGGGATCGCTGGTCGCGACGATGGAGCGCTACAACTCGTTCGCGGCGCTGGGTGAGGACCCCGACTTCCACAAACACCCCGACTGGCTGGCCGCCCAGGCGACCGGCCCCTGGGGGGTCTACGACCTGACGCTGGGCAACGCGATGTACGCCGGCTTCACGCTCGGCGGCATGCGCACCTCCATCGACGGCCAGGTCCAGCGCGAGGACGGCTCGGTCATCCCCGGTCTGTACGCCGCCGGCGCCTGCGCCTCCAACATCGCCCAGGACGGCAACGGCTACTGCTCCGGCACCCAGCTCGGCGAGGGGTCGTTCTTCGGCCGGCGTGCGGGTCGGCATGCCGCTGGTTTCACTGGTTAACCAGTGAAACCCGCACTGGACACGGGTTGTTACCCGGGTTCAGTGCGGGTTTCCCGTGCTCAGTAGCGTCAGCGGGGCGCATCTCGAAACCGGGTGGCAGCAAGGACCGCCGTAAGGTCTGAGCCATGAACAGGTGGCAGGTGGCGAGCCGCGCCAACGTGCCGCCGTTCCACGTGATGGACCTGCTGGCGGCGGCTTCGGAGCGGCAACGCACGCACGGCGACATGCTCAACCTGCTCGCGGGGCAGCCGAGCACCGGCGCGCCCACCCCGGTCCGCGACGAGGCGATCAAGCTGCTCAGCTCCGGCGACCCGCTCGGCTACACCCCTGCCGCCGGGATCCTCGAGCTCCGTGAGGCGATCGCCCACCACCACAAGCGCACCCACGGGATCGACGTACAGGCCGACGAGGTGGTGGTGACGACCGGCTCCAGCGGCGGCTTCCTGCTGGCGTTCCTCGCCGCGTTCGAGGTGGGCGACCGCGTGGCGATGGCCCGGCCCGGCTACCCGTGCTACCGCAACGTGCTGACCGCGCTCGGCTGCGAGGTCGTCGAGATCCCGACCGGCCCCGAGACGCGATTCCAGCCGACCGTCGACCAGGTCGCGGCGATCGAGAACCTCAAGGGCCTCGTCGTCGCAAGCCCCGCCAACCCCACCGGCACGATGTTGCTGCCCGCCGAGCTCGCCGCTCTTGCAGCCTGGTGCGCTCAAGAGGGAGTCCAGCTGATCTCGGACGAGATCTACCACGGCATCGAGTACGCCCCCCTCACCGGCGACCAACCGCTGGCCCGCAGCGCCTGGGAGACCAGCCAAGAGGCCGTGGTCTTCTCGAGCTTCTCGAAGTACTTCTCCATGACGGGCTGGCGGATCGGCTGGATGCTCGTCCCGGACCGGCTGCGCCGGGCAACCGACGTGCTCACCGGCAACTTCACGATCTGCCCGCCGGTGATCGCGCAGCGCGCCTGCCTCGCGGCCTTCGACGATGCGTCGTACGACGAGCTCGACGGCCACGTCCGGCGCTACGCCGACAACCGCCGGGTCCTGCTCGACGGCCTGTCCCGACTGGGGATCACGAAGCTGGCCCCGGCGGACGGGGCGTTCTACGTCTACGCCGATGTCGGTCACCTCACCGACGACACCATGGTCTTCGCCCACGACCTCCTCGCCCGCACCGGCGTCGCCGTCGCCCCCGGCATCGACTTCGACACCGACCATGGGCAACGCTTCATCCGTCTCAGCTTCGCGGGCCCCGGCGCCGACATCCAGCTCGCGCTGGACCGACTCTCCACAGCCCTCTGAGACCCGCGTTTCCGCGACTCCGGCGCCGGGCAGGCCTTCGGGACCACTCGACCCCGCCTCGGAGGCCCGCATGTACGGCGACACCTCGGTCATCCGCGGTCTGGCCCGCTCGCTGCGTGACCAGGCCGCCGACATCCGCGCGGAGGCGGACCTGCTGGTCGGCCAGGCCGACCACACCCACTGGACGGGGCTGGCAGCCGACGCCATGCGCTCGCGGGCCCGCGAGCGCGCCGCCGCCTTGCGACGGACTGCGGGCCTGCACGAGGACGCCGCCCAGGCGCTCGACCACCACGCCGATGAGGTCGACCGGATCAAGGACCTGATCGCTGCCATCGAGCGTCGGGTACGCCAGCTCGTCGACGGCGCCCGCGACCGGCTGGCGGGCCTCGCCCACCACGTCACCGACGGCCTCCGCCAGGTGTTCCCCGACCCGGTCGACCATCTGCTCGACCACTTCGTGGCCCCGCAGCACGGGAGCCGTGACTGGCTCGACGTCGAGCTCCCCGGGCTCGCGCGGTGACCACCCGGCCGACCGAGCTGCTCGTCGACATCGATGTCGCCGTGGGTGTCGGTCGGGTCCACGCCCGGCACCGTCTCGCGCGCGGCCGGGTCACGGCCCTCACCACCCGCGGGAGCGACCTCGAGCTGCGCAGGTACGACCAGGACCGCTGGCAGCTCGAGCTGGCCCGCCTGGTGACCGTCAGGACGCCAGAGGGAGAAGGGGAGACACCGCCGACCACGATCGACCTTCCGTTCGAGCTGCTGGCGGGAGCCGGTGCCGCGGTCCGGCTCGCGCGAGACGACGTGTTCGCCGAGCTCATGGGGCGCTACGGCGCCGGTCTCGACCCGGGCGATGTCCGGCGGCTGCACACCGGCAGCCTCGGTCGGATGCGGACCGTGGTCTCGGGAGTCGCGTCGTCCGGGGTGCGCCGCGTCGGCTGGGTGAGCTGGTCGCTGTTCGCCGACGGCTGGCGAGCGCTCACGCCGTACACCTCGGGCGGCGCCGCCATGGTCCGCGTGCACGCCGTCCAACCGCCCTGGCTCGGCGTCGAGGTGGCGCGGCTGCGGACGACGGTCCGGTCATGACCACCAACGGCCCGGCCACGATCACCGGCGTGAGCGGTGGCGTCGACGGGCTCGCCGCGACCTACGACCAGGTGCTCGCCCTGGCCACGTCGTACGACGCCGCCGGCAACCGGATGCGCGCCTGGGCCGGATCCGGCGTTCGCGCCATGACCAACGGTGACCTGCTGGAGTCGGCGCCACTGTCGCCCCCCACGTTCACCGAGGTGGAGGCGGCGATCCTCGCCGCGACCAGCGGTCCCGACGGGGTGCTCGTCGAGTCGGTCGGCTGGGAGACCGACGCGATCCTGCTGCGGGTGACGGTCCGGTCGTTCCAGGCGACCGACGAGCTCGTGCACGCGACGTTCGAGGTCCTTGACCACGCCGTCGGGCGGGCGATCGGCAGCACTCTCCCGGCCACCGTCCCAGTGCTGCTCGCCCTGGGCCTGCTGGGCGTCGTCGACGGTGACGACCTGCAACGGTGGGCGGTCGAGCATCCGGGACTCCTCGAGCACGCCGTCAACGGCAGTGGCGGACTGCTCGACGGGCTCGGCGTCCCGCTGACGCCCGGCACCCCGTTGGGCCCGGCCACGTTCACCCCGGACACCGAGTCCGCCGCCGGCACGCTCGCCGCGCTCTACGGCCCGGACGGCGACGCGACCGTGCAGCCGCGCGACCTCGACGTCGCCAGCAGCGGCTCCCAGCCCGGCAGCCTCGCGGAGGTGATCGGCCACCTCGGCGAAGTCAGCGACCTGTCCGGGCCCGCTCACCCCGAGAACAACGGCACCATCGAGGTCCAGACGTTCACCGACGCGAACGGAGAGGTGCGGCACATCGTCTACCTGCCCGGCACGGACGATCTGGCAACGCTGCCGTGGTCCCAGGACGGCGACGTGCGCGACCTGGCAACCAACCTGCAGCTGATCGCCGGGCACGACAACGCCTACCAGCAGGGCATCCTCCAGGCGATGCACCAAGCCGGCATCAACGGCGACGACCCCGTGCTGCTCGCCGGGCACTCCCAGGGCGGCATGGAGGCGGCGGCCATCCTCAGCCAGGGCAGCGACTTCAACGTCACCAACGTCGTGACGGCCGGCTCACCGACTGCGCAGGTCGACGGCTTCCCGGCCGGCACGCACGTGCTGTCGCTGGAGCACGACGGCGACGTCGTCCCGCTCTTCGACGGCGAGGAGAACCCCGACTCCGTACAGCAGGTGACCGTGCACTTCGGGGACGGCGGCACCGACATCGCGGACCACCACAGCTTCCCGCACTACGTGGACGGAGCGGCGGCCGTCGACGCCTCGGACGACCCGTCGATCATCGAGAGCCTGCAGAGCCTTGTCCACCACGGGTTCCTCGGCACCGGGCAGACAGTGACCAGTCAGACCTTCCAGATCAGCCGCGACCCGTGACCCGTGACCCATGACCTCGGAGGCCGGGCACCAGCGACGTACGAATGAAGCCGTTGCGCACCCGCTGCGGGTGGTCGCCCACCCGGACCGACTGGGTGATGCGTCCCGTGGCGTAGGAGATCTTCGAGATCTTGTCCGACCCGCTCCACGAGATGTAGCAGTACCTGCCGTCCCAGCTCGGGGTGACCCAGTAGGGCTTGAGCCCGCCCTTGAGCAGCTTGCCGCGGCGGAACGTCTTCGCGTCCACGACGGTGGCATAGTCCGACATGGTTCCGGCCACGCAGATCTTGGTGCCGCTCGGGTTCATCGCGATGCCATGGTGGGCCGAGTCGAGGACGTACTGCTCGCGCGGCATGTTGGGGACCAGGTTGGGCAGGTGCTTGACCCGGGTGATCTTCCCGGACTTGCGGTCCAGTGCCACGAAACCGTGGAAGAAGGAGAGCTGGAAGTAGAACGTCTGGTCGTCCGGCGACAGCGTCATCGGGCGGACCGCGGTGCTCGTCCTGGTCAGCCCCCGAGCGTCGAGGGCCTTGCGCAGGTCGTAGCGCCTGATGATCTTGTAGGTCCGGGCGTCGACGATCTGCAGCACCCGCTGCTGCTTGGTCGGGTCGAGGGCGGGGTCGTCCAGGGGGCTGTAGACCATGCCGATGCTGGCATGCAGGATCCGTTTGCCGCCGTCGATGAACGTGCTCTCGTGCGGCGAGCCCCCGGACCGGAACCTGCCCACCTGCTTGCCGTCAGAGATCCGCAGGACGTGGACGACGTTGGCGGTCGAGGCGCTCACGACGACCCGCCTGCCGTCGGGCGAGAGCGCCATGTGGTCGGAGCGGACGCCCGCAACGGGGAAGCGCCAGACGATCTTCCTGGTCGCGAGGCTGATTGCGACCACGTCCGCGAACGACGGCCGCGACACGATCATCAGCCGGCCGTCGTTCGACGAGTACATGTCGTCCACGAACTGGTCGTGGCCCTCCCCGATCAGAGCGCGGATGGCGAGGAAGTAGGCAAGCCGGTACGGGTCGGCCGCGATCTCCAGCATGCGCGCGTCCCGGTCGGGGATCACGTCGATGCGGCCCAGCCTCCGGAACGAGCCTGGGGCGAGCAGGTCGGCCGTACCTGCCCAGTTGTTGCCCACGAAGACCACCCGGCGTACGCCGGTGCCGTGCCTGCGTTGCTCACGGGTGACATCCGTGACGCGGTTCGCGGAGCCACCTCCTTCGTCGGCCTCGACAGGGCCAGGGCCGAGCACGCCGAGCGTGCCCGCGAGGACGAGCCCCAGGGTGAGCCGGGCGCTTCTGGTGACGTGCCTGGTGCTGGTCATCGTGGAACCTCTCGGGCCGGTGGAGCGGTGCTCCGACCCGCATCCTGCCGGACTCCCGGCGTTTCGGACCAGCCCGTCCGGGGCAGGCGCCCGGACAACGAAGGAGGACCGGTCGCTGGGCTGGAACTCCCGAGCGGCCGAGTCGATGCGCTGGCGGGTCTGCTCCGCCGGGTGAGGTTGACCCTCACCCGACGTGGTCTCCGGACCGCGGACGGGATGACGCCGGTCTGGTGGGCGCCGTCGGGCTGCTCGACGGGCTGCGGATGCGGTCCTGCCTCACCTCGGTCTAGCCGCCGACAACGCCCCGCACCCCGGGCTGCGGGCCGAGATCAGCCGGATCCAGGAGCTGGGCTACCTAGCCGACTGACTCCGGCAGGCGTCAGAGGATGTCGTGCACGAACTCGCTGAGCTGGCTGAGGTTGCGGCACTCCACCATCGGCACGACCTGTCCGTAGGGCGTTGCCGCCGAGTCCCCGGTGTCCCAATGGCGCGCGTGCTCCGGGTTGAGCCACCAGGCGTGCCTGGCGGCACCGGCCATCTCCTTGAGGGCACCCACTCCGAGGTCGCTGTAGTTGGAGCGCGCGTCGCCGAGGATCAGCAACGAGGACTTCGGTCCGAGGGCATCCGCGTGGTTCTCCTGGAACTTGGTGAACGCGCGTCCGTAGTTGGTGCGACCCCACAGGGCGGCGTGCGCGGTGCTGGCCGCAAGGTCCGTCATGACGTCGGCGACGTCGGCCCCCGGGGTGAAGTGGTGGGTGACCTCGTGGACGTGGTCGATGAACGTGAACGCCCGCACCTTCTGGAACTGATCGCGCAGCGCGAACACCAGGAGCAGTGTGAACTGGGCGAAGTTGGCCACCGACCCGCTGACGTCGCACAGCACCACGAGCTCGGTGCGGTGCGGTCTCTTGGGCTTGTGGTGCGTGGTCAGCGGGACACCTCCGGTGGAGATCGAGGCCCGGACCGTGCGCCGGAAGTCGAGCGGACCCCGGCGCCGCGCGTGGTGCTCCTTGGTCAGCCGAGTCGCCAGCCGCCGAGCCAACGGGTAGATCTCGCGGCGCATCTCCTCCAGGTCCGCCCGACGGGCCGCGGTGAAGTCGAGGCGGTCGATGGTCGGCCGGATCGCCACGTTGGCAACGTGGTCGGGTCCCTTCTCCTCAGCGATCCGGCGCCGGGCCTCGTCCTCGACCATGGTGGTGAATCCGCCCACCCGCTTGCCCGCCGTACGTCTCGCTGCGTCCTCTGGTCCGCCCTCGGCGAGCAGTGCCTGGACGATCCGGTCGACAAGCTCGGACGGCGCGACGCGCTGGAGAGCGGTGTACGCCGACCAGCTGGACAGCCCCGGCCCGCGGCCCGGCATGGCGCGGAAGCGGCCGACCATCTCGATGGCCAGGCGCGCGAGGGCCGGCTGATCCCCGGTCGCCAGTGCGTCAAGAAGCTCGTCGCGGAAACCCGTGAGCGCCTCGGCGTTGTCCCGCACGCCGTGCTCGCTGTCGCCGGCCTCGTCGTCCGGCTGACCGTCGGCACCGGTGCCGACCAGCCTCGGGAAGTAGAGGTCGAACAGCGCGTCGAACGTGGGGCGCTGCGACTGCTTCTTGACCA
>JAOPXM010000247.1 GCA_025965125.1 Nocardioides sp.
GATAGGCTTAACTACAGGCTTATCAGGCAAGAAAATTATTGTACAGGGTTTAGGTAATGTAGGTTACTACTCTGCTAAATTCTTATCGGAATTTGGTGCTTTAATTGTTGGTCTTTGCGAGTATGAAGGCGCTATTTATAACGAGGACGGACTGGATGTTGAAGCTGTGTTTCAGCACCGCAAAGTAACCGGTTCTATTTTAGGTTATGCCGGCGCTAAGCGAGAGTTTAACAACACAATGGACGGACTTGAGCAGCCATGCGATATATTGGTGCCTGCTGCTTTAGAAAACCAGATAACCATAGAGAACATCGGCAGCATTCAAGCAAAAATTATCGCTGAAGGTGCAAACGGTCCAACTTCGCCAGAGGCTGAAGAGATATTTTCCAAAAATGGTGGTATGATCATTCCGGATATGTACGCTAACGCCGGTGGTGTAACGGTATCTTACTTTGAGTGGTTGAAAAATCTTTCGCATGTGGCATTTGGCCGTATGAACCGCAGGTTTGAAGAAAACTCGAATTTGAATTTGGTAAACATGGTTGAAGGTATCACCGGTACAGCCTTAACGCCAATACAACGCTCAACCATTATTAAAGGTGCATCAGAACTTGAACTGGTAAACTCAGGTTTAGAGGACACCATGATCCGCTCATACCACGAGATAAGGGAAATATATAAAAGGAACCCTAAGGTTGAAACCCTGCGTAATGCAGCAATGGTTGGCGCAATCAATAAAATAGCCGTATCATACCAAAACCTTGGTGTTTGGCCATGATTAAGTTGTAAATGTTGTAAGAGTTATAAAGGTTGGAATGCGAATTTCAACCTTTTTTATTTAATCATTTTTCTTAACCACTCCAGCCCTTACTAATATATTCCCATCCCTAACCACCCTTGTTTTATGTTAACGTATGTTAACAGATCATGTCTGTTGCTTTTAGTGGAATTACCTTTATCTTAAGCAACCAAACCAACATGAAAAGGAAACTCATTATTGTATTATTTTTAACCACCTTATTACTTATAGGCATTATAGCCGTACAGCTTTACTGGAGCTTTAGCGCCTATAAGCTAAACAAACAAAAATTCGACGGCGATATTAACACAGCCATGCAGCGCGCGCTGGATAGTTGCAAAAAGGATTATTTCGATTCTATTCGGGTAGTGATGGTAAGAAGGTTATCTGATAAAGACACCCACATAAAAATTGACACCCTGCATAACCCGGATACCGTACATGTGGGAATACAAATTTCCATGAAAAATAAGTATATGGGAATGGTCAAGCCATATCAAACCACTATTCCTGTATTTAATCATTATCGCCATAAAATTAAACACAAAGCCACCATACCTGAGGTATTAACAGAAATGTCCTTTTACGTACCATCTATGTTGAATGAGATAGAGATGTTGTTGGGATTTGAAGATGTAATGTCTCATTCAGATGTGTTGACTGCGTTTCTAAAAGCACATAACAATGAGCCCAGGGATAGTGTTATGGCCCATAACCAAATTATTAAAAGTGGAATATATGAGTTGCCCCCCAATTACAGGAAGGCAGATAGTGCAAGGCTATCTAAATATTTTAGGGCTGAGTTGTATAAAATGCATCCAAAATCAGATTTTAGTCTAAAGTTTTCTGACAAGCCAATTCCGGCAGAGGATTTTGATCCGCATCATGTTAAACAGTTGCGTTACAGCGAAACTGACCAGTACAGTTATAAATATCATGGCTTTACATTTCTGCAACACAATAACAATAACCAGTTATTTGTGAGAGCAATATTTGACCGCGCACAGGTCGGGATTTTAAAAGAAAAAGGAATGGTTTTGCTCCTTGCACTGTCGGGAGTGCTTATTGTATTTACCATGTTTTGTTTTTATTACATCATCAGAACTATTGTACACCAGAAAAAATTAACCGAACTGAAGGATGATTTTATTAACAATATGACGCATGAGCTGAAAACCCCAATAGCAACCATAACTGTTGCCATAGAAGGGTTGCAAAAGTACAATGCCTTAAATGATCCCGAAAAAACACAGCGCTATCTGCAAACTTCCCGTAACGAATTAAACCGCCTGGATAACCTGGTAAGTAAAGTATTGAATATAGCCGCGTTTGAGAGCAAAAAGATAAAGCTGGCAAAAGAGAAAATTCAGGTTGATGAACTGATTAATGAACTGATAACAGCCGAAAAATTAAAAGCAGGGAAAGAGGTCAGCATTAGCTATACTAATACTGGGATAGAAGTGCTAGAGGCGGATAGAATGCACTTCAGAAACGTATTGGCCAACATATTGGATAACGCCATTAAATATTCGGAAGAGCCTGTGGATATTAAGATAAACGTAAGTAGAAGTAATAACAACGCAGTGTTCTCTATTAAGGATAATGGCATGGGCATACCAGCAGCGCATATCAACCATATTTTTGATAAGTTTCATCGGGTGCCGGCCGGTAATGTGCATAATGTAAAAGGAACAGGACTGGGCCTAAACTATGTAAAATATATTGTGGAAGCACACCGCGGAAAAGTTTCGGTAAAAAGTGCGCCGAAAGCAGGCAGTGAGTTTATAATTACTATACCTTTAAAAAATGGATAAGCCACGCGTTTTATTAGCCGAAGATGAACTGTCGCTGGCGCATATTGTACGTGAGAGTTTGGAGGAAAGCAATTTTGAGGTAATACTATGTGCCAATGGCGAGCAGGCCCTTCAAATGTATCGCAAAAGAAAGCCTGATATAGTGGTGCTTGATGTAATGATGCCCAAAATGGATGGTTTTGAAGTGGCAAAACATATTCGCGAAACAGATAAGCTAACACCAATTATATTTTTAACGGCCCGCTCGCAG
>JAOPXM010000091.1 GCA_025965125.1 Nocardioides sp.
ACCTCGCTGCGCGGGCTGCCGAGCTGGGCTTCGAGGGGGTGCTGACCGCGAACGCCTACCTCGGCGGGTTCGGGATCGCCGAGGCCCTGCGCCAGGGCGCCGACGTCGTCGTCACCGGCCGGGTCACCGACGCCTCGCTGGTGGTCGGGCCGGCCGTCGCGCACTTCGGCTGGACCGAGACGTCGTACGACGAGCTGGCCGGCGCCGTCGTGGTCGGTCACGTGCTCGAGTGCGGCACCCAGGCCACCGGCGGCAACTTCTCGGGGTTCCGGACCCTGCGGCACACGGGCCGGCCGCTCGGCTTCCCCCTCGCGGAGATCGCCGCCGATGGCTCGTGCGTGATCACCAAGCACGACGACACCGGCGGCGCCGTCAGCCTCGACACGGTCACCGCCCAGCTGGTCTACGAGATCCAGACAGACCGCTACCTCGGCCCCGACGTGACCACTCTGCTCGACTCCATCCGGCTCGAGGAGATCGGCCCGGACCGCGTCGCCGTCACCGGGGTGCGGGGCGAGGCGCCGCCCGAGCGCCTCAAGGTCTGCGTCAACGAGCTGGGCGGCTTCCGGAACACCGTCGAGCTGGTGCTCACCGGTCTCGACATCGACGCGAAGGCCGACTGGGTTCGCGAGCAGCTCACCCCGGCGCTCACTGCGAAGACCGTGCACTGGACGCGCACCGCCCTTCCGCCGAGCGATGCGGACACCGAGGAGGGTGCCTCGTGCCTGCTCCGCTGCACGGTGATGGACAGTGACGCCGACGCCGTCGGCAAAGCCTTCACGGGGCCTGCCGTCGAGCTCGCCCTGGCGTCGTACCCCGGCTTCACGATGACCGCCCCGCCCGGTCGCCCCACGCCCTACGGCATCTACCGGCCCGAGTACGTCGACCGGTCCACGGTCGTCCACACGGTCGTCCACGCCGACGGCTCGCGCGAGGTCGTGCCCGACCCGCAGGAGTTCGCGGACTCACCCGGCTCGGGCCTGCGTCCCTCTCCGTTCCCGGCGCCTGCAGACTCCCTCACTCGCCGCGCGCCCCTCGGCACGTTCGTCCACGCGCGGTCCGGCGACAAGGGCGGCGACGCCAACCTCGGGCTCTGGGTCGCCCACGACGGTTCCGAGAGGTACGCCGCTCGGGTCACCTGGCTGTCCAAGCTGATCACGCCCCGGAAGGTGCGCGAGCTGGTCCCGGAGGCTGCGAGCCTCGAGGTCGAGGTGTACGTGCTGCCCAACCTCGGTGGGGTGAACGTGCTGATCCGCGGGCTCCTCGGCGAAGGCGTCGCGGCGTCCACCCGGTTCGACCCGCAGGCCAAGGGACTGGGCGAATGGGTCCGTTCGCGCGTCGTGAACATCCAGGAGGACCTGCTGTGACCGAGCAGGAGACCGCGACGGGCGGGTCGAAACCAGACGAACGCGCAGCCCTGCGCGACACCGCAGCGGAGTTCGTACGCCGCGAGGTCGCGCCACATCTCCAGGCCTGGGAGGACGGGCAGACGATCCCGCGCGAGCTGCACCTAGTGGCCGCGAAGCAGGGCCTGCTCGGCGTCTCGTTCCCGGAGTCGGTCGGCGGCGAGGGCGGTGACCTGCTCGACTCCATCGCGCTGCAGGAGGCGATGCTCGGGGCCGGGGCGTCCAGCGGGCTGATGGCGGGCCTGTTCACCGGCGGGATCGCGCTGCCGCACATCGCCGCGCACGGCTCGGCCGACCTGGTCGACCGGTTCGTCCGGCCGACGCTGGCGGGAGAGACGATCGGGGCGCTCGCGGTCACGGAGCCCGGTGGCGGCTCCGACGTCGCGGGCATTCGCACCACGGCGGTGCGCGAGGGTGACTTCTATGTCGTCAACGGCGCCAAGACGTTCATCACCAGCGGCGTCCGCGCAGACTTCGTGACGACCGCGGTCCGCACCGGCGGCCCCGGGCACGCGGGCGTGAGCCTGCTCGTGGTCGAGAAGGGCACGGCCGGGTTCACCGTCGACCGTGCGCTGACGAAGATGGGCTGGCACTGCTCCGACACCGCCGAGCTGTCGTTCGTCGACGCGCGGGTGCCGGTCGGCAACCTCGTCGGAGACGAGAACTCCGGGTTCTACCTGATCGCCGAGCAGTTCGTCGTCGAGCGGATTGCGCTGGCCGTCCATGCCTACGGGATCGCCGCCCGCTCCCTGGCGCTGACCGCGGCGTACTGCCGTGAGCGCGAGACGTTCGGCCGGCCCCTGGTCGCCAACCAGGTGGTGCGGCACAAGCTCGTCGAGATGCACCGCCAGGTCGAGGTCGCGCGCACCTACACCCACGCCGTTTCCGCCAGGCACGCGGCCGGTGAGAACGTCGTCGCCGAGGCCTGCCTCGCCAAGCAGACCGCCTGCGACACCGCGACGTACGTCTGCCACGAAGCCGTCCAGCTGCACGGCGGCACGGGATACATGCATGGGACCGAGGTCGAGCGGAACTACCGCGACGCCCGGATCCTGCCCATCGGAGGAGGAGCCACCGAGGTGCTGACCGATCTGGCCGCCAGGCTGCTGGGGTTCACGTCATGAGCAACCGCGAGGCCATGCTTGAGAAGCTGGAGGCGCTCGACACCGAGCACGCCAAGGCGGTGGCAGGCGGCGGCGAGAAGTACGTCGAGCGCCACCATGCCCGCGGCAAGCTGCTGCCCCGGGAGCGGATCGAGCTGCTCATCGACGAGGGATCGGCGTTCCTCGAGCTGAGCCCGCTGGCCGGCTGGGGCTCGGACTTCACCGTCGGCGCGAGCGTCGTCACGGGCATCGGCGTCGTCGAGGGCGTCGAGTGCATGATCACGGCCAACGACCCCACGGTGAAGGGCGGTGCCTCGAACCCGTGGACGGTGAAGAAGATCTTCCGCGCCTCTCAGATCGCCGAGGAGAACCGGCTGCCGACCATCGCGCTGGTCGAGTCCGGTGGCGCGGACCTGCCCACGCAGAAGGAGATCTTCATCCCGGGCGGCAAGCTGTTCCGCGACATCACCCGGTCCTCGGCGGCCAAGGTCCCGACGATCGCTCTGGTGTTCGGCAACTCCACCGCCGGTGGGGCCTACGTGCCCGGCATGTCCGACTACACCGTGATGGTCCGTGAACAGGCCAAGGTGTTCCTCGGCGGGCCACCCCTGGTGAAGATGGCCACCGGTGAGGAGTCTGACGACGAGTCGCTCGGCGGTGCCGAGATGCACGCCCGGATCTCCGGCCTGTGCGACTACCTCGCCGAGGACGAGCGCGACGCGCTCAGGATCGGACGCCGCATCGTCGCCCGGCTCAACTGGCGCAAGGCGACCGTCTCGACCAGCGGTTGGGCCGAGCCCGACGAGGACCCGGACGGGTTGCTCGACCTGGTCCCGACCGACCTCAAGGAACCGTTCGACCCGCGCGAGGTGATCGCCCGCATCTGCGACGGCAGGAGCGCCACCAACGGACAGGTTCTCGACGAGTTCAAGCCGCTCTACGGACCTTCCCTGGTCACCGGCTGGGCGAAGCTCCACGGTCACCCGATCGGCATCCTCGCGAACGCCCAGGGCGTGCTGTTCAGCCAGGAGGCCCAGAAGGCCACCCAGTTCGTCCAGCTCGCCAACCAGACCGACACCCCGCTGCTCTTCCTGCACAACACCACCGGCTACATGGTCGGCAAGGAGTACGAGCAGGGCGGCATCATCAAGCACGGCGCGATGATGATCAACGCGATCAGCAACTCCACGGTCCCGCACCT
>JAOPXM010000096.1 GCA_025965125.1 Nocardioides sp.
AGCGCCAGCGCCTTGACCGTGCAGACGTCCCACGTCACCTCGACGTCGTAGCCGCCCGCGTCGGCGTACTCCGAGAGCGCCTCGGCGTAGCGCATCTGGGTCTTCTCGTCGTCGGTCTCCATCAGCGTCAGCTCGGTCGACTCGACGGCGCTCCACGCCTCCCGGACGGCGGGCGGCGACAGGTCGACGAGCATGCGCTGGACGGTCGTGTCGTCGCGGACAGAACCGATGAACTGACGCATCACCCCCAGCCCGCCGGTGCGGGCGATCGAGCCGGCCTCCGGTGTCAGGTCGCCGGCGATGATCCGCAGCAGCGTGGTCTTGCCGGCGCCGTTCGCGCCGACCAGGGCCACCTTCGCCCCCTCGCCGACCCGGAACGACACGTCGTCGAGCAGCACCCGCCCGTCGGGCAGCTCGTAACGCACTCCGGCGACATCCACATGGCCCACGTCGGAGGATTCTCCGGCATCCGCGCCCGGGCGGCGACCGCTTTACGCGGGTGTCAGGCGGCGCGGGCCTTCGCCGGCCACGAGGCGAGCTCGGCTCCCAGGTGAACCGGACGACGTGCCAGCCGGCCAGCACGAGCGCCGTGTAGCGGACGCAGTCGCGAGAGTGGGTGTCCTTGGATGTGTGGACTCCCACGAGTCGGCCTCCAGGACGAGGCGCCGCGACGGCACCACAGGGGCCGTTCAAACAGGCAAAGGACAGATCTGCTGGGGCACGCCCCGCTCAGCGGTCCTGCGGAGAGGGAGCTGTGCCCGTTTGACGGGCCCCGGTCAGTGCCGGAGCTCGGGTGGCAGTGGGACGCCCCCGTCGACGCCCCCGGACCACCCGGGTGAAAGCGCCCAGTAGAGAACGTCGGACGTCAGCCCCTTCCGGACGTCCTCGCCGACGAAGACGCCGTGGTAGGGACAGGCCGAACCGGTCCACCGGACGGTGTACGCCGTGTCGCCGGCAAGCATCAGCGCGTACTCGGTCTGTTCCTCGTTGCCCCCGCGCGGCGCGGGGCAGGGCGGCGCGTAGACCGTCTCGGGTGCGGCCTCGAGGGCTGTGACGGCGTCGGACGCGTCCTGACCGGTGAGTCGCTCGCTCTGCACCAGCTGGCCGCCGGCGCCGTAGCGGCACACCGACACCGAGTCGGCAGCACCCACGTCCGGGGCGTCCGCGGCGGAAGCCGCGCAGCCGTTGCCGTCCACCCCGTCGACAGTCCGAGCTGAGTCGAGGATCTGGCGCACGAGCGCCTTCGTCGGGGCCACGACGAGGGCGGCGGCGCCACTCGCGGAGATCTCATAGCCGGTCCAGGCACCCTCGGGAACGTCCTTGGACGACCCGGTCAGGTGCTCGACAGCGCCCGGCTGCTGGACGAACCCGGCCGTCGAGGCATCGAGGAAGCTGACGCCGTAGCCGCTACTCGGCGTGCAGGCGATCATCTCGACGACACCCTCGGGCCGCTGCACGACCGGAGTGCCGGGCTCGTCATGGCCGATGCACCACGTGGACAACGCGCCGTAGCCCCAGTCGTCGGGCACCTGGACCTCGAGGTCGTGCCAGGTCTCGGTGCGCCACCCGTCGGGCACCGCTGCCAGGCTGGGCCCGGCGGAAGGGTCCTTGGCGATGCCCGGACCGGAGTCGCCCGAGTCGCGGAGGGCGAGGACCCCGACCGGGACGGCGACCACGGCCAGCACGGTCACCGCCGACACAACCATCGTCGTACGGCGCCGGGTGCGGGCCCGACTCCGGGCGGCGTCAGCCAAACCCACGGCAGCCGGGGCGCCAGAAGCACCCGCGTCGAGCGCGTCCCGCACCCTGCTCTCGAAGTCACTCATCGTCCTGCTCCTGTCCCATCGACTCACCCATCGACTCATCCATCGCCAGCCGCAGCGCGGCCAGGCCGCGGGACACCCGCGACCGCACCGACCCCTCGCGGACACCGGTGAGCGCCGCGATCTCGCCGTACTCCAGCTGTTCGTAGAAGCGCAGGACCACGGCCGTGCGCTGGATCTCGGGCAGCGCCTGGCAGGCAAGCCAGATCCGCTGCCGGTCGTCGGGTGCCATCCCGCTGTCGGGTTGCGACACCTCGCCGGCGGGCACGACCTCGGGGACGGGCGACTCGCGGCGACGGAACTTGCGCCACCACGACGTGTGACCGTTCACGACCATCCGGCGGACGTACGCATCGGGGTCCCCGACGCCTGAGATGCGTTCCCAGCGGGGCAGCGCGCGCGCCAACGCCTCCTGGACCACGTCCTCGGCGTCGGCGCGGTTGCCGGTCAGCGTGTAGGCCAGCCGGAGCAGCGCCGGACCGCGCGCGGCCACCCACGAGTCAAAGTCGGGGACCTGCTCGCCCACGCCTGTCCCTTCACGCCGCTGCAGCACTGCCTCCATGCATCTTCAACGCTGGTGGGCCCGATCGTGTTGCGAACGCCCGGTCATGCAGTCCAACACAGGCACACAGCGCTACCACAGGACCGGCCCACACCGTAGAACCATGACCAACGAACGCAGTCGCAGCACCCGCCGCGCCCGCCGGCTCAGCGGGGCCCTGGTCGCCGGTGCCGTCACCGCGGCATTGGGAGTCAGCGCCGTCGTCGGGGTCGCGAGCCAGACCGCGGCCGCGACGACCGGATCCAAGGGCTCGAACGGTTCGCCCGGTTCCAACTCGAGCAACGGTTCCACCGGGTCGAACTCGAGCTCCACGGGCATCACCTCGGGCTCGAGCTCCAACTCGTCCCACGCCACCACGAGCGGGTCCTGACATGGTCGCCGCCCACGACTGGGACCTGTGGAGCACCCACGCGCGCCTCGTGGTCACCGACGCGGGTGCCCTCGACACCGCCGTCCCGCTCGTCCTGGGTCTGCTCGACCGGGTGGAGGCAGCGGCCAGCAGATTCCGTGCCGACTCCGAAATTCTGAACCTTGACCCGGGAGCGGATGGCACGGTGCTCGTCTCCCCGATGCTGGCTGACCTCCTCGGCGAGGCCCTCGAGGCAGCCCGCGTCACGGACGGTGCCGTCGACCCGACGGTCGGCGGGGCACTGTCAGCACTGGGCTACGACCGCGACATCCGGCTGATCGAGGACGGGGCGAAGCTGCGTGCGGTCGTGCGGCCGGTCCCCGGATGGCGGCGGGTGCGCCTCGACGGCCGCCGTCTGACCCTGCCTGCGGGTGTCGAGCTGGACCTGGGCGCCTCGGCCAAGGCCGTGGCCGCGGACCGCTGCGCGGCCCTGGTCGCCGAGACACTGGGTGTCGGTGTGCTGGTGAGCCTCGGCGGCGACATCGCCACGAGCGGCCCGGCGCCCGAGGGCGGCTGGCAGATCCTCGTGCGGGACACCCCGGACGACGCGGCCACGCGGGTGGCCCTGCCAGCGGGGAGCGCCATCGCCACGTCGAGCACCTCCCGTCGGACCTGGCGCCGCGGCGACGAGACCCTCCACCACATCGTCGACCCGCGCACCTCCCGCCCGGCCGACCCCGTCTGGCGCAGCGTCACCGTGGCCGCGACGACCTGCGCCGCCGCCAACCGCGCCTCGACCGCGACGATCGTCAAGGGCCGCTCCGGACTCGCCTGGCTCACCGGCCAGGGGCTTCCGGCCCGCCTCGTCGACCGGTCGGGCGTCGTACACCACAGCGACGGCTGGCCCGGCGAACCCACGGGGAGAGCGGCTTGAGCCAGGCACTCTGGGCGCTCGGCCGCGGCACCGGCATCGTCGCCCTCCTCATGTTCACCCTGACCCTCGTGCTCGGGGTGACGACACGCTCCGGGCGGCCCCTCGGTCTGGGCCGGTTCGGCATCGCCGACCTGCACCGCACCGCGGCGCTCACCGGCACCGGGCTGATCCTCGTCCACGTCGTCAGCCTCTACTTCGACCCTTACGCCCAACTCCGTCTGGTCGACTTCCTGGTCCCATTCCTGGGCTCCTACCGCCCCGTGTGGCTGGGACTGGGCACCCTCGCCCTCGACCTGCTCGGCCTCATCACCGTGGTCAGCCTGCTGCGTCAGCGCATCGGTCCGCGCATCTTCAGGGCCGTGCACTGGGGCACCTATGTCCTCTGGCCGGTCGCGCTGCTGCACGCCCTCGGCAACGGCACCGATGCCGGATCCGCCTGGATGACCGGCATCGCCGCCGCCTGTGTCCTCGCGGTCGCGGTCGCCGTCGGCTGGCGGCTGCTGCCTTCGTACGACGGACGCGGCTGGCGACGCGCTCCCCGGAAGGTCCACGCATGAACACCCCCATGAATGTCGCGACGAGACCTCTGGGGAGCCGACGCGACACCCAGCGACTGCTGGCCCCCGAGCATCGCGGCCACCAGGGACCGGTCGACGACCTCCCCGCCCTGAGCCTCGACGCGCTGAAGGCCCTGGCCGAGGAGAGCGGGCTGACCGGCCGCGGTGGTGCGGGGTTCCCGACCGCGATCAAGCTGCGCGCGGTGGCCGAGGCCCGTCGGGCACCGGTGGTGGTGGGCAACGCCATGGAGGGAGAGCCGCTGAGCGACAAGGACGCCGTGCTCCTCAACCGCGCGCCCCAGCTGGTGGTCGACGGGCTGCTCGTCGTGAGCCACGCGCTGCGCGCGAAGCGCACCATCCTCGCCGTGGGACCCGGGATCGGGACGGAGGCGGTCCAGGCCGCCGCCGACCGACGTCGCGAGCGGACTCTCGTCGAGATCGCTCGGCTGCAAGGCGGGTTCGTCGCCGGGCAGGAGAGCGCCCTGGTCAACCAGCTCGAGGGCCGGCGCGCGGTCCCCCGCGACCCGCTCGTCCGGGTCACCACCCGGGGCGTGGACGGCCGACCCACCCTGGTGCTCAATGCCGAGACGCTCGCACAGCTGGCCCTCGCCGCACGGCACGGGTCCGCCTGGTACCGCTCGAGCGGCACTCACGACGACCCGGGCACCTCGCTTTTCACGGTCAGCGGCGCCGTCTCCCGCCCCGGTGTCGTCGAGGCCGCCCGTGGCACTCGCCTGGGCGACGTGCTCGCCCCGGCCGGCCCGCTCGACCCGGTAGCGGTGCTGGTCGGCGGCTACCACGGCGCCTGGGTCCCGGCTGCCGCCCTCGACACCCGGCTGACCCACGCCGACCTGCGTCGGTACGGCGCGACCGTCGGCGCCGGCGTCCTCCACGTGCTGGGCTCAGGCCGATGTCCGCTCCGGGCGGCCGCCGAGATCGCGGGCTACCTAGCCGACGAGTCAGCGGGCCAGTGCGGCCCGTGCATCAACGGCCTGCCCCGGATGGCCGACAGCCTCCGCCGGCTGGCCGATCGGCGGCCCGACCCCCGGCTGCCCGCCGAGATCGACCACCTGCGGCGGCTCGTGATCGGGCGCGGTGCGTGCGCGCATCCCGACGGCACGGCCCGGATGGTCGCGAGCACGATGCACGTCTTCGCCAACCACGTGGCCGCGCACCTGGCCGGCTGGTGTCCCACCGACGAGAGGGGACCCCGATGAGCCGGATCCACATCGACTGGACCCGCTGCGACGGCCACGGTGCCTGCGCGGAGCTGCTCCCCGAGCTGTTGACGTCCGACGAGTGGGGCTTCCCGGTCAGCCGCACGGGTGAGCGCGACCCCCAGGTTCCTCGGCAGCTCACCGAGCACGCCCGCCATGCCGAGCGGAGCTGCCCCCTGATGGCGTTGCGCCGGGTCTGACCGTGTTGCGCGTCAGGCCTCCGTCTGCTTGGCCCACAGGTTGATCCCGGCGTCGACGGCGTCGTCGTCGATCGCCTTCAGCTCCTCGGCGGTGAACGCCGGGCCCGAGAGCGCGTCGAGGTTGGTGTCGAGCTGCTCCACCGACGACGCACCGATCACGGCCGAGGTGACCCGGGGATCCCGAAGCACCCACTGCAGAGCCATCTGGGCCAGCTTCTGGCCACGCCCGGAGGCAATCTCGTTCAGCCTGCGCACGTGCGCCAGCGTCTTCTCGTCGAACGACGACCCCGGCACCGTCGATCCCTCGCGCGCAGCCCGGGAGTCGGCCGGGATCCCGTCCAGGTAGCGGTCGGTCAGCAGCCCCTGGGCCAGGGCCGTGAACACGATGCAGCCCATCCCCTGCGCCTCGAGCTCGTCGAGCAGGTCCTCCTCGATCCAGCGGTTCAGGAGGGAGTACGACGGTTGGTGGATGAGCAGCGGAGTGCCCAGGTCCCTGGCGATGGAGGCGGCCTCGCGTGTCTTCGCCGCGGAGTACGACGAGATGCCGGCGTACAGCGCCTTGCCCTGCCGGACCGCGTGGTCGAGAGCCATCATCGTCTCCTCGATCGGGGTGTCCGGGTCGAAGCGGTGGCTGTAGAAGATGTCGACGTACTCGAGACCCATCCGCCCGAGCGACTGGTCGAGCGAGGCGAGCACGTACTTCCGCGAGCCGCCGCCCTGACCGTAGGGGCCCGGCCACATGTCCCAGCCGGCCTTGGTGGAGATGATCAGCTCGTCGCGGTACGGCGCGAAGTCGTCGGCCAGGTAGCGGCCGAAGTTCTCCTCCGCCCGCCCGTACGGCGGGCCGTAGTTGTTGGCCAGGTCGAAGTGCGTGACCCCGCGGTCGAACGCACGACGCAGGATCGCGCGCTGGTTGTCCTCGGGTCGGTCGTTGCCGAAGTTCTGCCACAGCCCGAGCGACAGGGCGGGGAGCTGCAGCCCGCTGCGGCCGGTGAACCGGTACTGCATCCCGGTCGTGGTGGTGTCGTACCTGTCCTCAGCGGCTTCATGGGTCATGCGCCCAGCCTGCCACTCCCGAGCACCCCGGATGCAACCGGCAGGATGGACCCATGGACTGGATCGACGAGCTCACCCGAGCCACGCAGGCGTTCGCCGTGCTGCTGGACGACGCTGATCTCGACGCCGACGTCCCCGCGTGCCCGGGCTGGACGCTGCTCGACCTGGCCGAGCACCTGGGTGGCGTCCACCAGTGGGCGGCCCACGCGATCGAGGCGGGCACCCCCGACGGGGACCCCTCACCTGCCCCGAGAGAGCGCCTGGCGCTTGCGGAGTGGTACCGCGCCCACGCCCACCGGCTCGTGCGGCTGCTCGCCGAGAAGGGTCCCGACGCACCGGCCTGGACGTTCGGGCCGGAGCCACACACCACCGCGTTCTGGCAGCGGCGACAGGTCCACGAGACCGTCATGCACCTCTGGGACGCCCGGGCCTCGCAGGGCACGCTCACGGACCTCGATCCGGCGCTCGCCCTGGACGGCCTCGACGAGATCGCCGGCATCTTCTACCCGCGGCAGCTACGGCTCGGGCGCACCGATCCCCTGCCGACGGGGCTCGCCCTGGTCGTGAGCGACGCACCCGGCCACCCGGGCGTCGTGATCGGCGGCGCGCCCGGGGTCACCCTCGAGGCGCCCGCATCTTCGCTCCTGCTGCTGGTCTGGAACCGCGTCGACCTGCCTGGTTCCGACGTACGGATCAACGGTGACGAGGCGCTCGCCGCCCGGCTGCTGCAGCACGCGATCACGCCCTGACGGGCAGGATGCACCCATGGACCTGTCACTGAGCGTCGAGCAGGAGAGCTTCCGCGCGCTCGCGCGCGACTTCCTGGAGAAGGAGGCGGTCCCGCACCGCATCGAGTGGGACCGCAACGAGTCGGTGGACCTGTCGATCATCGCGAAGATGGCCGAGATCGGGTTCTTCGGGCTGACCATCCCCGAGGAGTACGGCGGGCTCGGCGGCGACTACCTGACCTACGTCCTCGGCATGGAGGAGCTCGGCCGGGCCGACTCGGCGCTGCGCGGGATCGTGTCCGTCTCGAACGGCCTCGTGGGCAAGTCGATCCTGGGCTTCGGCACCGAGGAGCAGAAGCAGGAGTGGCTGCCCGGCATCGCCACCGGCACCAAGCTCGGCTGCTTCGGGCTCACCGAGCCGGACACCGGTTCCGACGCCGGCAACCTCACCGCCCGCGCCAGGCGGGACGGCAGCGACTACGTCATCACCGGACAGAAGCTGTTCATCACCAACGGCACCTGGGCCGACGTCGCGCTCGTGTTCGCCCGGACCGGCGGCGACGGACCGCGTGGCATCACGGCCTTCCTGGTGCCGACCGGCACGGCCGGCTTCGAGGCCCGCGAGATCAAGGGCAAGCTGGGCCTGCGTGGCCAGGCCACCGCCGAGCTGTTCCTCAGCGACGTCCGGGTGCCCGAGTCCGCCCGGTTGGGCGAGGAGGGGCAGGGCTTCAAGATCGCGATGACGACCCTGGACAAGGGCCGCGTCTCGGTGGCTGCAGGATGTGTCGGCATCGTCCAGGGGTGCCTCGAGACGTCGGTGGACTACGCCACGACCCGCACCCAGTTCGGCCGGCCGCTCGCGGGCTTCCAGCTGGTCCAGGACATGATCGCCGACATCTCCCTGGACGCCGACGCGTCGCGGCTGCTCGTGTGGCGCTGTGCCGACCTGATCGACCGAGGCCTGCCCTTCGGGATCGCGGCCTCGAAGGCGAAGCTGTTCGCCTCGGAGGCCGCCGTACGCGCCGCCAACAACGCGATCCAGATCTACGGCGGGGCCGGCTACATCGACGAATACCCCGCTCAGAAGTACCTGCGCGACGCGCGGGTGATGACGCTCTACGAGGGCACCAGCCAGATCCAGAAGCTGTTGATCGGCCGCGCGGAGACCGGGATCAGCGCGTTCGTCTGATGACCACTCTCTGGCAGGACCCCGGCTGGCTCGCGGGGGCACACGCCTGGATCGACGAACAGGCCACGCGTCTCGGGGTGGAGCGCACGGGCGCGATCGAGCAACCGCACGTCGTGAGGTGGTCCACGGTGCTGAAGGTGCCCACGTCTGCCGGACCGTTGTGGTTCAAGGCCAACCACGACGCCCTGAGGCACGAGGCCGCGCTCGTGAGCCGGCTCAGCGCCCGGGTCCCGGAGCGGGTGCCTCCCCTGTTGGCCGCCGACCTCGAGCTCGGCTGGATGTTGATGGCCGACGCCGGGGAACGCCTGCGCGCGGTCATCCCCGAGGAACGGAGCCTGGACCGCTGGCTCGACGCGCTCGAGGCCACCGCCCGGATCCAGCTGGCCTTCGAGGACGCCGTCGACGACCTGCTCGCCCTGGGCGTGCCCGACATGCGGATGACGACCCTGGCCGCTGGCTACGCACGCCTGATGGACGAGATCGAGGCCGAGCAACGCTTCCGCGACGCGCTCCCCCGGGTGACGGAGCTCTGCGAGGAGCTGGGGACGTACGGCATCCGCGAGACCATCCAGCACGACGACCTGCACGACGGCCAGGTCTTCGTCCTCGACGGTCGACACCTGATCATGGACTGGGGCGATGCCTGCGTGTCGCACCCGTTCTTCACCCTGTCGGTGGCGATCGAGGGCGTGATCTCGTGGGGGCTGGACGACGTGGAGGACTCCGTCGACGTCGCTCCGTTCCTGGCCGCCTACCTCGCGCCGTACGCCGAGCGCTACCCGCAGCTCAGCCCCGTCGACCTGTTCGAGGCGAGCCGGGTCGCGATGCGCCTGGGCTGGGCCTGCCGCGCGGTCAACGGCCACGTTGCCGACGACCTCGACCCGACCCTGGCCCGGCTGCGCATGTTCGTGGACGGGCGCGCCTGACTCAGTCGCGGGAGCCTCGCCGGCTCTCCAGGACCCGGAAGCCCTTCGCGCTGGCCAGGCGGTCCGTCGGGTAGCCCCGCTCCCCCAGCCAACGCTGCAGGGAATCGCCGCCGAGGTTCTTGCCGACGACCAGCACCGCTCGACCGCCCGGTGCCAGCCGGGCGAACCAGGTCAGCAGCAGCTCGTGCAGGGCCTCCTTGCCGATCCGGATCGGCGGGTTGGACCAGATCTCGTCGTACGTCGTGCCGTCCGGCACCGCGTCGGGTGTCGCGGCGACGAACCGGTCGGCGACCCCGAGACTGACCGCGTTCTCGTTGGCCAGCAGGACCGCTCTCTCGTTCACGTCGACTGCGGTGACCGTCGCCTCCGGCACCGCCACGGCGATCGCGAGCCCGATCACGCCGAAGCCGCAGCCGAGGTCGAGGATCCGGCCCGGCCCGGGCGGTGGCGTCTCCCGGAACAGCACCGACGTGCCGATGTCGACACGGCCCTGGGCGAAGACCCCAGACCCGCTGACCAGCTGGAGCTCGTGCCCCCACACGGACGCGCTGAGGGGTGCCCGTTTGAACGGCACCGACGGGTCTGCGCTGAAGTAGTGGTCATCCATCGCTGTCCTCGTCCGCCGAGACCCGTTTGGCCCGGGTCTGACCGGCCCGGGCGGCCAGCTCGTCGTCGGCCGGGTAGGCCACCTCCTCCAGCGTGAGCCCGTGCGGGCGCGCCACGATCACCTCGGGGTCCCGGACTCCGGCCCGCAGGATGTCGGCCGCCCAGGACACCGGCCGGCGGCCGTCGCCGATGGCCAGCAGGCAACCGACCAGCGAGCGCACCATGCTGTGGCAGAACGCGTCCGCGCGAACGGTCGCGACTGCTATACCGCTGGATTCCCTGGCCCAGGTGAGGTGCTGCAGCGTGCGGATCGTGGTGGCACCCTCCCGCTGCTTGCAGAACGACGCGAAGTCACGGCGTCCCACGAGCGTCGCAGAGGCCTCGTTCAGCGCGTCCAGGTCGAGGGTGCGCGACCACGACAGGACCTGGGTGCGCAGCAGCGGGTCAACAGCGCGGGGCGAGTCCGCGACCCGGTAGGCGTAGCGCCGCCAGAGGGCGGAGAACCTGGCATCGAAGCCCTCCGGGGCCTCGACCAGGCTCCGGACCCGCACATCGAGCGACAGGACCCCGTTCACCCGGCGCAGCAACGCGTCCAGCGGGGGCTCGGTCGAGCGCCCGGCAGCGGCAGCCACGTCCTCGGGAGCAACGTCGGCGTGCACCACCTGGCCCCGCGCGTGCACCCCGGTGTCGGTGCGCCCGGCGCACACCAGCGCCACACCAGGGACCCGGAGCGCCGTGGCCAGGGCCGCCGACAGCTCACCCTGGACCGTCCGGAGACCGGGCTGCACCGCCCAGCCCCGGAAATCGGTGCCGTCATAGGCCAGGTCGATCCGGATCCGCACGGCACGCATCCTCTCAGGCCGTCCGGGTAACCCGGGACTCGTGGCAGAGGTCAGGATCGGCTGTTCGGGGTGGAGCTACGTCCACTGGGTCGGGGTGCTGTACCCGCCGGGGCTGCCGAAGGCGAAGTGGCGCGACGCGTACGCCGCCCACTTCGACACCGTCGAGCTGAACGCCAGCTTCTACCGCTGGCCGGGAGAGAAGCCGTTCGTCATGTGGCGCAACGCGCTGCCCCCGGGGTTCCTGATGAGCGTGAAGGCGTCCCGCTGGATCACCCACGCCCGGCGCCTGAAGGACGACGAGGGTGCGTGGGCGGAGCGGCTGACGAAGGCCTGGGAGGCGCTCGGCGACCGGCGCGGGGTGATGCTTCTCCAGCTGCACCCGGCCCATGAACGAGACGACGCGCGCCTCGACGAGTTCCTGTCCCGGTTGCCTCGGACGATGCGGGTTGCGGTCGAGTTCCGGCACCCGAGCTGGCACCACGAGGCGGTCTACGAGCTGCTCGAGCGACGCGGGGCGGCGTACGTCGTCATGAGCGGTGCCGGCCTGCCGTGCGTGCTGCGGGCGACGGCCGAATTCGTCTACGTGCGCATGCACGGCCCGAGTCACGAGCACCTCTATGCGGGGTCCTACTCGGATTCGGACCTGGACTGGTGGGCGGACCGGATCCGCGAGTGGCAGGTGCAGGAGCGAGACGTCTTCGTCTACTTCAACAACGACGGGCAGGGCCACGCGGTTGTCGACGCTGACCGGCTGCGGACCAGGCTGGGCCAGACGTTGCCCGACTGAAACCCACGGTTTCCGCGCCTGTTCTAGGCTCGGCCGGGTGAGCGACCAGCCCCGCATGCCCGCACTGATCCTGGTCTCGGAGGAGCGCAGTGCGTTCCTCGTCGACGAGTTCGGCCGCTATCGCCGCGACTACGACCTGTACGCCGTGACGTCGGCCACCGAGGCCGAGGACCTGGCCCGTGAGATCACCGCCGACGGTGGCCTCGTCGCCATGTTCGTGACCGAGTCCCGGCTCCCGGACGCAAACATCCTGGAGGCATTCGGCCGCTGGCGCACGATCGTGCCCGGGGCCCGCCGGATGGTGGCGGCGTACTGGGACCACTTCACGCCGGACGCCCCCGGCCTGCGAGCCGGGTTGGCCAAGGGAAAGTTCGACGCCTACCTCCTGATGCCGCGCGGTGTCCGGGACGAGGAGTTCCACACCGCGGTCTGCGAGCTCCTCTCCGACTGGGGCTCCACGGTGGCGGCTCCCGAGGTCGAGAGCGTCCGGATCGTGTCGCCGACCGCAGACGGCCTGACCATGTCGATCCGCGACTTCCTCGATCGGATGGGCATGCCCAACGGGGTCCACGACCCGGACAGCCCCACCGGGCTCGAGCTCCGGGCCAGGTTCGAGGGCGATCCGACGTACCCGCTCGTCGAGGCGATCGGACGGCCACCCGTGTCGGCGTCGAGCGTCCGCGACGTCGCGGTCGTGATCTACGGTCGGCCGGACGCCATCGACGTCGACACGGTCGTGGACCTGGCCATCGTCGGAGCCGGGCCGGCCGGGCTCGCCGCGGCGGTGTACGGCGCGTCCGAGGGCCTCAACACCGTCGTGGTCGAGTCCGAGGCCGTCGGCGGCCAGGCAGGCACCAGCTCGATGATCCGCAACTACCTCGGGTTCCCCCGCGGCATCTCGGGAATGCGCCTGGCCCAGCGCGCCCGCAACCAGGCGATCCGCTTCGGCACGCAGTTCTTCACCGGCTGGGATGTCGACCGGCTCGAGCCCGGCGCCGCGGGCCGACCACACGTCCTGCACACGGCCGGTGGCCAGGTGCACGCCCGGGCGATCGTGATCGCGACGGGGGTCGCCTACCGCAAGCTCCGGGTGCCGAGCGTCGAGGAGTTCACCGGGCGGGGGGTTTACTACGGAGCCGCGATGACCGCCGCCCGCGAGATGGAGGACCAGCACGTGTTCGTGGTCGGCGGGGGCAACTCCGCGGGCCAGGCGGCGGTCCATCTCTCGCGCTTCGCGCGCTCGGTGACGATCCTGGTGCGCCGTCCGAGCCTCGCCGAGACCATGTCGAAGTACCTCATCGACGAGATCGAGTACAACCCGCGGATCGAGGTACGCACCTGCGGGGTCGTCGTCGACGGTGGTGGCGACGGGCGACTCGAGTGGCTGTGCGTCGAGGACACGCGGACCGCAGAGCGGACCACGGAGCAGGCCACCGGACTGTTCCTGCTCCTGGGCGCCGAACCGCACTGCGACTGGCTGCCCTCCGAGGTCGCGCGCGACGAGAGAGGTTTCGTGGTCACGGGGCGTGACGTGCCCAAGGACCGGTGGACCGACGGACTGCCGCCGGAGAACCTCGCGACCACCGTGCCCGGGGTGTTTGCCGCTGGCGACATCCGCTCGGGGTCCATGAAACGTGTCGCGGCGGCGAGCGGCGAGGGCGCCTCCGTCGTACCCCTCGTCCATGCGTTCCTGGCCCCTGTCGAGGCCTGAGAGCGCACGGGTGAGCCGAGGACAGGGTCCTTGCACTCCCCGCGGAGCCCTCGACATGGGCGGGCTCAGGCGGGACGCTTCATGGATACGCAGTCATCGGCAAGGGGTGAGTCATGGAGCTCGTAGGGTTGTGGCGCTACCCGGTCAAGTCACTCCAGGGCGAGCCCTTGGCGTCGGCGTCCCTGGAGGACAGTGGCCTGGTGGGCGATCGGCAGTGGGGGATCCGCGACGAGCGCACCGGCCGGATCCTGACGGCACGCCGACGCCCCGAGCTCCTCGCTGCCGCGGCGGCCTATGACGATGACGCGCCAGTCATCACGCTCCCCGATGGCCGGACCGCGGTCGGCCCTGGGCTGAGCACCGACAACCTCTTATCGCAGTGGCTGGGGAGCGCCGTTTCGCTCGTGTCCTCCGCGGGCAGCGCAGGCGGAAGAGCCGAGTACTTCGCCGACGCGACCGACGACAACAGCTTGGCGATCGAGTGGACGATGCCGGCTGGCCGGTACGTCGACGCAGCCCCGGTCCTGGTGCTGACCACCGCGTCGTTGCGCACCGCCGCGGCGCTCCACCCCGGCGGCACCTGGGACCCGCGACGCTTTCGCCCCAACATGCTGATCGATGTCGAGGGCGACGGCTGGGTCGAAGACCAGTGGGTCTCGCATTCCCTCCAGGTCGGGGCCGCCACAGTCATGCCCACCCAGCCATGTGTCCGCTGCACCATGGTGACCCGGGCCCAGCCCGGGCTCGAACCCGATGTCGACGTCTTTCGCACCCTGGCCCGTCACCACCACGGCCACTTCGGCGTCTGGTCCGACGTGCTCGAGGGTGCCACCGTGTCGATCGGCGATCGAGCGATTCTCGCGGCCGATCGGTCAGCGGAGGGTGTCGCATCTCTCTGAGCCGGTCCGGTCCGTGGGGAGGAAACGGGCCGCATCACGATCTGGGGTCGCTGACGACCGAGGAGGTGTCGTGACCGACCCAACGCTCGACAGGGAATCCTGGGAACGGCGCTGGGAGCAGGCCTTGCGTGAGCATGGGGACAAGGTGTCGAACCGTCCGCCGAACGAGTACCTGCTTGCCGAGATCGGCGATCTGCAGCCGGGCGTGGCTCTCGACGCGGGCTGCGGACACGGAGCCGAGGCGATCTGGCTCGCCGCGGCAGGTTGGCGGGTCACCGCGCTCGACTTCTCCGTGACCGCGCTCGAACATGCCCGGTCGACGGCCCGGACCCTCGGTGACGACATCGCCAAGGGCATCGACTGGGTCGAGGGCGACCTCGGGACCTGGACCCCGCCACCCCGTGCCTTCGACCTCGTCAGCTGTCTCTACGTCCATGTGGCGGGATCGGTGGGCGAGATGGTCACTCGGCTCGGCTCCGGTGTCGCGCCCGGCGGGACCCTGTTCCTGGTCGGGCACCTTCCGGTGGACCCGGCGACCGGCGCGCCTTCGCCCGCCGCGGAACAGGTACAGGTGACGGTCGACGCCGCACTCGAAGTGCTCGACCCGGGTGCCTGGGAGATCCTCGTGTCCGAGGAGCGTCTCCGCAGCGCGGCCGGCACCGGAGCCGATGCCGTGGTTCGCGCGGTCCGCCGCCCCTAGGCCGGCACCCGGTCAGGCCAGCTCGGCGCGGTACGGCGGGTCCGCGCCGGGGCGCGACACGGTGACCGCCGCGGCCCGGGCGGCGTGCGACAGCACGTCGAAGATCTCGTCCGACCCAAGCGCGCGGAGCGTCTCGTTCCCACCCGCGCCGAGCCGCCCACGCTCCCACAGCGCATCGATGAGGGCCGCGCCGAACGTGTCGCCGGCACCGATCGTGTCCGCCACGACGACCGGCACGGACGCGATCTCGACCTCGCCGGTCGTGCCCACCCAGCCGGCACCCGCACCGCCGCGGGTCACGACCACAGCAGCCGGCCCCAACGCGAGCAGCCGCCGGGCCGCGGTGAGGTGATCGAGGCCGGGATAGAACGCCTCGAGGTCTTCATCACTCGCCTTGACCAGGTCGGCAACCCCTGCCACGCGCTCGACCCGGGCAACCAGGTCGGGACCGGTTCCCGTGATCGCCGGCCGCGCGTTGACGTCGTAGCTGATGGTGGCCCGACCACGCAGCCGCTCCAGCAGCCCGAACACGTCGTCGGCACCGGGCAGTAGCACCGCCCCCAGCGAGCAGGTGTGCACGGCCAGGGGCAGTGGGTCGTCCGCGACGGGGTTGAGGCGCCACTCGAGGTCGAAGACGTACGACGCGGCTCCGTCGGCGCCGATGGTCGCCTCAGCCGTGGACGTGCTCAGCACCGCACCAGGGTCCGCGGCGAGCCTGACACCTGCGGAGTCGAGGTGCTCGTCGATCATCCGGCCATGCCGATCGTCGGCGTAGCTCGTCGCGAAGCGCACCGGTCGACCGAGCCGGGCGAGCGCGACCGCGACGTTGGCGGCGCTGCCTCCGGCGTACTCCAAGAACGTGCCGTCGGCACTTCGCACGATGTCGACCAAGGACTCGCCCACCACCAACACATCGGGATCCATGGGTTGTCTCTACCGCATGGGGACCCGCCACGGAACCGGGTGCCCTAGCGTCTTCGCATGGATGTCCTCCCCCTCGACCCCGGCTCGTCGACACCGCCGTTCGAGCAGCTGCGTGCGCAGATCGCGTCCCGCGTCGCCTCTGGTGACCTGTCCGCCGGGACCCGCCTCCCCACTGTCCGCGCGCTCGCCGCGGAGCTCCGCCTCGCGGTCAACACGGTGGCCAGGTCCTACCGGGAGCTCGAGACCGATGGGGTCATCGTGACCGAGGGACGGCGAGGCACGTTCGTCCGGCCAACGGCCACGGCGGTGACACCGGGGGCCGGTGCGGCCGCGTCGGCCTACGTCATCGCCGCCCGGCGCCTGGGCCTGACCCTGCCCGAGGCGGTGCGCCTCGTCGAGCGCGCCTGGTAGCGGCCCGGGGTGCCGGGTCAGGCGTCGCTCATGGCGAGCATCAGAGGCCTGGGACATGATGCGCAGTGCACCGACGAGACACGGGAGTCATCATGACCACACCGTCCGCACATGACGCCAAGGCCCGCCTGCACCAGGTGCTCGGCCTCGCGGCGCTCTCGGACATCGTGGCCGGCATCGTGATGGCGTTCCTCGGGCTCGCCCAGGACAACCAGATCCTCACGGTCGTCGGGGTCGCCCTCGCCGCTGGTGGTCTCGGCGTGATGACCTGGGTGATCGTGCAGCGGGGCAAGCCGATCCAGCTCTGAGCTGGCACCCACCCCGTCCGTAGGCTGCCGGAATGCGTTACGTCGTGTACGGCGCCGGCGCGGTCGGCGGGGTGATCGGCGCGCGGCTTCACCTTGCAGGGTCCCCCACTACTTTCGTGGCCCGGGGTCCGCATCTCGACCGCATCCGGACTGCCGGCCTGGTCCTCGACACCGAGGAAGGCCGGCTGATCGCTGACGCGCCCGCGACGGACACCGCCGCAGCGATCGACTGGACCGACGACACCGTCGTGCTGCTGACCGTGAAGTCCCACCAGACGTGGGCTGCCCTGGACGACCTGGCGGCGCACGCCCCGGAAGGGACGGCTGTGGTCGCCGCCCAGAACGGGGTCGCGAACGAGGTCGCGATCCTGCGCCGCTTCGCCCGCACCTACGGCCTGTGCGTGATGCTCCCGTCGACCCACCTCGACCCCGGGGTCGTCGTCCAGAAGTGCCATCCGACGCCGGGGATCCTGGACCTCGGCCGCTATCCCGGCGGGACCGACGAGGTCACCGACCTGGTAGCGGCCGACCTCCGGGCCGCTGGCTTCGAGTCGGTCCCTCGGCCGGACATCATGGCCTGGAAGCACCGCAAGCTGCTGGTCAACACCGTCGGCGACGTCTCCGCCCTGTTCGGGCGGGGCGCGGCGGCGACCGCGGTGGCCGTGCGAGTCGAGGCCGAGGGCGAGGCGGTCCTCGCCGCGGCCGGGATCGCGGTGGTCTCAGCGGCCGAGGACGACGAGCGCCGCGGTGAGGTGCTCCGGATGCGCGAGGACGTGGCCGGCGGCAACTCCCTGAGGCAGAGCCTGACCCGGGGCCTGAGCTCGGAGATCGACTACCGGGCCGGGGAGATCGTCCTGCTCGGGCGACTGCACGGCGTACCCACACCCGCCAACAGGCTGGTCCTGGACACCACCCACGGGCTGGTCCGCGCCAGCGCTCCCCGGGGCACCCTGGACGCCGCGTCGCTGCTCGCGGTGCTCGGCGCCGACCCGGCTCCTCCGAACCGCAAATGACACCGACCCGCCCGAGGAGCTCCTCGGGCGGGTCGGCATGGAACGCGACGGATCAGGCCTTGTCGTCGTCGTCCTCGGTGTTCTCGTCGCTGCTCTCGTCAGCAGCCTCGACCCCGGCAGGAGCCTCGTCCTCGACCGGCTCGGCCTCGGCGATGACACTCTCCTCCGGCGACGCCTCCTCGGCCAGCTCGGTCGGGGCGTCCTCGGCCACGACCTCCTCGGCGGTGTCGGTCGTGGTCTCCTCGACGGGAGCCTCCTCGACCGGCGCAGCCTTGGCGGCCGGCGCGGCCTTCTTCTTCGCCTTGGGGGCCGACGGCAGGTAGGCCTCGGTCACCAGCTCGATCACGGCCATGGGGGCGTTGTCGCCCTTGCGGGGACCGATCTTCGTGATCCGGGTGTAGCCACCCGGGCGTTCCGCGAAGGTCGGTGCGATCTCGGTGAACAGGACATGCACGACCGACTTGTTGCGGATGGTCTTGAGGACCTCGCGACGGTTGTGCAGGTCACCCTTCTTGGCCTTGGTGATCAGCTTCTCGGCGTGCGGCCGCAGGATGCGGGCCTTCGCCTCGGTGGTGGTGATCCGACCGTGCTCGAACAGCGCGGTCGCCAGGTTGGCGATGATCAGCCTCTGGTGGGCCGGGCTGCCGCCGAGACGGGGGCCCTTGGTGGGAGTAGGCATTGCTTCTCTCGATTCTCCCGAGCCGTACTAGGTACTCGGGTAGACGGCCGACGTTTGTCGGCTCGGTGGTTGAGGAGGTTGCGTTGGCAACCGTCTCGAACCGGATCAGTACTGCTCGTCCTCGACGAAGGCGTCGTCGTCATCATCGCCGTACGCCGCCAGGGCAGCGTGCGGGTCGAAGCCGGGCGCGCTGTCCTTCAGGGACAGACCCATCTCGACCAGCTTGGCCTTGACCTCGTCGATCGACTTCGCACCGAAGTTGCGGATGTCGAGCAGGTCCTGCTCCGAGCGCGAGATGAGCTCACCCACGGTGTGGATGCCCTCACGCTTGAGGCAGTTGTAGGA
>JAOPXM010000014.1 GCA_025965125.1 Nocardioides sp.
CCGATGAACCGCGGACCCGCGTGCAGCTGACGGGTGGCGTCCGCTGCCCGGCCCAGGACCGCCGGGTCCGCAAAGTCGGCGTTCTGCAGCGCGCTGCCCTCCAGGAACGCGATCACCAACATCGACAGATCGGGACGGTATTCGAGGACCCGGGCGCCCACGCCCGCCTCGAAGGCCGCCTCGGAATTAGTCGCCTCGGCATCGCGGTCGATGCCCAGCAGCTCGGCATCCCCCTGCGACCACCGCACGACCAGGTCGAGCTCGCCGTCGTCCGTCACGACATGGAAGTTGCGGTTCGTCAGCCCGCCGGGCAGGTCGGTGACACGCCAGGACCGCCCCGCCAGGCAGGCGAGGCGGCCCAGGTCGGGGTTGGCGTCCACTCAGTCGTCGAACGCCTTGATGACCGCCTCGTCGATGGTGTGCTTGGGACCGGTGAACCACTTCCGGGCAGACGCGAACCACCAGATCGTGACCGCCAGGATCACCCCACCGGTCAGGAGCGGAGCGTAGTTCACGAACTTCCAGGCGAAGCCAGCGTTGCCGGGCCACCCGGAGGGATACAACGGCAGGATGAAGTAGATGCAGATCACCACGATCTCGATGACCGCGACGAGGTTCATCCACTTGTACTTCTTGCCGTTGTTCCAGGCGCCGGCCTCGAACTTGTCGCCGTGTTTCCACCGCAGGAAGATCGGGATCGCGAACGCGAGGTACAGCCCGATCACCGCAACCGACACCACGGCATAGAACGCGGTGGGCAGGATGATCGGGGCGTCGGCCGTGCCGAAGTTGACCTCGATCAGGGCGGGCAAGGTGATCAGGCCGGCGATCACGGCGACAAACATGACCGCGTTGGCGGGCACCCTCGTGGCACTGACCTTCGACCAGATCTTCGAGCCAGGAATCGCGCCGTCACGGCTGAAAGCGAACGTCATTCGTGAGGCGCTGGTCAGGCAGGCTGTGGTGCAGAAGAGCTGGCCGGCGGCCGAGATCCCGATGACGATCGTGTGCCAGGACTTGCCGAGAGCCTGGTTGAGGATGACGTCGGAGCCGTACAAGCCGACGTTGATCCCGTCGGTCACGAGCTGCTGGTCCTTGACGGCGAAAAGAAGGGCGAGGAGCAGGATCCAGCCGCCGATGGCCGAGTACAGGATGGAGCGCCAGATGCCCTTCGCGGCGGCGTCGGATGCGGCTTCGGTCTCCTCGGAAAGATGAGCCGAGGCGTCGAAGCCGGTGATCGTGTACTGCGTCAGCAGGAAGCCGAGTGGCAGCACCAGGAACCAGAACATCACGCCGCTGTTGGCCCCGCCGTCGTAGCCGGAGTTGTTGATCCTCTCGCTCAGCACCCACCCGACACTCTGGTGGTGGTCGGGGACGACGATCAGGACCACGATGATCAGCGTCGCGCCGGCGACGTGCCACCACACCGAGATGTTGTTCACGACCGCCAAGAGGTGGCTGGAGAAGATGTTGGCGAGGGCCGCGAGCACCAGGATCACGACGAACTCGATAAAGACGCGCTGCAAGCTGTAGTGAGCCGCCCAGGACTTGCTCAGCAGGCCGAAGAAGATGTCCACGAAGTTGGCGGCACCGTAGGCCACCGAGGCCGTGACCGCGATCAGTCCGATCAGGTTGAGCCAGCCGGTGTAGAAGCCGGCGGCGGGCCCGCCGAGCTTGGAGGCCCACCAGTAGATGCCCCCCGATGTCGGGTAGGCCGACACGAGCTCGGACATCGTGAACCCGATGATCAGGATGAACACCGAGATGACCGGCCAGCCCCACGTGATGGCGATCGGGCCACCGTTGCTCCACGCCTGCCCGAACGTCGTGAAGCAGCCAGCGAGGATCGAGATGATCGAGAACGAGATGGCGAAGTTGGAGAATCCCGACCAGCTGCGCGACAGCTCCTGCTTGTAGCCGAGCTTGGCGAGAAGCGCATCGTCCTCGCTCAGGGGCGGGGTCTCTGTAGTCATTGCGGGTCACCTTCCGGGCGCGGTTGTGAACTCGTGTGGGGGACGCTAGACCTGCTTGGACGAGGGTGTAAACAGGAACACGTAAAATTGGTATGAACTCAGACCTTTGGCCGCGGTTCAGTTTGACGCCACTCCCACCCGGAACGAGGATGCCTGCATGAACGCTCCCCCTGCCCGCCCGCTCCCCGGGCTGGATCTCCAGGGGTCCGTGCTGCGCCCGGTGCGCGGTCACCACGCCTTCGAGGCGTGCGTCGAACAGCTCGCCACCGCCATCCGGCTGGGGGTCTACCCCCTCGGGGCGCCCCTCCCCAGCGAACGGGACCTGGCCGAGCGCCTGCATGTCTCTCGGTCCACCCTGCGCGAGGCGATGGCAGCGCTCCGTCAGGCCGGACTGGTCGAGACCAGTCGCGGCCGCGGAGGTGGCACCGTGGTCACCCTGAAGCCCCGGACGCCATCGGCTCGGGCGGCCGCTCGCACCTCCGCCGCCAAGCGTCAGGACTGGCTCGACGCCCTCGAGTTCCGCAGGATCGTCGAGCCTGGTGCCGCGCAACGCGCAGCCCAGCTGGACCTCACCGAGGACGCCCGGGCCCAGCTGGAGCGGGCTCACGACGAGGTCGCGTCTGCCGCCAGGTCCGCCGACCACCGGCAGGCCGACTCGCGGTTCCACCTCACGGTCGCGGCCCTGACCGGGTCACCCCGGGTCATCGAGGCGGTGACGTCGGTCCAGGGGACGCTGCACGAGATGCTCCTCGCGATCCCCGTGCTCGACACCAACATCGCCCACTCCGACCGCCAGCACGCGGCCGTGGTTCGCGCCGTCCTGTCCGGGAAGGCCGACCGGGCCCGCCGGGCGATGGAGGAACACTGCGACGACACCGCTGCGCTGCTGCGCGGACTGCTGACCTGACCCCGTACCCGACCAAGAGGAGACGCCCGTGGGACTGCGCAACGACCGGCACCTGTCGATGGAACACCTCCTCGCCAGGATCGGGGACGGCGAGATCGACACCGTGATCGTGGCGTTCACGGACATGCAGGGGCGGCTGCAGGGAAAGCGCCTGCACGGCCGCTACTTCGCCGACCACGTGGTGGGCCACGGCACCGAAGGCTGCAACTATCTGCTCGCCGTCGACGTGGACATGAACACGGTGGGCGGCTACGCCATCTCCTCGTGGGAGAAGGGCTACGGCGACATGGAGTTCGTCCTCGACAACGACACGATCCGGCGGCTGACACACCTACCCGCCACCGCAATGGTGCAGTGCGACCTGGTCTGGCCCCCCCAAGCGGGCGACCGGGAGGGCGCACCGCACTCCCCCGTCGTCCAGTCGCCCCGGACGATCCTGCGGGCGCAGCTCGATCGCTGTGCCGCGCTGGGATGGACCGCCCTGTCCGGCACCGAGCTCGAGTTCATCGCCTTCGACACGACCTACGAGCAGGCCTGGCACGACAACTACCGCGGCCTCGAGCCGGTCAACCAGTACAACGTCGACTACTCCATAGTCGGCACCACCCGGGTCGAGCCGCTCCTACGGGCGATCCGCAACCACATGTACGCAGCCGGCATGGACGTCGAGGGAGCCAAGGGTGAGTGCAACTTCGGCCAGCACGAGATCGGCTTCCTCTACGCGGAGACGATGACGACCGCGGACAACCACGCGGTCTACAAGACAGCGGCCAAGGAGATCGCCGCCCAGCAGGACAAGGCCATCACGTTCATGGCGAAGTACAACGAGCGCGAGGGCAACTCCTGCCACATCCACCTGTCCTTGCGCGGCGTGAACGGCGAGCTGGTGTTCTGGGACGCCGACAAGGGCGAGCGGACCCCGCTCTACGACCACTTCGTGGCCGGGGTGCTTGCCACCATCGCCGACTTCACGCTGCTCTACGCGCCGAACATCAACTCCTACAAGCGCTTCGCGGACGGGTCGTTCGCACCGAACACGATCGCCTGGGGACTGGACAACCGCACCTGCGCGATCCGCCTGGTCGGCCGCGGAGCCGGCGCGCGGATGGAGAACCGCGTCCCGGGTGGTGACGTGAATCCCTACCTCGCACTGGCCGCGATGCTGGCCGGCGGCCTGCACGGCATCGAGAACGAGCTCCCTCTCGGCGAAGAACTGGCGGGGAACGCCTACACCTCGGGCCTGCCGAAGGTGCCGAGCACGATGTCCGAGGCACGCGAGCGGTTCGCGGGTTCCGCCATCGCCCGCGCGGCCCTCGGCGACGAGGTGGTGGACCACTACGTGAACATGGCCGACGTGGAGCTCGCCGCCTACAACGCCGCCGTCACCGACTGGGAGCTGCGCCGCGGCTTCGAGCGACTCTGAAAGGAACCATGAGCGACACCCACACCGTCATCAACCCGGCGACCGCGGAGCCGGTGACCGACGTGCACCTCGCGTCCGCGGCCGAGGCGGACGCCGCCATCGAGGCCGCGCACCTGGCCTTTCGAGCCTGGCGTGACGTGGCGCCGGGTGAGCGCGCTGCGCTGCTGCGCCGGTTCGCGGCCGTCGTCGACGACCACGTCGAGGAGCTGGCGGAGCTCGAGGTACGCAATGCCGGCCACACCTGGGGCAACGCTCGCTGGGAGGCCGGCAACGTCCGGGACTGCCTGAACTACTACGCCGGCGCCCCGGAGCGCATGTTCGGACGCCAGATCCCCGTCGCGGGCGGCGTCGACCTGACGTTCTACGAGCCGCTCGGCGTCGTCGGCATCATCGTGCCCTGGAACTTCCCGATGCCGATCGCAGGCTGGGGTTTCGCCCCGGCTCTCGCCGCCGGCAACACCGTCGTGCTCAAACCCGCCGAGCTCACCCCGCTCACGGCCATCCGGCTGGGCGAGCTGGCCCTCGAGGCCGGCCTCCCCGACCACGTGCTGACCGTCGTCCCGGGCAAGGGATCGGTCGTCGGCGAGCGGTTCGTCACGCACCCGCTGGTGCGCAAGGTCTGCTTCACCGGATCGACCGAGGTCGGCAAGCGCATCATGGCCGGCTGCGCTGACCAGGTGAAGCGGGTGACGCTGGAGCTCGGCGGCAAGAGCGCGAACATCGTGTTCGCCGACGCCGACATCGCCGCCGCAGCCGCGAGTGCGCCGTCGGCCGTCTTCGACAACGCCGGCCAGGACTGCTGTGCGCGGTCGCGGATCCTCGTCGAGCGCTCGGCGTACGACGAGTTCGTCTCGCTGCTGGAACCGGTCGTGACCGGCATGCGCGTGCTCGACCCCGCCGACGAGAGCAGCGAGATGGGACCGCTGATCTCCGCCGGCCAGCAGCGCACCGTGCAGAGCTACCTGGACGACGTCGAGATCGCCTTCGCAGGGACTGCGCCCCACGGGGACGGCTTCTGGGTGCCGCCGACCGTGGTGGCGACCGAGGACCCGTCCTCACGGATCTGGCGCGAGGAGGTCTTCGGCCCGGTCGTGGCCGTGATGCCGTTCGACGACGAGGCGCACGCGGTGGAGCTCGCCAACGACACCGAGTACGGCCTCTCCGGATCCATCTTCACCCGTGACCTGGGCCGCGGGCTCCGGGTCGCCCGGGCGGTCGAGGCCGGCAACCTCAGCGTCAACTCGCACTCGTCGGTCCGCTACTGGACTCCGTTCGGTGGCTACAAGCAGTCCGGCCTCGGGCGAGAGCTCGGGCCGGACGCGCCGCTTGCCTTCACCGAGGAGAAGAACGTCTTCATCGCCCACTGATCCCTCCGATGGTTGAGGAGGGCGCACAGCGCCTGTCTCGAAACCCCGGAACCAGAGAGGAAACAACCATGACAGGACGCATCCAGGGCCGAGTCGCGGTCGTCACCGGAGGCTGCTCGGGCATCGGCCTGGCGACGGTGCGCCGGTTCGTCGAGGAGGGCGCCAGGGTCGTCATCGGCGACATCGACGACGACCGGGGCAAGGTGCTCGTCGACGAGCTGGGCGGCTCCGACGTCGCCGTGTACGTGCATGTCGACGTCACCAGCAAGGACGAGGTCGACGCCCTCTTCCGAACCGCGAAGGACAGCTACGGGTCGGTCGACATCGCCTTCAACAACGCCGGCATCTCGCCACCCGAGGACGACTCGATCCTCGACACCGACCTCGACGCCTGGCGCAAGGTGCAGGAGGTCAACCTGACGAGCGTCTACCTCTGCTGCAAGGCTGCGCTGCCCTACATGATCGAGCAGGGCAAGGGGTCGATCATCAACACCGCTTCGTTCGTCGCCGTGATGGGCGCGGCCACCTCGCAGATCTCGTACTCCGCGTCCAAGGGTGGCGTCCTGTCGATGAGCCGCGAGCTCGGAGTGCAGTTCGCCCGCCAGGGGGTCCGCGTGAACGCCCTGTGCCCCGGACCGGTCAACACCCCTCTGCTGAAGGAGCTGTTCGCGAAGGACGAGGAGAAGGCCGCCCGCAGGTTGGTCCACGTGCCGATGGGCCGCTTCGGAGAGCCCGAGGAGATGGCGAGCGCGGTCCTGTTCCTGGCGTCCGACGACTCGTCGTTCATGACCGCCAGCACGTTCCTCGTGGACGGCGGCATCTCCGGCGCCTACGTCACCCCTCTGTGAACGCGCTGCCATGAGCACCCCGGTCATCGGTCTCACGACCTACCGCGAGGAAGCCGCCTGGGGCGTCTGGCGACAGCGTGCCGACCTGCTGCCGACGCAGTACGCCGCGGCCGTCGAGGCCAGCGGCGGCATACCGGTCCTGCTGCCACCGCTCGGCCAGTCCGGGGCCGCCGACACCGCGGTCTCGCGGCTCGACGGCCTGGTCATCAGCGGTGGCGCCGACGTCGACCCCGGCCGCTACGACGCTGAGCCCCACGAACGGACCGCCGGCTGGCGACCCGACCGCGACGCGTGGGAGCTCGCGCTGCTCGACGCGGCCGTAGCTGCGGGCCTGCCGGTGCTGGGTGTGTGCCGGGGCATGCAGCTCATGGCCGTGCACGCCGGCGGTGAGCTCGACCAGCACACCCCCGACCTCGTGGACCACGAGCAGCACAGCCCGGGCGGTGACGCCTTCGGGATCATCGAGGTGAGCACGGTCCCCGGGACGTTCGTGGCCGGACTCGTCGGGGAGTCCGTCTCGGTGGCGTGCCACCACCACCAGTCGGTGCGCTCTCACCCAGGGTTCGTCGCGGCCGCACACGCGGCAGATGGCACGCTGGAGGCCATGGAGACTCCCGGAGACCGGTTCTGCGTCGCTGTGCAGTGGCACCCGGAGACCGCAGACGACGTGGGCCTGCTGACCGGTCTGGTCCGCGCCGCAGCGGCCTACGCCCAGTCCCGCTCGTGACCCGCCACCGGGTGCTGATCAGTGCCCACCGCTGCGGCGCGGGCAACGACCGGTCAGGCGAGAACGGCCGTGAGGCGCTCGAGGCGACGCTCCGACTCGACGTGGACTTCGTGGAGTTCGACGTCCAGCGACTCGCCGACGGCAGCTTCGTCGTGATCCATGACCGGGAGGTCGAGATCGACGGCGAGCGCCGACCGGTCAAGCGGCTCACCCCGGAGGAGTTCGAGGCGCACAGCGACGGGGGTCTCGGCTACCAGGAGCTCCTGGGCAAGCTGGCCGCAGCCGGCAAGAAGGCGCACCTGGACGTCAAGTTCGCCCCCGACCGCCACCCGGACGGGACCCCGTCGTACGCCCCACACCTGGCGGTGGCCCACCTCGCGGTCGAGGCGCTCGGCGCGGCCGACGTGGTCGTCACGACCGGCAACGACCTGGCGGCTCGGGCGCTGCGGGACTGGGCCGAGGAACATGGTCACGAGCTGCTCGTCGGGCTGTCCCTGGGCCGCAACGTCGCCGGGCGCCCGTGGCGGGAGCGGGTCGGGATCCGGCGGTCCGAGCTCTTCCCGGGGCTCCGCTACGTCGAGTCCCGGGCCAACGTCGTCGTGGCCAACTATGCGCTGGCCTGGTTGGGCGTCGGCGCCTTCGCCCGGCGCCGCGGGTTGCCCCTCCTCGTGTGGACGGTCGACGCCCCCTGGGCGCTGCGCTGGTGGCTACGTCCCGGGCGTGCCTGGCTGGTGACGACCAACCACCCGGCGCTGGCCCTCGAGATCCGGGACCGGGGCACTGCCAGACTGCGGCCATGACGCAGGGACCCACCACCGACATCCTGGGCGAGCCCTACCTGGCCGAGACGATCGAGCTGGGTGAGGACTCCGAGGGCGAGGTCGTCGCGACCCTGGTGAGCCGGCGGGCGGACCAGCCGACGGGCAAGGCGGTCCTGCACGTGCACGGGTTCGCCGACTACTTCTTCCACACCGAGTACGCCGAGTGGTGGACCGCACGCGGTTACGACTTCTACGCGTTGGACCTGCGCAAGTACGGCCGCTCCATCCGACCCCACCAGACGCCGAACTACGTCGGGGACCTGCGGGACTACTACAAGGAGCTGGACGACGCCTGGAGGCGCGTCACCGAGCGCGACGGGCACGACCACGTCGTCACCTCGGCGCACTCCACGGGCGGCCTGACGCTCTCGCTCTGGGCCAACGAGCGGCAGCCGCCGCAGCTGGCCGGCATGGTCCTCAACTCGCCCTGGTTCGACATGCAGGGCAGCCAGCTGATGCGCACCGCCGGCACCGTCGTCCTCAACGAGCTCGGTCGCCGTCGTCCGATGCGGCCCATCCCGAGAAAGGTGTCGGGGTTCTACGGACGCAGCCTGCACAGCGGCCACGAGGGCGAGTGGGACTTCGACCTCGCCTGGAAACCGGTCGAGTCGTTCACCGTGCACGCGGGCTGGCTGCGCGCCATCCGCAACGGCCACGCCGTGCTGCACCGCGGCCTCGACGTCCCCTGCCCGATCCTGGTGCTCTCGTCGGCTGCCAGCCACCAGCCCACCGAGATGGGCGACGAGGTGCACGGCTACGACCTGGTCCTGGATGTCCGGCAGATCCGGCGCTGGGCGACCTGCGTGGGCCGGCACGTCACCTACGTCGCCGTCGCGGGCGCCCGCCACGACGTGGTGCTGTCGCTGCCCGAACCCCGTGCCAAGGCCTACGAGGAGATCGACCGCTGGCACTCGACGTACGTCGAATGAGCGCGTGCGCAGGCCTGCTCGCTCAGCCGCTGGCCAGCGCCGCACGCAGGTCGTCGGCACCGAGCTCGGCGCCGTACGCCGCCTTGTCCCGGTCGAAGCGCCCGCCTTCGGCGAGCGGACCTGCATCGACGGTGTCGAAGCCGAACTCGTCGATCAACCGAGCCACGCGTTCCTTGGCCGCGGCATCGTCGCCGGCGATCGGCAGGGCACGACGGTTGGGGGTCCCGGCCGGGGTGGCGGCCGAGCCGATCTGCGCGGCCTGGATCGAGTTGAACGCCTTCACGACGTGCGACGTCGGGAGATGCTCGGCCAGGACCTCGCTGGGCGTGGTCCGGCCCTCATCGATCTCGACGTAGTGACCGTCGCGCTCGAAGTAGTAGTTGTTGGTGTCGATGACGGTCTTCCCGGCGAGCGGCTCGACCGGGACCTGCTCGTAGCTCTTGAACGGGATCGTCACCACGACCAGGTCACCCGCGGCGGCCGCTTCCTCGGATGTCCCAGCACGAGCGCCGTCGCCCAGCTCGGCGACCACACCGCTCAGGGTCTCCGGACCGCGCGAGTTGCTGAGCACCACGTCGTACCCGTGGGCGAGCGCCTGTCGCGCAATGGCCTGCCCGATGTGTCCGCTTCCGATGAGGCCGATGGTCGTCATGGTGACCTCAACCTTCGCAACCGTTCAGAACTTCCCGCTCAGAAGGGGGACCCGTCGAACGTCTCGCGCACCACGAACTCCTCGACGAGACGGCGCTTCAGCTTCGTGACCTCGCGGACCGGCCTTCCGATCGGCACCACGGCCGCGACGGCGAACTGATCGGGGATCCCGAACAGCTCCTTGACCTGGGGCTCCGCCGCGACCGCCATCGTGGTGATCGTCCCTCCGTAGCCCTCGTGCCTGGCGGCCAGCAGGATGTTCCAGACCAACGGGTAGACCGAGGCGCCGCTGATCACCCCAACGCGGTCCAGGTGCTGGTCCAGGGACGCCACCACAGCGAGGTCCACGCAGACCACGAGCACGGCACCGGCGGTCAGCAGCGGCTCGGTGAAGGCCGCCGGCACGTCCGCCGCTGCGATCTCCTCGGGCGACGGACCTGGCGGCGCCAGGCTGTTCCAGGGCGCCTCGCCCGCCAGTGCCTGCGCCATGTAGCGGCGTACGGCCGGGCGGGAGAGCTCGGCGAGGGCCTCGCGGCTCGCCCGGTCGCGTACGACGATCACCCGGGCGCCCTGACGGTTGCCCCCACTGGGCGCGAACCGGGCATGGTCGAGGATCGTGCGCAGCACCTCGTCGGGCAGCGGCTCGCCGGTGAATTCGCGAACCGCCGGGGTCGTCCTCATCACGTCGTAGAGCTCCATGCCTCTAGCATCGCCCACATGAACCCCGTGACCGGACTTTCCCTCGGCCGCATCGCCGTCGGTGTCGCCTCCCTCGCCAAGCCTGACCTCGTCGCCTCCTCCATGGGGCAGTCGACCGGGTCGCCCCTGATGACCCAGTGGTTCGGGTCGCGGGAGATCGCCCTCGGCCTGGCCACGCTCCTCGCCAAGGGCCCGGCCCGCCGCAACCTCGTGGTCCTCGGCATGGCGGTCGACGGGGCCGACGCCGCCACGGCGTACGCCGGCGTGCAGGCGGGTCAGGTCAACAAGCAGATCGGGACCGGCCTGGTCGCGGTTGCCGTCGGCGCCGTCTTCTCCGGACTGCTCGGCCTGGTCACCCGGACGAAGCGGACGAGCAAGGCCAAGGCCGAGGCCTGAGCGCGAGCCTCAGCTCACCAGGAACGTCAGCAGGGCCACGACCCCGACGACGACGATGAAGACCCGCAGCGCGGTGGCGGGGAGACGTCGCCCGACGGATGCGCCCAGCTGGCCGCCGATGACGGAGCCGACCCCGATCAACGCGACCACCTTCCAGTCGACGTCGGCGACGAAGGCGAAAAGGAGGCCGGCCACCGCATTGACGATGGCCGCGAGCACGTTCTTGACCGCGTTCAGGCGCTGCAGCGTCTCGTCGATGCCGATCCCCATCACGGCCATCAGCAGCACGCCCTGGGCGGCACCGAAGTAGCCGCCGTACACGCCGGTGAGCAGGACCGCGGGCCACACCCACCACGCGCCGTGAGTCCGGCCGGCGGCGCTCGTTGCGTCATGGCGGCGGGCCACCCAGGCGGAGATCCGGGGCTGGAAGACGACCAGCACCAGGCCCAGCAGGATCAGCGCCGGCACGATCGCGGCGAAGGCACCGTCCGGCAGGACCAGCAGCAGGATGCCGCCGAGCAGGCCGCCGATCAGCGAGGCGCTGACCAGGCGCAGGATCCGGGGCCGCTGGCCAGCGAGCTCGCGGCGATAGCCCACGGCTCCAGACACCGACCCGGGAACCAGCCCGATGGTGTTGGAGACGTTGGCCGTGACCGGCGGGATGCCGAACGCCAGAAGGGTCGGGAACGTGATCAGCGTTCCCGACCCCACCACGGTGTTGATGGTGCCGGCGGCGAGCCCAGCAAGAAGGATCGCGATGGCGTCAAGCGGTGTCACTGAGCCGGCGGAGCCTCCGGGTCGGCCGGAGGCGCCGGAGTGGCCGCCGCCTCGGCTGCGGACTTGCTCGTGTTGGCCGCCTGGGCCGCCTCGGCGATCGCAGCCTGCACGGCGTCGTTGGCCTTGGCCAGCTCGTCCTCGGCAAGCGCACCGCTTCCGGCCAGCTTGGCCGGCTCCATGCTGCCCATGTCGACGCGTGTCTTCGGCCCCTCGACATGCTCGGGAATGCCCTTCAGGTGGTTCATCGTCGACCCGAGGCCCTCCAGTGCCTTGCCGATCTCGCTCGGCACGATCCAGAGCTTGTTCGCCCCGCCTTCAGCGATCTTGGGCATCATCTGGAGATACTGGTAGGCCAGCAGCGACTGGTCCGGGTTGCCGTCGTGGATGGCCTGGAAGACCGTCTGGCTGGCCTGCCCCTCGCCCCGGGCCCGCAGGATCGACGACTCGCGGTCGGCCTGGGCACGCAGGATCTGTGACTCGCGGTCACCCTCGGCGTTCAGGATCGCGGACTGCTTGTTGCCCTCGGCGGTCAGGATGGACGACTGCCGCTGGCCCTCGGCGGTCAGGATCGATGCGCGCTTGTCGCGGTCGGCACGCATCTGCTTCTCCATCGCGTCCTTGATCGAGGGCGGCGGGTCGATCCCCTTGATCTCGACGCGGTTCACGCGGATCCCCCACTTGCCGGTCGCCTCGTCGAGGACACCGCGGAGGCCGGTGTTGATCTGCTCTCGACTGGTCAGCGTCTGTTCGAGGTCCATGCCGCCCACGATGTTTCGCAGCGTCGTCATCGTCAGCTGTTCGACGGCCTGGATGTAGTTGGCGATCTCGTAGGTGGCCGCGATCGGGTCGGTGACCTGGAACCAGATGACCGTGTCGATCGACACCACGAGGTTGTCCTCGGTGATCACCGGCTGCGGCGGGAAGCTCACGACCTGCTCGCGCAGGTCGATGAGGTAGCGCACCTTGTCGATGAACGGAACCACGATGTTCAGGCCGGCCGGCAACGTCTGCTTGTACTTGCCGAACCGCTCGACGATGCCGGCGCGTGCCTGCGGCACGATGCGGACCGTCTTGGCCAGCAGTGTGACCACGAACAGGAACAGCAGCGCCAGCAGGATGAGGATTGCGATACCCACGGTCTCTCCTTCTGCCTAGGACTCGATGGACGGGATGGGGTGGACGTACGCCGTGGCGCCCTTGATGGACAGCACCTCCACGGTCTGGCCGGGAACGATGACCAACGTCTCGTCGTACGGAGCCGCCGACCAGATCTCACCGCCGATCTTGATGCGACCGACCTCCAGTCCGGTGATCCGCTCCGTGACGACGCCCTGCTGTCCCACGAGCTTGCCGTGACCCAGGTGGAGCTCAGGGCCACTGTGGAGCCGCTTCACCATGGGTGGCCGGACGAACGCGAGCGTGGCGACCGAGACTCCTGCGGCGACGAGGAACTGCAGGACGCCGGGCGCTCCGACCGCCCCGGCGAGGAGGCCCGCGAGGGCACCGATCGCGAGCATCGCGAGGATCAGGTCCAACGAGAACATCTCGGCAATGCCCAGCAGGATCGCCAGAGCGAGCCAGGCCTCCCAGCTGTGGTCTCTCAACCAGTCCATGGGCCAGACCCTAGGGCATGTCCGGTCGCCTGTGACCCGGTGACGGCAGCGCCGCCCCGCCTCACAGGTGGCGGGTGCGTCGCCGCGCTGCCCAGCGGCCGTCCTCGTGCGTCAGCACCAGCGGCATGCCGAACGTCGCCGAGAGGTTCTGCTCGGTCAGGACGTGGTCCAGCAGGCCCGCCGCGACCACCCGACCGCGGCGCATCAGCATGGCGTGGCCGAACCCCGGGGGGATCTCCTCGACGTGGTGGGAGACCAGCACGGTGGCCGGTGAGTCGGGGTCGTAGGCGAGCATCGACAGCGTGGAGACCAGGTCCTCGCGGCCCCCCAGGTCGAGGCCGGCCGCCGGTTCGTCGAGCAGGAGCAGCTCGGGGTCCGCCATCAGGGCACGGGCAATCTGAACGCGCTTGCGCTCCCCCTCGCTGAGGGTGCCGAACGTCCGGTCCACGAGGTGGCTGGCGCCCACCTCGG
>JAOPXM010000162.1 GCA_025965125.1 Nocardioides sp.
CCCCGGACCACCGGGCCAAACCAGACCCGAGAACCTCGCCCCCCTGTGCCGACGACACCACCGCTGCAAAACCGCCGGTAGGTGGCGATACGTCCGCAACCGCGACGGCACCTACACCTGGACCTCACCCCACCGACACCGCTACCACGTCACCCCGACCGGGACCATCGAGCTCCACTGAGCTACGCCCCGGGCAGTCGCCCTCGCCCGGGACCCCGGATTTCGCTTCGCCTCGCCGGTTGAGTAGCATCTCCCGAGTTGTTCGAGGGGCTGTGGCGCAGCTGGTAGCGCACCTGCATGGCATGCAGGGGGTCAGGGGTTCGAATCCCCTCAGCTCCACCAAAAGGTTGGCCGGGATTCCCTGGGGGACCCGGATCGCGGGCCTGGGTGCCGCACCGCAGGGTGGAACTTCAGGTCATTCCTCGCCGGTTGACATCTGTCGCGGTTTCGCCCGGACGTGCATGCGCTCGCCCTGCCGACCGAACAGGCTGAGGATCTCCGCGGGTTGTTCGCCCGTGCTTCCGAACCAGTGCGGCACCCTCGTGTCGAACTCGACCACCTCACCCGCACCGAGAACGAGGTCGTGGTCGCCGAGAACCAGACGCATCCGGCCGGAGAGGACGTACAGCCACTCGTAGCCCTCATGTGTCCGGGGCTCCGGCCGGTTCTTCGACGCCGGGATGACGATCTTCCATGCCTGGAGACCGCCGGGTTGTCGGGTCAAGGGCAGCACCGTGCGCCCGTTCACCCGCCGAGGTTTGAGTCGGATCCTCGGGTCGCCGACCTCGGGCGCTCCGACGAGGTCGTCCAACGGGACCTGGTAGGCCTGAGCCAGCGGAAGCAACAGCTCCAAGCTGGGCCGGCGCTGCCCGTTCTCCAGGCGCGACAGGGTGCTCTTGGAGATGCCGGTCGACTCGGAGAGGCCGGCCAGCGTGACGCCGCGCTGGGAACGCAACCGCTTCAGCCGCGGGCCGACCAGGTCGAGGGCGGCGGCGATCGGTGTCGGGGCTTGCATGCCCCGAGTCAACGTCGAAATCCCACTATTGGCAACAAGAGTTGTCACCAGAGTCGGACGGACGCAGTCTGGTCTGCATGAGCGAATACGACGTGGTGGTGGTCGGCGGCGGTGCCGCTGGCCTCTCGGCGGCCCTGGTGTTGTCCAGGGCCCGGCGGCAGGTGGCGGTGGTCGACGCGGGGAAACCCCGCAACGCCCCGGCCGCGCACCTGCAGGGCTTCCTCTCCCGTGACGGGATGCCCCCGCGAGATCTCCTGGCCGTCGGCCGCGACGAGGTGACCGGATACGGCGGCGAGCTGATCAGCGACAAGGTCACCAAGGTGGTGCGTGCCTCCGGAACGGGATTCGAGCTGCTGCTCGAGAGCGGCCGCCTGCTGTCAGCGCGCCGACTGCTGGTTGCGGCCGGTCTTCGCGACGAGCTGCCCGACATCTCGGGAGTCAGGGAGCGATGGGGGCGCGACGTGCTGCACTGTCCCTACTGTCACGGCTACGAGGTGCGCGACCAGCCGCTCGGGATCCTGGGCGGGTCACCTGACTCGGTCCAACACGCCCTGCTGGTCCGACAGTGGTCGTCCGATGTCGTGTTCTTCCCGCACACCACCCAGCTCACCGCGGATCAGCGCCAACAGCTTGTGGCGCGAGCGATCGGCGTCGTCGAGGGCAGCGTGCGCCGGATCATCGTGGAGGACGACCAGGTCTGTGGTGTAGAGATGGCTGACGGCAGGACAGTGCCGCGCGCGGCGATGTTCGTCCGGCCACGGTTCGTGCCGAACGGCGACCTCCTCGTCGGCCTGGGCTGCGCTCTGGACGACGACGGCTGGCCGGTCGCAGATGCCGCGGGCCGCACCAGCGTCACGGGGGTCTGGGTGGCCGGCAACACAGCCAACCCGCGCGGTCAGGTGATCACGGCTGCCGGTGAGGGATCGGCGGCTGCGATCGCACTCAACGCAGATCTCGTGGACGAGGACGTCCAGCAAGACGTCGGGCGCTACCTCCTCGGCTACTGACCACAACCCACCAGCTCGGAAGGAGCTCAACCATGCCCAACGACTCGATGATCCAGAAGCCCGCTCCGGTAGGACCCCCGTCGAAGCATCAGCTGGCGCTGATGATCTGGGTCGCGGTCTTCCCCACCCTCGCTGTCCTGAACCTGACGCTGGGCGGCCGGCTCAGCGGACAGCCGACGCTCCTGCGGACGTTCATCCTCGCCACCATTGCCGTGCCGATCGTGATCTACGGCCTGATGCCGCAGCTGCATCGCCTTCGCAGGCTGCTGATCGCGCATCTGGCCGGCTCGTGAACCGACCCGGCACGAAGCAGTTACGAACAGTCGGGCCGATCGGGTATCACCGCCGGCTCGGTCGATTCCTCGAGATCGTGGCGCTTCCGCCCCGGAGGCGCCGGCCCTACGCTGCCAAACAGTGTGGGGACCTCATTGGGAAAGGCACGAACATGCGAGCAATTCTTGCGGCGGCCTCGGCCGTGGCGCTGGGCACCGTGATCGGCGCGACCGGAGTGACCGCGCACGCGCAGCAGCCTCAGTTGAAGACCGACGTGACGGTCACCATCAAGGCCGAGGGCACCGACCTGTCCGGTCAGGTCAAGACCGCCAATGCGGCCTGCGCCGTCGACCGCACCGTCTGGGTCTGGAAGCAGGTCGGCACCCGCGGGGGCGGTGACGACAAGAAGATGTACTCCGACACCGTGGGTCAGCAAGGCACGAAGTACACCTGGTCGACGGGCAACACCGGGAAGCAGGGCTTCTTCTACGCCAAGATCGGCGGCACGCTGAACTGCAAGGCCGACACCAGCCCGACGGTCCACGCCGTCCGCCCCCCGAACTGACGCTCAGCCGCAGTGGTCGCCCGCCCGCGTCTGAGGAGCGGGCAGGGCGATCACGCGTGCCCCTGGTCGGCTAACGTTTCTAGAACGTGTTCCACCTCGTCTCTGGAGCGTCATGACATCCGATCACCCCGGCTTCAACCTCTCGACAGTCTTCGACACGGTCGCCCGAGCGGTCCCGGAGCAGGAGGTCCTGGTCTGGCGCGAGCGTCGGCTGACGTACGGCGTGATGAACGCCCGCATCGACGGCATCGCACAGTTCCTGGTGACCGAGGGCCTCGGCTGTCACACCGAGCGCGACCAGCTCGCCGGGCACGAGTCTGGCCAGGACCACCTCGGGATCTACCTGCGGAACGGCAATGAGTACCTCGAGGCGATGGTGGGCGGCTACCGCGCCCGCGTCGCCGCCTTCAACGTGAACTACCGCTACGTCGAGGAGGAGCTCCTCCATCTGCTCGCCGATGCGGGCACGAAGGCGCTCGTCTACCACGCGGAGTTCGCCCCCCGGGTCGCCGCGATCCGAGACCGGCTGCCCGACCTGCGGGTGCTGGTCCAGGTCGCCGACGAGTCCGGCCACGAGCTGCTTCCCGGCGCCGTGGACTACGACGAAGTGGTGGCCACACCGCCCCCGGCGGGCGGGATGCCGACCCCATTGGCTGACGACCTGTTCATCCTCTACACCGGCGGGACGACCGGCATGCCCAAGGGCGTGCTGTGGCGTCACGACGACATCTACGTGTCGTCGATGGGTGGGACGCCGTTCGGTACGACGGAGCCGTTCACGTCGTACGACGCCATCGCGCAGGCTGCCGTGGACGCCAACGGCGGCATGACATTGCTGATGATCCCGCCGTTCATGCACGGCGCCGCGCAGTGGTCGACGTTCTACATGATCACCAACGGCGGAAAGATCGTGATCCCCGACAACGTGCAGCGTTTCGACCCCGTGGACGCCCTCACGGTCGCGGTGCGCGAGAAGGTCGTGAGCATCCCGGTCGTCGGCGACGCAGTGGCCCGGCCGCTGCTCGACGAGATCGTGCGCGGAAACTACGACCTGTCCGGCCTCGCGGCGATCAACAACGGCAGCGCACCGTTGACGCCCGGCGTGCGTGCGCAGCTGCTCGAGGCGCTGCCGCACATCCTGGTGATGGACGCCGCGGGGGCATCGGAGACCGGTCTGCAGATGAGCTCGCTGTCCCTCAAGGGGATGGAGGCAGACGCGGCGACCTTCACCCCGGTGGACGCGACGACCGTGGTCGACGACCTGTTCACCAGGGCGCTCGAGCCGGGGGAAGGCGGCGGCTGGCTGGCGCAACGCGGCCGCGTGCCCCTCGGCTATCTCGGCGACCCGGAAAAGACCGATCGGACGTTCCCGGTCATCGACGGCGTGCGCTACTCGATCCCCGGGGACCGGGCCGACATCCTCGACGACGGCCGGATCACGCTGCTGGGTCGCGACAGCGTCACGATCAATGCGGGTGGCGAGAAGATCTTCGTCGAGGAGGTCGAACGCGCCCTGGCCGCGCACCCCGACGTACGCGATGTCGTGGTGGTCGGCCGGCCGTCGGAGCGCTGGGGGAGTGAGGCGGTCGCCCTGGTCCAGCTCGAGGAGGGCGCCACCGTCTCCGACGAAGATCTCCTGGCCGAGTGCGGCAGGCACGTGGCCCGCTACAAGGTCCCGAAGGCGATCATCCGGACGGACCTCGTGGAGCGCTCGCCCTCGGGCAAGGCCGACTACCGCTGGGCCAAGAAGCAGGCGACCGAACCGGCGTCCTAGCGGGTGCACGCGGAGCGGACACGAGCAGTTCACGGCTCGGACACCTGAGGCACGCCTGCCGACCACCTGTGGTTCCTAGGTTGCGGCCATCCCAGCCCCGCCGAGTCGCCAACAGAAAGAGCCTCGTCGATGACCTTGACGCCCGTTCCGCAGGATCGCCCCACGCTGCCCCTCCAGCCCACGAACCGGCACGGCTCCCGTAGCCGGATGACGTGCCTCTTCCGATGTGGCAACGCCTGCGACCACCCTGAGCCGAACCCCACCACGAACGATCACATCCAGGACGAGATCGCCAAGGCCGTCCAGCGGCGGTCCTTGCTCAAGGGGGCCGCGGTGGGGTCGGGCGCACTGGTGCTCGGCAGCCTGACGGGCGGCCTCGCCGACCAGGCGGTGGCCTCGTCGGGCTCCGGCAAGCGAGACCTGGCGACGGCGGCCTTCACGCCGGTCCGGCCGAACAAGCGTGACGCCGTCACGACCGCCACGGGCTTCACCTACGACGTGATCATCCGCTGGGGTGACCCGGTCGTGGCGGGCGCGCCGACGTTCGACCCGTACGCCCAGACGGCCGAGGCCGCGCGGACCCAGTTCGGCTACAACAACGACTACGTCGGCGTGCTTCCCCTCAAGGGCAGCAAGGAGGCCCTGCTCGTGGTCAACCACGAGTACACCGACGAGAACCTGATGTTCCCGGCCAACACGTACACCCCTGCCGAGATCAAAACCGCCGCCATGGCGAACTACGGCGTCTCGGTCGTCCAGATCAAGCCCGGTCTCGTGCCCGGATCATGGCGGCAGGTCAAGCCGTCGAGCAAGACGACGTACAACCGCCGCATCCACCTGGAGACAACGTTCGCGTTCGACGGACCGGCAGCCGGCGATGACCGGCTCAAGACGACGGCCGACCCTGCGGGGATCCAGGTCAAGGGCACCCTCAACAACTGTGCGGGCGGCACCACCCCGTGGGGCACGGTCCTGTCCGGTGAGGAGAACTTCAACTCCTACTTCGACAAGTCGGGCGCACTCGACCCGCGCTACACCGCCGAGTACCAGCGATACGGCATCACCGGGTCGGGCAAGGGCTGGATGGAGGTCGACCCGCGGTTCGACCTGACCGTCGAGCCGCACGAGCCGCACCGGTTCGGGTGGATCGTCGAGATCGACCCCATGCAGCCGGGCTCGACGCCCCGCAAGCACACGATGCTCGGCCGGTTCAAGCACGAGGGCGCCAACATCAGCCTGACCAAGAACGGGCGGGCGGTCGCCTACATGGGCGACGACGAGCGGGGCGACTACATCTACAAGTTCGTCTCGGCCGCAAAGTTTGACGACCGCGGCACCAGCAAGGCCCGCGCCCACAACAAGACCCTGCTGACCAAGGGCACCCTGTACGCCGCGAAGTTCAGCGGTGACGGGTCCGAGGACGGTGTGTACGACGGCACGGGCGAGTGGATCCCGCTGTGCAACGACACCCAGTCATTCGTCCCGGACATGTCGGTTGCGGACGTCTTGCTCTTCACGCGCCTCGCGGCCGACAAGATGTCGCCGACGAAGATGGACCGCCCCGAGGATGTCGAGCCCAACCCGGTCAACGGCAAGGTCTACGCCGCCCTCACGAACAACTCCAACCGCGGGACCGTCGCCATGCCCGTCGACGAGGCGAACCCGCTCGCGTCCTCGATGGTCCGTTCGGCGATCGGTGCACCCCTCACGTCGGCCTCCGGGAACCGCAACGGGTACGTCCTGGAGATCACCCCGGACTCCGGCAACCACGGGAGCCGGACGTTCACCTGGGACCTGTTCCTGGTCTGCGGTGACCCCGCTGCGGCCGAGACCTACTTCGGGGGCTTCGCCAAGAGCGCAGTCAGTCCGATCAGCTGTCCCGACAACGTCACCTTCGACAGCGAGGGCAATCTGTGGATCGCCACGGACGGGAACGTCCTGGGCTCCAACGACGGCCTCTTCCGGGTGCCGACGTCGGGTCCCGACCGCGGCCAGGTCCTCCAGTTCGTGACCATGCCTCGGGGGGCCGAGACCTGCGGCCCCCTCATCGCCGACAGCAACCGCTCGCTGTTCTTCGCGGTCCAGCACCCCGGCGAGATCGACGGGGCGACGTTCGAGCAGCAGGCCAGCACCTGGCCGCACACCGACGACTTCCCGCGTCCGTCGGTCTGCGTCGCGTTCAAGGACCGCTGAGCTCGGACCGTCAGGTGATCGTCATGCCGCCGTCCACCGGGAGCGTCTGACCGGTGATGTAGCCGGCCGCGTCGGAGGCCAGGAAGACCACCGTCGCGGCCAGCTCGGCCGGGTCGCCCTTGCGGCCCATCGGGTTGCGCTCGTTCTGCGACTCGATGTAGCCGGGTGGGTACTGCTCGGTCATCTCGGAGGCGAAGAAGCCGGGTGCGATCGCGTTGACGCGAATGCCCTTGCGGCCGGTCCACTGCTGGGCGAGGTCGCGGGTCAGGCCGATCAGGCCGGCCTTCGACGCGGCGTACGCCGCCTGGGGCAGGCCGGCGGTGGTGATGCCGAGCACCGAGGAGATGTTGATGATGCTCGATCCCGGCTTCATGACCCGGCCGCAGGCCTGCGCCATCCAGTAGCAGCCGTTGAGGTTCACGTCGATGACGCCACGGAACTGCTCGGGGGTCTCGCGGGTGGCAGGCACCGCGGTGCCGATGCCGGCGTTGTTGACCAGGATGTCGACCTTGCCGAACTCCGCGATCGCGGCCTCGACGAGCGCCGTGCAGGAGTCGGGGTCCGCGACGTCGGTCGCGACGGCCAGGGCGCGGCGTCCGGCCGCCTCTACGAGCCTGGCGGTGTCCGCGAGGCGGTCGGCCCGTCTGGCGCCAAGGACCACGTCGGCGCCGGCCTCGGCCAGGCCTTGCGCGAACGCGACGCCCAACCCGCTGGAGGCGCCGGTGACGACGGCGACCCGGCCGTCGAGGCGGAAGAGATCGGGAACGGTGGTGTCGGCCATCCCGCGATCGTAGGGGGCGACGCGGCAGCCGCACAGGTGGAGTTCCTCGGCGGCCCCGCCTGGCGCTAGGATGTCCCCATGACGATGAAGGCCCTGCTCCTTGGACAGCCGCGCTGATCGCTCCACACCCATCTTTGGGAGATCGCGCGGCTACCCCTCCATGCGAGGGGTTTTTTCATGTCAGGACACAGGTGGACCAGGGAGACACGATGAGTGAGCCGGAGCAGGAGACCGAGGCGGCGACGTACGACGTCGTCGAGGTCCAGGACAAGTGGCGCAAGGTCTGGGACGGCCTGGACTCCTTCCGCGCGGGCTCGGCAGCGGCGGGCGCGGAGAAGCGCTACGCGCTCACGATGTTTCCCTACCCCAGCGGCGACCTGCACATGGGTCACGCCGAGGTGATGGCGCTGCACGACGTCATCGCGCGCTACTGGTGGCAGAAGGGCTACGACGTCCTGAACCCGATCGGGTGGGACTCCTTCGGCCTGCCCGCGGAGAACGCCGCGATCCGCAACGACGCCAACCCGGCGGACTGGACCTACGCGAACATCGAGATCCAGGCCGAGTCCTTCCGACGCTACGCCGTGAGCTTCGACTGGTCCCGCCGACTGCACACCTCCGATCCCGAGTACTACGCGTGGACGCAGTGGCTGTTCCTGAAGTTCCGGGAGCGAGGGCTGGCCTACCGCAAGAAGTCCCCGGTCAACTGGTGCCCCAACGACCAGACCGTGCTGGCCAACGAGCAGGTCGTGCAGGGCAGGTGCGAGCGCTGCGGCGCCGAGGTCACCAAGCGCGAGCTGACCCAGTGGTACTTCAAGGTCACCGACTACGCCCAGCGCCTGCTGGACGACATGGAGCCGCTGGCCGACACCTGGCCGGACCGGGTGATCGCCATGCAGCGCAACTGGATCGGACGCTCCGAGGGCGCCCACGTCGCGTTCGCAGTGGAGGGCCGCGAGGAGCCGGTCACGGTCTTCACGACGCGCCCGGACACCCTGTTCGGCGCCACGTTCTTCGTGGTCGCCGCCGACGCGCCCCTGGCCCAGGAGCTGGTGAGCGACCAGCAGCGGCCGGCCCTGTCGGCGTACGTCGAAGAGGTCCGCAAGGCCACCGACATCGAGCGGCTGGCCACCGACCGGCCCAAGACCGGCGTCTTCCTGGGTGTCCACGCGACCAACCCGGTGACCGGTTGGCAGATCCCGGTCTACGCGTCCGACTACGTGCTGGCCGACTACGGCACCGGCGCGATCATGGCCGTGCCCGGCCAGGACCAGCGCGACTGGGAGTTCGCGAAGACGTTCGACCTTCCGATCGTGCGCACCGTCCAGCCGGCGGCGGGATTCGAGGACTCGGGCGGCGAGGCGTACACCGGCGACGGACCGGCCATCAACTCGGCGAACGACGAGATCTCGCTGGATGCCATGGCCGTCGACGAGGCCAAGTCGACCATCATCGAGTGGCTGGAGAACCGGGGCCTGGGCACCCGGACGGTCAACTTCCGGCTACGCGACTGGCTGCTGTCGCGCCAGCGTTTCTGGGGTGCCCCGATCCCGATCATCCACTGCCCGGCGTGCGGCGAGGTTGCCGTGCCGTACGACGAGCTGCCGGTGCGGCTGCCCGACCTGCGGGGCAGGGACCTCAAGCCCAAGGGCGTCTCCCCGCTGGCGGCGGCCGAGGACTGGGTCAACGTCGAGTGCCCGAACTGTGGCGGGCCGGCGAAGCGGGACACCGACACGATGGACACGTTCGTCGACTCGTCGTGGTACTTCTTGCGCTACTGCTCACCGCACTACGACAAGGGCCCCTTCGACGAGGACGCGGTCCGCGACTGGATGCCCGCCGCACAGTACGTCGGCGGCGTCGAGCACGCGATCCTGCACCTGCTCTACTCCCGGTTCTTCACCAAGGTCCTGCACGACATGGGCATGGTCGACTTCGTCGAGCCGTTCAGCGCCCTGATGAACCAGGGCCAGGTCATCAACCAGGGCAAGGCGATGAGCAAGTCGCTGGGCAACGGCGTCAACCTGGGCGACATGATCGACCAGTACGGCGTCGACGCCGTCCGGCTGACGATGGTGTTCGCGGGTCCGCCGGAGGACGACATCGACTGGGCCGACCTGTCGCCCGGTGGTTCGGTGCGGTTCCTGCAGCGAGCCTGGCGGCTGTCCGGCGACGTGACGTCGGCCGTGGGTGCGTCGCCCGAGGGTGGCGAGGTCTCGCTGCGCAAGGCCACGCACAAGACGCTGCACGAGGCAGAGCAGCTGCTGGACAGCCACCGGTTCAACGTGGTGGTCGCCCGGATGATGGAGCTGGTCAACGTGACCCGCAAGGCCATCGACTCGGGCCCCGGTCCCGACGACCCGGCGGTGCGTGAGGCCGTGGAGGCCGTCGCGATCCTGCTGTCGCTCGTGGCGCCGTACACCGCCGAGGAGATGTGGGAGCGGCTGGGCCACGAGCCCACGGTCGCCCGGGTCGGTTGGCCCCATGTCGATCCGGCGCTCCTGGTCGAGGAATCCGTGACGGCGATCGTGCAGATCCAGGGCAAGGTGCGCGCCCGGCTGGAGGTGGCTCCGGACATCTCCGAGGCCGACCTGGAACACCTGGCCATGGCGAACCCGGACGTCGTGCGCGCGCTGGACGGCCGCACCGTGCGCAAGGTCATCGTGCGCGCGCCCAAGCTGGTCAACGTCGTCGTCTGACGGCGAGCCCACTAGGGTCCGTGGCATGCCGGTCGCGATCGTCACCGACTCGACCGCCAGCCTTCCCCCGGAGGTGGCGGCCGAGCACGGGATCACCGTCGTACCCCTCAAGGTCGTGATCGGTTCGCAGGTCTTCGACGAGGGCTCCGAGGGTGCAACGCCCGAGATGGTTGCCGCTGCCCTGAAGCAGTGGACCCCGGTCAGCACCTCGCGCCCGACGCCCCTCGCGCTCGGTCACGCCTACGAGGCCGCCGCGAGAGCCGGGGCGACCGAGGTCGTCTCGATCCACCTGTCCGGGGACATGAGCGGCACGTTCGAGTCCGCCCAGCTGGCCGCCCGGGACGCCTCGATCCCGGTGATCCCGGTCGACAGCCGCCAGGTCGGGGTCGCGACGGGGTACGCCGCGCTGTCGGCGGCGGAGGCCGTGGCCGCCGGGGCGTCGGCCGAAGAGGCGGCAACGGCCGCCCGGGAACGGGCCGCGGCATCGTCGTCGTTCTTCTACGTCGACACGCTCGAGTACCTCCGCCGGGGTGGCCGGATCGGGGCCGCCGCCGCTCTGTTGGGCGGGGCTCTCGCGGTGAAGCCGCTGCTCAAGATCGAGGACGGCCGGGTCGAGTCGCTCGAGCGGGTGCGGACCTCGGCGCGGGCCCTGGCCCGGTTGGAGGAGCTGGCCGTGGAGGCTGCGGGTGAACGCGCGGCCGACGTCTGTGTCGCGCACCTGGCCAGCCCCGACCGAGCCGGTCAGCTGACCGCGAGACTGACCGTACGGCTCGCCGCGAACCTCGAGGGCCGCGAGGCCTGGTGCGGTGAGCTCGGTGCCGTCCTCGGAGCACACGTCGGGCCGGGGATGCTCGCGGTGTGTGTGGCGCCACGACCCTGAGCCAAGTCGTCGACGGCCCGATTTCGTCCACAGCGGCTCGGGGTGCGGCGCTTGTCCACCGGTGCGGCTCCACACCCCGCGAGCGTCCTCGCGGCTCCCTAACGTCGCGTCATGCGATCTCGACGCCCCACGGCCGAGCACCAGGAGACCGTCGCCCGGCGGCTGGCGCTGCTGAGCGCCGAGCTCGCGAGCAGCCGACCCGCCGAGGCCGTCGCCGAGTCGGAGCTCGACGAGCTCGACGAGTCCCCGGACTGGTGGGTCGACCACACCCGGATCACGCCCCCGCCGCGGGAGCTCCGCAGGGAGCCTCCGGAGCCCGTGCTGGGTGACCCCCCTGCCGTCCCGGTCCCCGGGCGGCATGCCGCGCGTCGAGCCGGCCGCGTGCTGGCCGACTCCCTGCCCACGACCCTGCGCGGTCGGGTGGCTCTCGGCCCCGGTCAGGTCGCGGTGATCGCAGTCCTGGTGGCGGTGGGTCTCGCGGTCACCTGCTGGTGGGTGGTGCGCGGGGACCCCACGGTGATCGCGCCCGTCTCAGCCGCCAGCTCGTCGTCGAGCCCGCTCGTCGGTCTGCCGTCACCGGCTTCGGCCACCGGAGCGACGACCGGGACGACGACCGGGACGGGGCCTGGCGGGGCGTCCGGCGACGTCACTGTCGACGTCGCGGGCAAGGTCCGTCGCCCAGGCATCGCCGTGCTCGACGCCGGGTCCCGGGTCGTCGACGCCCTGGCGGCCGCGGGTGGGGCGCGGCGCGGGGTGGACCTGTCGGAGGTCAACCTGGCTCGGGTGCTGGTCGACGGCGAACAGATCCTGGTCGGGCTCCCCGCCCCGGTGGGCGCGGCCGCCTCGGCCGTCTCGACGCCGGGATCGCCCGGCGGCCCCCTGGTCGACCTCAACACGGCCTCGCAGGCCGAGCTGGAGACGCTGCCCGAGGTGGGCCCGGTCACCGCGACGGCGATCCTGGCGTGGCGTGACGAGCACGGCGGGTTCAGCTCCGTGGACGAGTTGCTCGAGGTCGATGGCATCGGTGATGCCACGCTCGGACAGATCGCCCCGTACGTCACCGTGTGACGTTGCGGACCCCCGACCTCAGGATGCCGCTGCTGGCGCTCGGCGCCTGGATCGGCGGGCTCGCGGCCAACCTGGTCGCCGTGCCGCTGGTGGGGGTCGCGGGCGCCCTCGGGCTGGTCACTGTGGTCCTGCTCCGAGGCTGGGGGCTGCCGATCTGGCGCACCGCGGGGGCGTTGCTGCTCGTCATCGCCGCGGTGGCCTGCTCGGGGCTCGTCCGCCAGCACCAGACGGGCCACAACCCGGTGTCCGACCTGGCCTCCCAACGAGCTGCGGTGACCGTCGTCGCGACGGTGGGCTCCGACCCGCGGGTGCTCTCCGGACGCTTCGGCGACCAGGTGATGGTGCGTCTCGACGTGCACCGAGTGACGGGCCGCGGCTCGACGTTCGAGCTGACCACGCCGGTGCTGCTGATCGGCGACCTCGCCTGGGGTGAGGTCCCGCTCGGTGCGACCGTGCGCGCGAGCGGGAGGCTCTCGCCCTCGGACGGCTCCGACGTCGCCGGCATGCTCGGCGCAAATGGGAAGCCGGAAACGCTGGCGCCGCCAGATCTCTGGTGGCGAGGTGCCGACGCGTTGCGGCAGTCGCTCCGGGACTCGGTCGCTTCTCGCCCCGCCGATCAGCGGGCGCTCGTGCCCGCCCTCGTCGACGGCGACGACACAAACCTCGACGCTGCCCTCGCCGACGACTTCCGGGACACCGGGCTCACCCACCTGCTCGCCGTCTCGGGCACCAACCTCACCCTGGTGGTCGGGTTCCTGCTGGTCGTGGCGCGGTGGAGCCGGGTCCGGGGTCGCTGGCTGTACGTCGTCGGCGGGTGCGGGATCGCGGGGTTCGTCCTGCTCGCCCGCACCGAGCCGAGCGTCCTGCGGGCAGCGGTGATGGGCACCGTGGGGCTGTTCGCGATGGGCGTCAACGGTCGAGAGCGGGGGTTCCGGGCTCTCGGGGTCGCCGTGGTGACGCTGCTCCTCGTCCAGCCGGCCCTGGCGACGTCGATCGGGTTCGCCCTGTCCGTGCTCGCCACGACCGGCATCCTGGTGCTTGCCCCCGGATGGCGCGACGATCTCTCGCGCTGGCTGCCGCGATGGCTGGCCGAGGCGGTCGCCGTGCCCGCGGCAGCACAGCTGGCCTGCACGCCCCTGGTGGCGGCGATCTCGGGGCAGGTGAGCATCGTCGCGGTGGCGGCCAACCTTGTGGTCGCCCCCGCCGTCGGGCCGGCGACCGTGCTCGGGCTGGTCGGGGGACTCCTCGGGCTGGTCTGGGATCCCGCCGGCCGCCTGGCCGGTGCGGCGGCCGGCTGGTGCGTCGCCTGGATCGTCGAGGTGGCACACCGGGGCGCGTCCCTGCCGTCGGCGGCGATCGAGTGGGGCACCGGCGCAGTCTCGTTGGCCGTGCTGACGGTGCTGTGCGCGGCCGCGGCCCTGGTCGCTCCGCACCTGCTTCGGCGCCGGACCACCGGTCTCGGGTGCGCGTTGTTGATGGTGGTCGCGGTCGTGGTGCGACCGCCGACGCCCGGGTGGCCGCCCGACGGCTGGGTGCTGGCGATGTGCGACATCGGGCAGGGCGACGCGCTCGTCCTGAACGCCGGGCCGGGCACGGGCATCGTGGTCGACGCCGGACCTGACCCGGCGTTGGTCGACCGGTGCTTGAGCCGACTGGACGTCGAGCGGGTGCCCCTGGTCGTGCTCACGCACTTCCATGCAGACCACGTGGACGGCCTGGCCGGCGTGCTGGACGGTCGGAGCGTCGGCGCGATCGAGACCACCCGGCTGCAGGATCCCCCCGAAGGGGTCGACGTCGTGACTGAAGCGGCACGCTCTGCCGGGGTGCCGATCTCGACAGCCGCCTTCGGAGGCACCCGCACCATCGGGGACGTCACGTTCCAGGTGCTGTGGCCACCGGCCGACTCGCCGAGCGTCGGCCCGGGCGACGGCAGCACCGCCAACGAGGCCAGTGTGGTGCTGCTCGTCGAGATTCGCGGAATGCGGCTGCTCCTGACCGGGGACGTCGAGCCCGAGGGACAGGCAGCGCTGGCCGGGATGCTTCCCGGACTGCACGTCGACGTGCTGAAGCTGCCTCACCACGGCAGCCGCTACCAGGATCTCGACTTCCTCGAGTCCTTGCAGGCCGGACTCGTGCTGGTGTCGGTCGGCGCGGACAACGACTACGGCCATCCGTCGGCCGAGGCACTGGAGCCGCTTGCGGCCACCGGTGCGACGATCCTGCGCACCGACCTCGACGGCGACGTCGTGGTCGCCCGGCGGGGCGACTCGGTGGTGGCGGTGACGTCCGCGGGCCCGTAGACGAGTGATGCGCGCGGTCGAGCCGGCTCCCGGCCGGTCGACGGACCGACGGGGAGCCGCCGCGCACCGTCGGTGCGCTGTGACAGGCTGGGCGCACCATGGCGAGCCCCTCCACCCCCCGCACAGGTGACGTCCTCGGCCGCGTCACGCTGGTGACCGGCAAGGAGGAGTTCCTCAACGAGCGGACCGTCGCCTCGGTCCGCGCCGCTGTGCGTGCCCACGACCCGGACGCCGAGCTCGCCGAGACACTCGCGTCCGACCTGTCCCTTGCCTCCCTGGGGGAGATGTCTGCCGCGTCGCTGTTCTCGGCGGTCCGCTGCGTGGTGGTGCGCGGGCTCGAGAACCTTCCGGACGAGTCCGTCGAGGGTCTGCTCGCCTACGCCGCGGACCCCGTCGACGACGTAGCGCTGGTGCTGGTGCACGGCGGGGGAGCGAAGGGTTCCGGCACGCTCACCAAGCTCCGCAAGCTCCCCGCGGTGGTCGAGTCGAAGTCTGGCGAGCTGAAGCCATCCGAGTACCCCTCGTTCGTGGCAGCCGAGGTGCGCGGTCACGGCTCGGCGATCGACGCCGAGGCCGCAACCTTCCTGGTGCAGGCGGTCGGTCAGGACCTCCGCTCGCTCTCGGCGGCGGCCCACCAGCTGACCAATGACTTCCCGGGCGAGGCCCTGAGCGTCGACAAGGTCAAGCTGTACTTCGGTGGTCGGGCAGAGGCGAAGTCCTTCGCTGTCGCAGACGCGGCCTTCTGGGGCCGCCGCACGGTTGCGCTCGAGGAGCTGCGCTGGGCGTTGGACGGCGGCACCCCTCCGGTGCTCGTGACCTCGGCGTTCGCCGGCGGCGCCCGGGGTGTCGCCCGCTACCGCTCCGCCGCACGCGGGATGCGCGAGGTCGACCTGGCCCGCGAGGTCGGGGTGCCGCCGTGGAAGCTGCGCACGATCCGCGACCAGTCCCGGGGGTGGTCCGACGCCGGCATCGCGCGAGCGATCCGGGCCGTGGCTCGCGCCGACGCCGACATCAAGGGCGCGGCCAGCGACGCGTCGTACACGCTCGAGCGGCTGGTGCTCACCGTGACTGCGCTCCGCGACCCCCGCTGACCGGTCAACCGCCAACGCAAAAAGGCGCCGCCCCGAAGGGACGGCGCCTGGGTGCGAGGCGGATCAGAGAGAAGCGCTCGTCTTGGCGATGGCCGACTTGCGGTTGGCCGCCTGGTTCTTGTGGATGATGCCCTTGGAGGCTGCCTTGTCCAGGCGCTTGGCCGCGTCGCGACCGGCCGTCACGGCAGCGTCCTTGTCGCCGGCCTCGGCGAGCTCGCGGAAGCGGCGAACGGCAGACTTGAGGTTCGTCTTCACGGCCTTGTTGCGCTCGTGCCGACGCTCGTTCTGCTTGTTGCGCTTGATCTGGGACTTGATGTTCGCCACTAGTGAGCCTTCGTCATAGGTGGTGGGTGCTGCCTGATAAGTCTGGTTGCGGTCGGCGCAGGCTGCTGCCGGACACGCGACGGACAAGATTAGCAGCGGGCGACTCGGGTGCCCAAATCGTGCGTCACGACCAGCTGCGCCGCTCGCAGAGCCAGTCCCAGCAGACCTCACCCTGCCAACGCTGGTGCTCGCGGAGGTGGGGTGACGTGGGCGGCACCGGCTCGTCGCCCTGGTGGAAGAAGTAGCCGACGAGGAGCGCGATCACGATGTCGACGTGCTCGTCCGGGACGTCCCGGGTGAGCTCCCGCTCGGTGAGCAGGGCGTCGACGTCGACGCCGTCGCCACGCGGGCCGATCATCAGGAACACGGTGTCGAGCCAGGCCGCGCCGACCACGGGCCAGTTCCAGTCGCACATCAGTGCGACGCCGTCGGCGCGGATCAGGATGTTGTCGTCGCGGACGTCGGTGTGGACGAGCGTCGAGCCCCCGCACACGTCGGCGAAGCGCGCCGCGAGCGCCGCCGCCTCTTCGAGATGCGGCAGGTTGCTGCGCGTGGACCGCACGTGGTCCCAGTAGCCAGGGAAGTCGACGAACTCCGTCGCGACGTCGTCGAGCTCCAGACCTGGAGGCGGCGGCGTGAGGAAGGTTGCGGTCACGGCCAGCATGTCGAGGGAGGCGTTGAGGTCAGGCCCACGCCAGGGCCGTCGCGGGGCGCGCGCCTCGACGTACTCCAGGCCGAGCACCATCCAGTCGTCGGCGTCGTGGGTCCACAAGAGCTTCGGAGCGGGGACCGATGCTGGGAGCACGGCGAGCTTGCGCGCCTCCTCGCGGTAGGACTCCGCGAACGCCCGTTGCGCCTTCTGCGACGCCGCCTTCACGAAGTGCCTGCTCCCGTCCGAGCAGGTCAGCACCGACGCGAACCCGGGCGTGAACCCACCACCCTGCGACGCAGCCTCCACGACCGATGACCCGCACTCCCGCTCGATCAGCGCACGCACGTGCGGCGGCAGGTGGGTCCACTCGAGGCGTCGGGCCGTCCGACCGTGCGGGATCGTCGTGGGGATCACGGGGGACATCCTGCGTCACCGCGGGCAGGGCGTGCGACCCGGTTGTCCCACGCGCGGTTCAGCTGGCGAGGGCCACCCGTAGGCGTCGTCGCAAGGAAGGCAGCCGCGGTGTCGGAGGCGTCTGACCACGCAGCCGCCGGACGAAGTGCGACCCCGCGGTGGCGCTGCGGGCGATCGGGTCGTCGAACGTGGCGAGACCGGCGGCCACGGCGATCGCGCGGAGCTCGATGCGGCCGGCGTGACGCAGGGCCGGCACGTCCGCATGCTCGTCGAGGATCCGCCGTACGCCGGGCAGGTCGGCCGCCGTCTGGACCCATGCGGCCGCGACGCTGGCGTCGAGTCGACGGGTGTCGAGCTCCAGGGCGACGTCGATGCGGCCCTGGAGTCGCCGCGACCACACCTCGTGCAGCGCCCGGAGCACGTCGTCGCGGTCGGTGAAGTGCTCGGCCGCCGAGTCGTCCCAAGCCAGGTCGCCACCGGCGTCGAGAGCGGTGACCACGTTGCGCAGTGCCGCCGTACGGCTGTGGATGGTGTCCCACGCTGTCGTTCCCATGGTCGTCTCCTCGTTCGCAGCACTGGAAGGCTTGTGGCCCGGTGACCACGACGCTAGGCGAGGTGGCGGGTCCGGATCTGCCACCGTTGGGCGGGACTTCGGAGCCCACCCAGGGACGGGGAGCCGTCCGACCGTGGGTGGATGTGCGACGGCGTGCCGATCCCTAGGCTGGGGGTCGTGAGAGCCCTTTCCCTGGCCCATGGGATGAAGGACCGCTGGGTCGCCAACGGATACCCGGACTTCCCGGTCTGGATCCCGCTGGTCATCGACTCCGGAGCCTTCGCGGCTGCGATCGTCGCGGTGGCGCAGCGTGCCGGCTCCGGTGACCTGCTGCCCGCGGCTGCGCTCGTGGCGCTCGCACTCGTCCCTTGGCTGACCGAGCTCCGTGGCCGCGTCGCGCCGTGGCCGGTCTTCGTCCTGGTGACCGGCGGCGCCAGCGCGGTGCTGATGGTGCGCTACCCGGTCGACTACGACTTCGTACCGTTCCTGCTGGTCCTGATGGTCGGCCACGTCGGCGCCTGCCTGCCCATGACCCGCAGCGGGGCGACCCTCGCCGCCACTGCCGGTGTGCTGGGCGGCCTGACCTGGGCGGACGCGCTGCCCGGCGCAGCGGCGGCCATCTGGCTTGCCGGACTGATGATCGGATGGGACGTGGGGTTCATCCTGCGCGCACTGCAGCTGCGGATCCAGACGCAGGAGAGCGAGTACGCCGCCCGGGAGCGCCAGATCGCCCTGGAGGAGCGTCAGCGCATTGCCCGCGAGGTCCACGACCTCGTGGCGCACTCGCTGAGCGTCACGATGCTGCACCTGACCGCGGCCCGTCGTGACCTCGAGGACGGCTCCGACGTGGCCGAGGCCATCGATGCCCTCAAGGACGCCGAACGCGTCGGCCGCCAGGCGATGGCCGACGTCCGGAGCACGGTCGGACTGTTGAGCCAGGGCGCAGGCGGCGCCGAACCGCCGACGCCGCAGGTGGGTGACGTGCCTGCCCTCGTCGACAGCTTCCGGGCCGCCGGACTCGATGTCGACTACTGGTGCCGGGGCGACGTCGACGAGGTCCCGGCCGCCACCGGGCTCGGCCTCTACCGCATCGTGCAGGAATCGCTGGCCAACGTGGCCAAGCACGCACCCGGCTCCCGGGTGCGGGTGCGGGTGGCTCTCTCGCGCGACCCGGGCACGTTGACGATCCGCAACGCGCTGGCCCGGGAAGCGCTGTCTTCCGGTAGTCCCGGCGGGTCCGGACTGACGGGGATGGCTGCGCGCGCCGACCTCCTCGGCGCCACCTTCGCCGCGGGACCGGACGGCCGGGAATGGCTGGTCGAGGTCGGGCTGCCCCGTGGTGACACGGCACCGGTGGCCACCGGCGGGCTGCGGTGCCCGCTCCCGAGGCTGGCCCAGCTCCGGCGCACCGTCGTGGATCCGGCGTGACGGTCGCGCTCGAGGAGGGACTGATCCGGGTCCTGCTCGTCGACGACCAGGATCTCGTCCGTTCGGGACTGCGCCGCATCCTGCGGCGTCGTGACGGCATCGTCGTGGTGGGGGAGTGCGAGGACGGTGACGAGGTCGAGGCCGCCGTGCGTGACCACCGGCCCGACGTGGTCGTGATGGACCTCCGGATGCGCCGGATGAACGGCATCGAGGCCACGCGCCGGCTCCGGGCCGATCCCGGCGCCCCACCGGTCCTGGTGCTGACGACGTTCGACGACGACGAGCTCCTGTCCGGGGCGCTGCGCGCCGGAGCGTCCGGCTTCCTGCTCAAGGACAGTCCGGCCGAGGACCTGGTCCGCGGCGTACGCACGGTCGCGACCGGTCACGCCGTGCTCGACCCCGCGGTGACCGCGCGGGTGCTGGTGACGTTCCGGGCGGCGCCGGACCCGGCGTACGTCGCCACCGGTGCGGCGCCGCTGGGCGACCTCACCGGACGCGAGCGGGAGGTGCTCGAGCTGATGGGCCGCGGCTTGAGCAACGGCGAGATCGCCACCACCCTGACCATCTCCGAGGTGACCGTGAAGAGTCACATCGGCCGGATCTTCACCAAGCTCGACCTCAGGGACCGGGCGGCCGCGATCGTCTACGCCTACGACCGCGGTCTCGTCACGCCCAACGCCCTCTGAAAGGTCGGACCCGCCCACCGAATCGAGTCGGTGGCTCCACGCGTGGGAGAATGTGGGGGACCGCCCCGAGATCTTGACGAGAGCAGTGAGTGCCCCCGAACCCCGCGCCGAAGCCCGGCCACACCGATCCCGCGATCATCCGGAATTTCTGCATCATCGCGCACATCGACCACGGCAAGTCGACCCTCGCCGACCGGATGCTGCAGCTGACCGGCGTCGTCGACGAGCGGGCCGCCCGCGCCCAGTACCTCGACCGGATGGACATCGAGCGCGAGCGCGGGATCACCATCAAGAGCCAGGCCGTCCGGATGCCGTGGACCGTCCCGGTCGGCAACGACGAGGGCGCGGATCCGGGGACCTACGTCCTCAACATGATCGACACGCCCGGCCACGTCGACTTCACCTACGAGGTGTCCCGTTCGCTCGAGGCGTGCGAGGCGGCCGTGCTGCTGGTCGACGCTGCCCAGGGCATCGAGGCTCAGACGCTCGCCAACCTCTATCTCGCCCTCGGCGCGGACCTGCACATCATCCCGGTCCTGAACAAGATCGACCTGCCCTCCGCACAGCCCGAGAAGTACGCCGCCGAGCTCGCCGGCATCATCGGGTGCGACCCCTCCGACGTCCTGCGGACGTCGGCGAAGACCGGGCTCGGCGTCGCCGAGCTGCTCAACGAGATCGTCAAGCAGACCCCGGCACCCATCGGTGACCCGGACGCGCCGCCTCGTGCGCTGATCTTCGACTCCGTCTACGACACCTACCGCGGCGTCGTCACCTACGTGCGGGTCTTCGACGGCAAGCTCTCGCACCGCGACCGGATCAAGATGATGTCGAACGGCGTGGTGCACGAGATGCTCGAGGTGGGCGTGATCAGCCCCGAGCCCGTCAAGGCCAGCGACCTCGGTGTCGGTGAGGTCGGCTACCTGATCACCGGGGTGAAGGACGTCCGCCAGTCCCGGGTCGGCGACACGGTGACCAGCCAGCACCACGGCGCGGTCGAGGCGCTCGGCGGCTACAAGCACCCGAACCCGATGGTCTACTCCGGGCTCTACCCGATCGACGGCGACGACTACCCGAACCTGCGCGACGCCCTGGAGCGGCTGCAGCTCAATGACGCGGCCCTGGCCTACGAGCCGGAGACTTCCGGCGCCCTGGGCTTCGGCTTCCGGTGCGGCTTCCTCGGTCTGCTGCACATGGAGATCGTGCGCGAGCGCCTCGAGCGCGAGTTCAACCTCGACCTGATCTCGACCACGCCCAACGTTGTCTACCAGGTGACGATGGACGACGGCACGGTCCACGAGGTGACCAACCCGAGCGAGTACCCCGAGGGCAAGATCGCCGAGGTGCGCGAGCCCGTCGTGCGCGCCACGATCCTGTCGCCGTCCGACTACATCGGCACGATCATGGAGCTCTGCCAGACCAAGCGCGGCAACCTCCAGGGCATGGACTACTTGTCCGAGGACCGCGTCGAGATGCGCTACACGCTGCCGATGGGCGAGATCGTCTTCGACTTCTTCGACCAGCTGAAGTCGCGCACCAAGGGCTACGCCTCGCTCGACTACGAACGATCCGGCGAGCAGGTCGCCGACCTGGTGAAGGTCGACATCCTGCTCCATGGCGAGCCCGTCGACGCGTTCTCCGCCATCGTGCACAAGGACGCCGCCTACGCGTACGGCGTGATGCTGGTCGGCAAGCTCAAGGAGCTGATCCCGCGCCAGCAGTTCGAGGTGCCGATCCAGGCCGCCATCGGCGCCCGCGTGATCGCCCGCGAGACCATCCGCGCGATCCGCAAGGACGTCCTCGCGAAGTGCTACGGCGGTGACATCACCCGTAAGCGCAAGCTGCTCGAGAAGCAGAAGGAAGGCAAGAAGCGGATGAAGATGGTCGGTCGCGTCGAGGTGCCGCAAGAGGCCTTCATCGCTGCGCTGTCGACCACGGCCCCGACCAAGAAGTGACCCGGGTCGAGCTGCCGAAGGCGGTGCTCGACTTCACGGCGAGGGGGCCGGACTGGGCGGTGTACGTCGACCGGTTGCCGATGCTGATCGGTGAGCTGCTCACGGAGTGGGCCCTCGAGCGGGACGGCCCGATGATGCACGGTCACGGGTCCGTCGTCCTGCCGGTGCTCCGCGAGGGAGAGCAGGCCGTGCTGAAGATCGCGTTTCCCGACGTCGAGACCGAGCACGAGGCACTGGCCCTGCAACGCTGGGGCGGGCGTGGCGCGGTCCGGCTGCATCGGGCGGACCCGCGTCGCCGAGCGATCCTGATGGAGCGCCTGCACACCACCGACCTGACCGAGCTGTGGGATCTGGAGGCATGCGAAGTCGTGGCCGGGCTCTACGGCCTCATTCACGTGCCCGCGCCCGCCCAGCTGGTGACCGTGACGTCGTACGTCGGGCGCTGGACCGACGCGCTGGCGGCTCTGCCCCGGGACGCGCCGATCCCGCACCGGCTGGTCGAGCAGGCGCTGGGTCTGGCGAGGGACCTGGCCGGCGACCCGGCCAGCACCGGCACGCTGGTGCACGGCGACCTGCACTACGAGAACGTGCTGGCCGCGGAGCGGGCTCCGTGGCTTGCCATCGACCCGCAGCCGATGTCGGGCGACCCCCACTACGAGCCGGCGCCGATGCTGTGGAACCGCTGGGACGAGCTGGCCGACGACATCCGCGGCGGCGTACGTCGGCGGTTCCACGCGCTGCTCGACGCCGCCTCGCTCGACGAGGACCGGGCCCGGGCCTGGGTGGTCGTACGGATGGTCGTCAACGCGTACTGGGCCATCGAGGACGCCGGGCGACTGGGACGGGGGCTCGACAAGGAGGAGCGGGAGTGGATCACCTGCTGCGTCGCGGTCGCCAAGGCAGTCCAGGACTGAGTGCGTGTCGGCCAAACTGTTCGCACGCACCGGCCGACTTTGGGAGACTGCACCATGCCCTGCCTGGTTTCCGTCAACGTCGGACGTCCGCGTGAAGCAGACTGGGCGGGCATCGGTCGTACGTCGATCGACAAGGCGGCGGTGAGCGGCCCGGTGGACCTGGGGCAGCTCGGTCTCGCCGGTGACGAGGTCTCCGACACCGTGAACCACGGCGGGGTCGACCAAGCGATCTACGTGTTCTCCCGTGAGGATCTCGACTTCTGGTCGGCCGAGCTCGGCCGGCAGATCCGCGACGGTCAGTTCGGCGAGAACCTCACGACCTCCGGCATCGACGTCAACGAGGCCGAGGTCGGGGAGCGGTGGCAGGTCGGCACCGCCATCATCGAGATCGCCTCCGTGCGGACCCCCTGCAACGACTTCAAGATGTGGATGGGTCTCAACGGCTACGACAACCGGGCGTGGGTCAGGAGATTCGCCCTCGAGGCGCGGCCAGGCCCCTACCTCCGGGTGCTGCAACCGGGCATCGTCCAGGCCGGCGACGAGCTGACTGTCCTGCACCGGCCCGGTCACGGTGTCACCGTGTCGACCATGTTCCGGGCCCTGATGCTGGACCACTCGCTGCTGCCCGACCTGCTCGCGGTCGAGAACCTGGGCCCGCGGATCAGGGCGAGGGCCGAGCGCTACGTCGCCGACCTCGTCTGAGCGCCCCGCCGGGTCACGAGACGGAATCGTTACCGGCAGGTAGGCAAAGTGATCTAAGTTACGTGGACCAGATCCGCCTGGGGAGGTGCGGACTGTCCAACCTCTCCCGTACCCCCGCCCTGCAGGAGTGACATGCCCGTCAACACCGACGCGAGTTTCGTCGACCACCTCTCCCCGAACATGGCCGTTCAGTTCCTCGACCGGGTGGCCCAGTCATCCGACCGCGAGGCGTTCCGGTTCCCCCGGGGCGGCGACTGGGAGTCCGTGACCTGGAAGCAGGCCGGCGACAAGGTCGCACGCCTCGCAGCCGGTCTGCTGTCGCTCGGCATCGAGCCGGAGCAGCGGGTGGGCATCGTGGCCGGCACCCGCTACGAGTGGATCATCGCGGACCTCGCCGTCATGTGCGCCGCCGGTGCCACGACGACGGTCTACCCGTCCACCAACGGCGAGGACACGGCGTACATCCTCAGCGACTCGGAGAGCCGGGTGGTTTTCGTCGAGGACGACGAGCAGCTCGCCAAGCTCACCGAGCACAAGGCCGAGCTGCCGCACATCGCGAAAGTCGTGACCTTCGACGGCAAGGCCGATGGTGACTGGGTGATCACGCTGGACGCGCTCGCCGAGCTCGGCGACGCCTACCTTGCCGAGCACCCCGACATCATCGAGCAGACGGCCAAGTCGATCGCTCCCGACGCGCTCGCGACGCTGATCTACACCTCCGGCACCACCGGACGGCCCAAGGGTGTTCGGCTGCGTCACAAGTCCTGGGTCTACGAGGGCGCGGCGATCGAGGTGCAGCACATCCTCGGCGAGGACGACCTGCAGTTCCTCTGGCTGCCGATGGCCCACTCGTTCGGCAAGGTGCTGCTCTCCGCTCAGCTGGCGTGCGGATTCGCGACGGCCATCGACGGCCGCGTCGACAAGATCGTCGAGAACCTCGGCGTCGTGAAGCCCACGTTCATGGGTGCCGCACCCCGCATCTTCGAGAAGGCCCACGGCCGCATCGTGACGATGCAGCAGGCCGAGGGTGGTCTCAAGGAGAAGCTCTTCAACCAGGCGTTCGAGGTCGGGCTCAAGGTCGACAAGCTGGTCCGGGAAGGCAAGTCGGTCCCGCTGACGCTCAAGCTCCAGCACGCGCTCTTCGACAGACTGGTGTTCAGCAAGGTCCGTGACCGGTTCGGCGGCCGGGTCCGGTTCTTCATCTCGGGTGCTGCGGCCCTCAACCAGGAGATCGCCGAGTGGTTCCATGCAGCCGGCATCGTGATCCTCGAGGGCTACGGGCTGACCGAGTGCTCCGCCGGTGGATTCGTGAATCACCCCGACGACTACAAGTTCGGCACCGTGGGGCCGGCGCTGCCGGGCAGCGAGGTGAAGCTGGGCGAGGGCGACGAGATCCTGATCCGCGGCCCGCACATCATGGACGGCTACCACAACATGCCCGAGGAGACCGCGAAGACGCTGACCGAGGACGGCTGGCTGCGCACCGGTGACAAGGGCAGCCTCGACGCCGACGGCTTCCTCACGATCACCGGCCGGATCAAGGACCTCTTCAAGACCTCGGGCGGCAAGTACATCGCACCGTCCGCGATCGAGGCCAAGTTCAAGGCGGTCTGTCCCTACGCCAGCCAGTTCATGGTGTTCGGCAACGAGAAGAACTATGTCGTCGCCCTGATCACCCTCGATGTCGACGCGATGGACGGGTGGGCTTCCGAGAACGGCATGGCGGGCTCGTCGTACGCCGACATCGTCAACTCCGACAAGGTCAAGACGATGGTGGCCGGGTACGTCGACGACCTGAACTCCAAGCTGAACCGCTGGGAGACCATCAAGAAGTGGGTCCTGCTCGACCACGACCTCACCATCGAGAGCGGCGAGCTCACGCCGTCGATGAAGGTCAAGCGCAACGTCGTCGAGGACAACCACAAGGAACAGCTCGCGGCCCTCTACGCGTAGTCGGAGTCTCGACTCCGCACAGGGAAGGCACGCATCCCGTCTGAGTCGTCCGCACCGGGTGGGAGGATGGCGGAGTGCCCTCCGTCCTGCCCGCCGGTGACCCGGTCCCGGACGACGGGTCGCTGCCGGAGTCGGCCCTCGTGGGCCTGGGCGAGCGGCCGTTCGGGATCTACGTGCACGTGCCGTTCTGCACGGTCCGGTGCGGCTACTGCGACTTCAACACCTACACCGCCGCCGAGCTGGGCCCGGCGGCCGGAGCGCCGGGGGCCTCGCGAACGACGTACGCCGCGGCGGCGATCGCGGAGGTACGGCGGGCCCGACGCGTCCTCGGCGACGTCGACCTCCCGGTGTCGACGATCTTCTTCGGTGGCGGGACCCCCACGCTGCTCAGCCCGGCCGACCTGGGCGCAGTCATCGCGACCGTCGCGTCCGAGTTCGGGATCGCAGACGGGGCCGAGGTCACGACGGAGTCCAACCCCGACAGCGTCGCTCGGTGGGACCTCGATGAGCTGCGCGCGGTCGGTCTGAACCGGATCTCGTTCGGGATGCAGTCCTCGGTCGACCACGTGCTTCGCGTCCTGGACCGCACCCACGACCCGCTGCGAGTGCCGGCGGTGGTGCAGTGGGCGCGAGAGGCCGGCTTCGACCAGCTCAGCCTCGACCTCATCTACGGGACACCGGGGGAGAGCCTGGCCGACTGGCAGCGCTCGCTGGAGGCGGCGCTGGCCTGCGAGCCCGACCACATGTCGGCGTACTCCCTCATCGTCGAGGACGGCACCGCGCTCGCGCGTCGGGTCCGGCGCGGCGAGCTGCCGATGCCGGACGATGACGACCTCGCCGACAAGTACCTCCTCGCCGACGACCGGCTCGGCGCCGCCGGACTCGGGTGGTACGAGGTGTCCAACTGGGCCCGCGACGAGGCCAGCCGGTGCCGCCACAACATGCTCTACTGGACGGGCGCCGACTGGTGGGGCGTCGGCCCGGGCGCCCACTCGCACGTCGGCGGGGTGCGCTGGTGGAACGTCAAGCATCCGGCGGCGTACGCCGACCGCCTGGCCGCCGGCCTGAGCCCGGCCCACGCACGCGAGGTGCTCGATGCCGAGAGTCGGCGTGTCGAACGGGTGCTGCTGGAGCTCCGGCTGAGCTCCGGTCTCGACATCGGCGTGCTCGACGACGACGGCCGCTCCGCCGTGGCAGAGCTGGCGGAGCGGGACCTGCTCACCCGCGTGCGCGACCGGCTCGTTCTCACCCAGCAGGGCCGGCTCCTTGCGGACGCGGTGGTCCGCGACCTGGTGCCGTGAAGCCCCTAGGGTGGCCCCATGACGCAAGGCCCTGAGTACCCGAACCCGTCCGGCTCGAACCCCGACTCCAACCAGCCGCCGCAGCCGCCCTACGGTCAGCAGCCCCCGCCGCCGCAGCCGAACTACGGCCAGGCGCCTCCGCCGCCGCCGGCCTACGGTCAGCCGCAGTACCTGCCGCCGGGTGCGCCGGCGTACGGCGTGAGCCCGGCGGCGCCGTACGGCGTGCACCCGACCCTGGGCATCCCGTACTCCGACAAGTCCAAGATCGTTGCGGCCCTGCTGCAGATCCTGATCCCGCTGGGCATCGGCCGCTTCTACATCGGTGACAACAAGACGGGCACCTGGCAGGTTGTCGTCACCGTCCTGACCTGCGGCATCGGCGCCCTGTGGCCGTTCATCGACGGCATCATCATGCTGGCCAGCGACAGCAAGGACGCCCAGGGGCGGCTGCTCCGGAGCTGATCTGCTCAGGCGTCGGTCACGAAGTCGATGAGCTGCTCGACCCGGCCCAGCAGCGCCGGGTCACAGTCGGCGAAGGACTGCACCCGCGACAGGATGTGCTGCCACGCCCGGGCGATGTCGCGCTGGTCGCTGTGCGGCCAGCCGAGCTGTTGGCAGATGCCCTTCTTCCACTCGACGTCGCGAGGAACGTCCGGCCAGCGCGGCACCCCGATGCGATCGGGCTTGACTGCGGCCCAGATGTCGATGAACGGATGCCCGACGACCAGGACGTGTTGGCCGACCGGCGACCTGGAGACCGCTTCGGCGATCCGGCTTTCCTTGGACCCGGGCACGAGGTGGTCGACCAGGACCCCCACGCGGCGCTCGGGGCCGGGACCGAACTCGCGGAGCTGCTCGACAAGGTCGTCGACGCCGTTGAGGTATTCCACGACGACGCCCTCGATCCTTAGGTCGTCGCCCCAGACCTTCTCCACCAGTTCGGCGTCGTGTCGCCCCTCGACGAAGATCCGGCTGGCTCGGGCGACCCGGGCCCTGGCCCCATGGACCGCAACGGAGCCGGAGGCGGTCCTGGTCGGCCTGGTGGGGGCCTGGGTGCGCACGGGTGGGGTGAGGATGACCGGCCTGCCGTCCTGCAGGAAGCCGGGGCCGAGCGGAAACGTGCGGCGCCTGCGACGCCGGTCCTCGAGGGTGACGGTGTCGAGGTCACGGTCGACCGCGACGATCTCCCCACACCAGTCGGTCATGACCTCCTCGACGACCGCACCCAGCTCGGCGGGTGCTTCGACGGCGCGGCCCCGCTTGGGCACCCGCCAGTCGCCCGAGAGGACGTCGGCTCCGTAGCGATCGGTCACCGGTCCACGCTAGGCGGGGCCACCGACAACGGGGGTACGCCGCGCCGGGGTCACTTCTCGGCGGCGTCGTTGCCCTCGTCACCTGCCGGGCCGTCTTCCGACCCCTCCGCCGCGTCGCCCAACTTGCCGTCGGGCAGGTCGTCGGGATCCACGTCGTCGTCCAGGGGCTGGGCGAGAGGGTTGTCGTCCGTGGGCTGCAGGTCCTCGGGCAGCTGCTCGTCGGTGATGCCGGTCTCGGGCTCGTCGCTCGCGTTGCTCATGAGGACGCCGTACCCACCCATCCGCTCATTCAGTCCGGCGGACGCGGAGCCGGTGCGGAGGCGGTGGGTCAGATGAGCGGCAGTCGCTTCTGGCTGCGGGGGAGGTGCTCGTAGCCGCGGCTCACGGCCGCCGCGAGCTCCTCGCGTGGGTAGGGCCACTCGCCGACCTCGAGCGCCTGGTCGAGCGGAACCCCTCGGGTCGCCAGGTCCCGGATCGTCTCGGCGACGATGCCGATCGTGTTGCGCTGGTCCTCCACGAACTCCCGTCCGACCGGCGCACCGTGGCCGGGCACCACGATGGTCGAGGACGTGGACAGTCCGAGGACGATGTCGAGGGTGAGCGGCCACTCGAGCGGGTAGCAGTCCTTGCCGAAGCCCGGGACGGCACCACGCGCCGCCGACTCCTCGACGAGGTCGCCGGCCAGCAGCGCGTCGCAGTCGGGGATGCGCACCACCAGGTCGCCCCCCGTGTGGCCGCGACCCGGGTGGACCAGCTCGACCTGCCGGTCGCCGAGCTCCAGCACGACCGCGGACGAGAACGTCGTGTCGGCCGCGACGAGCTCGGTGCCCCGGACGTCATCCCTGTGCGGATCGTCCGGGTCGGCGTCGTACAGGCCCTTGATGCGCTCTCCCGCGGAGACGGTCCGCTCGGCGGCCACCTCGTGGGCGTGGATCGGGATCCGGCCGTACGCCGCCCGGAACTCGCCGTTGCCGAACGTGTGGTCGAAGTGCTCGTGGGTGTTGACCACACCGACGACCCGACCAGCCGGGCCGGGAATGCCCAGCCGTCGCACGTCGTCGAGCACCTCGCGGGCCGCTGCTGCGGACGCGTTGGTGTCGACGGCGAGCAGGCCGCCCGCACCGCCGATCAGGGTCACGTTGACGTCGAACCACTCGTAGCGAGCGACCCAGACCCGATCAGCGACCTCCGTGAATGCCATCCCGCAACCCTAGGGGCCGGGCTAGTAGGATTGGCACTCAGAAGACCCGAGTGCCAGATGGACGTGGCCGCGAGGAGGCGACATGCAGGAGGACCGCAAGCTGGCCGTGCTGCGCGCCATCGTCGAGGACTACGTCTCCACGGAGGAGCCGGTGGGCTCCAAGGCCCTGGTCGAGCGCCACTCGCTGGGCGTCTCGTCTGCCACCGTGCGCAATGACATGGCCGCGCTCGAGGACGAGGGCTACATCACCCAGCCGCACACCAGCGCCGGGCGGGTGCCGACCGACAAGGGCTACCGGCTCTTCGTCGACCGGTTGACCACCGTCAAGCCGATGAGTGCCGCAGAGAAGCGCGCGATCTCGACGTTCCTCGACGGCGCCGTGGACCTCGACGACGTCGTGACCCGCTCCGTGCGCGTGCTCTCGCAGCTGACCCGCCAGGTGGCGGTGGTCCAGTACCCCACGCTCTCCCGGTCGACGGTCCGCCACATCGAGCTCGTGGCGCTCGCGCCCAACCGGCTGCTGGCCGTGGTGATCCTGAGCACCGGACGGGTCGAGCAACGGCTGGTCGAGGTCGATGCCGACCTCACCGACGAAGCCCTCGCCGAGCTCCGCAGCCTGGTCAACCGCTCGGCCACCGGCGAGATCATCGCCGACGCCGTGGTCGCGCTGCGCGGCCTGGTGCCCGAGCGTGACGCTGCCACGGTGGCCGCGGTCGTCGAGGCACTGGTCGATGCGATGAGCGACCACCGGTCCGACGAGCGGATCGCTGTGGGCGGCACGGCCAACCTGGCGAGGTACGGCGACAGCTTCGACTCCGCGGTGCGTCCCCTGCTCGAGGCGCTGGAGGAGCACGTCGTACTGCTCAAGCTGCTCGGCGAGGCGCACGTCGGAGGCGGGGTCACGGTCCGGATCGGCGCCGAGGGTCCCTACGAGGAGCTCTCGTCGACCAGCGTCGTCGCCACCGGCTACGGCCCGCGTGACGAGGCGCTGGCCACGCTCGGCATCGTCGGCCCGACCCGGATGGACTACCCCGGCACCATGGCGGCGGTGCGGGCCGTGGCTCGCTACGTGTCGCGCATCCTCGATGAGGGCTGACCCACGTCACCCATGACCGCTCCAGATCCCAGATCACAGTTTCCGATCCAAGCCAGATCCATGAAGGAACAACGTTGAGCCAGGACCTTTACGACCTCCTCGGTGTCGCCCGTGACGCGGACGCGGATGCCCTCAAGAAGGCCTATCGGCGGATGGCCCGGCAGTACCACCCCGACGTCAACTCCGACCCCGCCGCCCAGGACCGGTTCAAGGAGATCTCGATGGCCTACGAGGTGCTGTCGGATCCGCAGAAGCGGGCGGCGTACGACCGCGGCGGCGACCCGTTCGGCGGCGGCACGGCAGGCTTCGGTCAGGGGGCCGGCTTCTCGTTCACCGACATCATGGACGCGTTCTTCGGCGGTCAGGGCGGGGCTGCCGGGCAGGGCCGTGGTCCGCGCCCGCGGGTACGTCGCGGACAGGACGCGCTGATCCGCCTCGAGGTCGAGCTGTCCGAGGCAGCGTTCGGCGTGACCCGCGAGCTCAAGGTGGACACGGCCGTCGTCTGCTCGACCTGCCACGGCGAAGGCGCGGCTCCCGGGTCCCATCCGATCCCCTGCGAGACCTGCCGCGGCCAGGGCGAGGTCGCCCACGTGCAGCGGTCGTTCCTGGGCGAGATCCGCACGCTCCGGCCGTGCGCCGCCTGCCGAGGCTTCGGCTCGATCATCCCGGACCCCTGCCGGGAGTGCTCCGGCGACGGCCGGATTCGTTCGCGGCGCACGCTCACGGTGAAGATCCCCGCCGGCGTCGACAACGGAACACGCGTCCAGCTCACCGGCCAGGGCGAGGTGGGCCCGGGTGGCGGGCCCGCTGGTGACCTGTACGTCGAGGTGCACGTCGCACCTCACGACGTGTTCACCCGGCACGGCAACGACCTGCTCTGCACGGTCACCGTGCCGATGACGGCCGCGGCACTCGGCACCGTGCTGACGCTGCCCACCCTCGAGGGCGACGTGGCCGCAGCGGACGACGCCGGACTCACCGAGTCCGGGCTGGAGACGAGCTTCGAGCTGGAGATCCGGCCCGGCACCCAGTCCGGCACCGAGCAGGTGCTCCGAGCGCGGGGCGTTCCCGGCCTGCGTGGCGGCCGCGGTGACCTGATCGTGACCGTGGTCGTCGAGACCCCGAGCCGGCTCGACCCGCGTCAGGAGGAGCTGCTCCGCGAGCTGGCGGCGATCCGCGGCGAGGAGCAGCCGGCCGGCCAGCTCCGGCCGGGATCGAAGTCGGTCTTCGGTCGGCTGCGCGACGCCTTCAACACGCACTGATTCACTGAACGCCGTGTCTCTCCCCGTCCAGCTCGTCTCGTCGCTTGCCGGTGTCACCGTCGGGGCGGACGTGAGCGTCGAGGGCGACGAGGCGCACCATGCCGTCGCCGTACGCCGGCTGCGCGTGGGGGAGCAGGTGGTCCTCACCGACGGCCGCGGTACGTCGGCGCGCGCCGAGGTGGCCTCGACCGGAAAGCGTCAGTTCACCGCAACCGTGTTGGGCTTGGACGTGAGTGAGCCACCAGAGCCCGCAGTGGTCGTGGTGCAGGCGCTGCCCAAAGGTGACCGGGGCGAGCTCGCGGTCGAGGTCCTGACCGAGGTCGGGGTGGCTCGGATCGTGCCGTGGGCGGCGTCGCGGAGCGTGGCTGTCTGGAAGGGCGAACGCGAGGCGAAGTCCCTGGCCCGGTGGCGCACGACGGCGCGCGAGGCGGCCAAGCAGGCGCGCCGGCCGTGGTTCCCCGAGGTTGCCGAGCTCGCCTCGACCGCGGACGTGCTGTCACTCGTCGCCTCGGCATCGCTGGCCGTGGTGCTTCACGAAGCCGCAGCCGCGCCGCTCGCCACGCTCGACGTCCCCACGAGCGGTCCCATCGTGGTCGTCGTCGGCCCGGAAGGCGGGCTCTCCGACGACGAGGTCCAGGCATTCACGGCCGCGGGGGCGCACTCGGTGCGGCTCGGCACCGAGGTGCTGCGGACCTCCACGGCGGGCGTGGCCGCCGTCGCGGCCCTGCTTTCCCGCACCCCACGCTGGCGCTGACCCTCAGCGCACCGGCAACCGGTGCCGGCCACGAACGGTTGCACCGCTGGGCGGAGCGGTCAGCGCGACAGGAGGACCTCGACGCGGGCGATCTCGTCGTCGAGGCCGGACTGCTCCGCCCTGGTCAGCTTGCGGTGGACCTCGACGACGCTGGGCCTGCCCTCCTCCACCCGCCACAGACCCTCGAGCATGCCGTCGACGAAGGCCGCGTTGGCCGTGCCGCCGTTCACGCCCATCCACCGCTTGCGCGACTCGGGTTCCGTGACGCGGTCGCGCCCGGCGTGGGACAGCCAGACGTTGTCGTAGACCCCGAGCAGGCGGACCGGTGCCGGCGCATCCTCATCGGCGAGCTCGCCGTCGGGAACGTCGTACAGCACCTTGCCCTGCTCGTCCTCGTGGCGGACCAGGTTGTCCATCGCGGCGAGCACCGGACCGAGCCGGGTGATCGCCGACCAGGCGGTGACATCCGCTGCCGTGGCCGGACCGAAGGCCCGGAGGTAGCGGCGCACGATCTCCTGAGGGTCGGGGTCGACGAGCGGGCGGTCGAGCCAGCGGTCGACGAACTGGTAGACGACGCCCCCGGACTCCTTCCACTTCCCACGCGGCGGGACCTGGGCGAGCGGGAGCGTGACCCGCGCGAGCTGACCGAGCGCGGCCGGCGGTACGTCGGGGAACCGCTCGGCGAGCGCTGCGGACAGGTCCCGCTGCGGGAGCGGCCCGTCGGCGAGAGCGTCGGACACCGCTCCGTCGAACTCCGCACGATCGACGCCGAGCGCGGACTTGGTGTTCTGACTGGTCCTGAGCTCCTGCTCCATCCTCGGCTGGGTCCAGGGACGCAGGGTGAGGGCGTCGTCGGGGGTGAGCAGGTGGATGGTGCCGCGCATCGTGAGCAGCCGGACCAGGGTCCGGTCGTCGAGGCCGCGGCTGACGTCGTACGGGTCGAAGTCGGTGAGCCGGGCATTCAGCGAGAAGTACGGCGGGAGGTTCTCCTGGGCCTGCAGGCCGACCAGGTGCCTGGACATGTCCGCGACCGACATCGGGGCCCGCTCGAGCAGGTGCTGACGTTGGAGCAGGGTGCGGTTCAGCCGCCGCCGAGACAGCCGCACGTCACTCGACCGTGATGGTCTTGCTGTCCTCGGTCGGGCCGCCGCCCTCACCGCCGGACGGGTCGTCAGTCATGGCGACGAACGAGTAGGTGCCGGGCGCCAGGTCCGACACGTCGACCTCGGTCTCCCAGGGATAGAGCTTGTCCATCCAGCCCTCCGCCGTCGAGAAACCCTTCTTGACGACCTGGCCCAGGCTGTCGCCCTGCCGGATCTCCCACGGGACGGTCGCCTCGAACGAGCTGGCCACGCCGCTGGCCTTGAACGTCCCGCTCACGGTCGCGCCCTCCTCGGGTGCCGTCACGTTGACCAGCGCGAGGACGTCGAGCGGCGCAGCGGCCTTGATGCCGCCGGCGGTGTCGATGCCGAAAACCGTGACGGGGTCGGCGTCCACCTGGAAGAGCACGGGGACGCGAGACTGCTGGACTCCCTGCAGCGTGTAGACGAGCTGCTGCAGCGCGAGCTTGGCGTCCCGCTTGGTCATCCCCGCCGGTCGGGGACCCCAGCTGTCGTCCGCGAGCTGTACGGCGATGGCACCTGCGCCGTCCGAGAAGTCGATGCTGGTGATCGCATTGCTGGTGAAGAGCGTTCGGTAGTCCGGGTCGAGGGCGTCCCCGGCCGTCACCAGCGCCGCGGCCTCCTCGAGCGGGTTGTCTGCCTGGACCTTGCGGAACTCGCGGTAGAGCTTGGGGCCCTGCGGGGTCTCGCCCACGAAGTAGACGGGGACCGTCACGGTGTCGGCCGGCTGGTCGGTGGTTGACGCCGACTCCGAAGGGGTGGAGGTGTCCGGCGGCACGTCCGTGGGTGTGGCGCTGGTCGAGCTGCCGACCGGGTCTGGGTCCTGGGCCTCGTCGTTGCCGTTCCCGCAGCCCGCGAGCAGCGCTGCGGTCAATGCTGTGGTTGCGGCGAGCACGGCGGCGCGGTTCCGGGGTGGTCGGGTCATGGGATCCATCCTCGGGCGAAAGGGAGGAGAAGCGTGGGACCTACTCGACCACGATGGTCCGGGTGTCGGTGTCCGGACCGTTGCCCTCGGCACCCGCGGACGGGTCGTCCTCCATGACCGCGAACGTGTACGTGCCGGGCGCGAGACTACTGATGTCGATCGTGGTGTGCCACGGGAACAACTTGTCGTCCATGTAGCCGTCCGCCATGAAGGAGCCGTTCGAGATGACCTGGTCGCCCTGACGGATCTCCCAGCCGACATTGGCCTCGAACGAGTTGGCCACGCCGTTGGCCTCAAGGCTGCCACTGACGCTGGCGCCCTCGGCCGGGTCGCTGATGCTGACATGGGACAGGGTTGCCAGCGGAGAAGCGTTGGCAAGCGGTTCCGACGTGGGTACGCCGAGGACCTGGTCGATCGGGTTGCCGTTGAACATGAACTGCACGGGAGCGCGAGTCCGGACCGCTGCCTGAAGCGTGTAGACCACCTGCTGGATGGCGGCCTCGGCCTCGGCCTGGCTCATTCCGGCCGGGCGGTCGTGCAGCGAGGCGTCGGCCAGGACCACGGAGACCACGCCGTTGTCGCCGACCCCGTCGAAGCCGGCGTCGGAGAACGAACCCGCCGGCCACGGGGTGCGGTAGTCGGGATCCGACGGTGCCGTCTCGAGGGCCAGCACGGCTGCACTCAGGGGGTCGTTGGCCGGGACCTGGATGAACTCGCGGTAGAGACCGGTGCCGCTCGAGGTCGCCCCGAGGTAGTAGCCGGCAACGGTCAGGGTGGGGACAGCGGGGTCCGTGCTGCCACCCGTCGGAGTCGGGTCCACCGCCCCGGTGGGAGACGTGCCGGGAGGCAGAGGATCCACGGACGGCGAGTCCTGGTTGCTCGCAAGTGCGATCGCGGTGATGACGGCCGCGGTGGCGATGGCCGCGCCCCCGGCGACGAGATACCAAGGTCGTCGAGAAGTCATCGGGATCACCTTCGTGCGGTCGCGGATGGCGTCGAGGTGGTCGGCGGGCTCGATGTCCGAGACCGCGTCCGACAGCAGCTCGGCGAGGCGCGGGTCGTGGTCGCTCATCACTGCTCCTCTCCGTTGGGCTGGGGATGTGTGTCGGGCTGGTCGCCGAGCTGGTCGGCCAGCAGTTCTCGCAGCGCCGCCGACCCCCGGGACGCGTGACTCTTGACGGCGCCGCGGCTGATGCCGAGCGCGTCGGCGATCTCTGACTCGGACAGGTCGAGGTAGTAGCGCAGCGCGAGAACCTCGCGCTGACGCTGGGGGAGGACCCGCATCGCGTCGAGGACGGCGGCGCGCCGATCCGAGATCAGGGCGGACTCGTCGGCGCCGGGGACGTCCGCGGGGAGGCGCTCGCGCGCCGCGTGTCGTTCGACCACCGCACGGTGCCTGAGTGCGGACCGGGAGCGGTTCACCACGGCCTGGCGCAGGTAGGCGAGCGCGAGATCCGGGTCGCGGAGCTTGGACCAGCGCCCGTGAACCGCGACGAACGCGTCCTGCACGATCTCTTCGGCACTGCCGGTGTCTCGCACGAGGAGCACCGAGAGCCGGACCAGCTGCCGCCAGTGCGCGGCGTACAGCTGTTCGACCGCCTCATCGGCGCCCCAGGCGGGGCGGTCGCTCACCGCCGTACCGGCTGGCATTGCATGGGTCGTCACGCTAGTACGACGCCCGGGCGGGTCCGGGGGTTTACGTCGGTGCTGCGCGACTTTCGTGACAGGGTGGGAACAGGGAGGATGCAGCCTGTGGAGGACTGTTTGTTCTGCAAGATCGTCGCGGGTGAGATTCCGGGCGACATCGTGCTCGAGACCGAGCACACCGTCGCGTTCCGCGACCTCAATGCGCAGGCGCCGACGCACGTACTGGTGGTGCCGCGCGACCACTACGCGAACGCCGCCGAGCTGGCCGCGGCCGATCCAGCCGTGTCCGCAGAGCTCGTGACGGCGGCGGCAGCGGTGGCGGCCGAAGCGGGGTACGACGACTACCGCCTCGTCTACAACACCGGCACCGGCGTCGGTCAATCGGTGTTCCACACCCACCTGCACCTCCTGGCCGGGCGGCCGATGACCTGGCCCCCGGGATGAGGAGTCCGTGGAGGTTCGCCGCCGCACTGGCCGCACTTGCGCTGGTCGCAGGCTGCGGTGGGACCTCGACGAACACCGCTGGGCCCAGGTCGACGCCGTCCGTGACCCCCAGCTCCCATGGTTCGTCCGGCGAGGCCGCGCCGGAGATCGCGCTCCGTCCGGGCGAGGAGCGCACGACGCTGACGATGCCGGCGGCGTACACGCCCTCTGCGCCCACCGGGGTCGGCACCGACGACTACCGTTGCTTCCTCCTGGACCCGAAGCTGGATGAGGACGTCTACCTCACCGGCACCAACGTGCTGCCGGGCAATCCCGACGTCGTGCACCACGTGATCCTGTTCCGCGTGCCGCCGGAACAGGTCGGCGAAGCCGAGAAGACCGATGCCGCGACACCTGGCGAAGGCTGGACCTGCTTCGGGGGCAGCGGCCTTTCGGGGGAATTCAACAGCCTCGATGACGCGTCCTGGCTGGGTGCGTGGGCGCCGGGCGGCTCCGAGTCCGTGACCCGGAAGGGCTACGGCGTCGACCTGGCCAAGGGCTCGCGGATCGTGATGCAGGTCCACTACAACCTGCTCGCCGGAGCCAGCCCGGACACCTCCTCGACCCAGATCCGGTGGATGCCGAAGTCGGCCGGGCTGACCGATCTGCACACCTACCTGATGCCGGCCCCAGTCGAGCTGCCGTGTCGTCCCGGGCACGACACCGGCCCGCTCTGCGACCGCGATGCGGCGGTTGCCGATGTGAAGGCGAGATTCGGGCAGGGCCCCGGCTCCACGGCCGACCTGCTCCACCTGCTCTGCCGCACACCGACGGAGCCGTCGGAGGTCACCTCCTGCACGCGCACCATCGGCCGGCCGATGACGATCCTGGGCGTCGCCGGTCACATGCACCTGCTCGGCCGTTCCATCCAGATCGAGGTCAACCCCGGCACTCCGAAGGCTCAGACCGTCCTCGACATCCCGGTGTGGGACTTCGACAACCAGGGCGCCAAGCCGATCAAGCCGGTGCACCTCAAGCCGTTCGACACGGTCAAGGTGACCTGCCGTCACGTCCAGTGGCTGCGTGACAGGCTGCCGTCCTTCGCGGGCCAGGAGGAGAAGTACGTCGTCTGGGGCGAGGGCACCACCGACGAGATGTGCCTCGGGATGCTGCAGGTCAGCTTCGACTGATTCGTTGCCCGGTG